>DASTUM010000001.1:0-5534 GCA_035759665.1 Micavibrio sp.
CCACCACGGCCGACAACGCCCATCACAACGATCATGCCCACGACCACAAACCCGGATTTTTCGTCCGCTGGTTCATGTCCACGAATCATAAGGACATCGGCACGCTCTATATGTTTTTCTCGGTTTTCGCGGCCCTGTTCGGCGCAGGCTTTTCAATCCTGATGCGCTATGAGCTGGGCGATCCGGGTGTCCAGCTCGCCCATGACGGCCACCAATGGAACGTGTGGGTCACCGCCCACGGCCTGATTATGGTTTTCTTCGTCATCATGCCCGGCCTGATCGGCGGATTCGGCAACTGGTTCCTGCCACTGATGATCGGTGCGCCGGATATGGCCTTCCCGCGCCTCAACAATATTTCTTTCTGGCTGCTCGTCCCGGCATTCCTGCTGCTCGTCTGTTCCGCCTTCGTCAATGGCGGCCCCGGCCCAGGCGCGGGTACGGGCTGGACTCTCTACCCGCCGCTTTCCAGCGTCGCAGGCCATGCCGGCCTGTCCGTCGACATGGTTATCTTCTCCATCCACCTTGCGGGGGCGAGTTCCATCCTCGGCGCGGCGAACTTCATCACCACCGTGTTCAATATGCGCGCGCCCGGCATGACGCTGCATAAAATGCCGCTTTTCATCTGGGGGATGCTGGTCACCGCGTTCCTGCTCGTGCTCTCCGTGCCCGTTCTCGGCGGCGCGATCACGATGCTGCTGACCGACCGCAATTTCGGCACGGCCTTCTTCAATCCCGAAGGCGGCGGCGACCCGATTTTGTTCCAGCATCTTTTCTGGTTCTTCGGCCACCCGGAAGTCTACATCATGATCCTGCCGGCCTTCGGCATCGTCTCGCAAATCGTATCGACCTTCTCGAAGAAGCCTATATTCGGCTATCTCGGCATGGCATACGCCATCATCGCGATCGGCTTCGTCGGCTTTATCGTGTGGGCGCACCACATGTACACGTCGGGGATGAGCGTCAATTCGCAGGCTTATTTCACGACGGCCACGCTGATCATCGCCGTGCCGACGGGCATCAAGATCTTCTCGTGGATCGCCACCATGTGGGGCGGCTCCATCGAGTTCAAGGCGCCGATGCTCTGGGCAATCGGGTTTATCTTCCTGTTCACCATGGGGGGCGTGACGGGCGTCGTGCTCGCCAACGCGGGTATGGACGTCTCGCTGCATGACACCTACTACGTCGTCGCACACTTCCACTACGTCCTCTCGCTCGGCGCGGTATTCGGCCTTTTCGCCGGTTTCTACTACTGGATCGGCAAGATGTCGGGGCGCCAGTATCCGGAATGGGCGGGCAAGCTCCATTTCTGGATCACCTTCATCGGCGTCAACCTGGTGTTTTTCCCGCAACACTTCCTCGGATTGCAAGGAATGCCGCGCCGTTACGTCGATTACGCCGGGCCGATCCCGCCGCCGGAACTGCAAGGCCCGTTCGTCAATCCGGTCAAGAAAGTCGAATGGATTCTGGCACAGGATTACGGCCAGCATTTGTGGAACTACGTTTCCACCATGGGCGCCTACCTCACCGGCATGTCGATCATCATGTTCCTTGTGATAGCATTGTGGACGATGTGCTTTGGCCGCAGGGTCGGCGGCAACTACTGGAACGTGCCGCCGCAATGCATGACTCTGGAATGGACGTTGAGTTCACCTCCGCCTTTCCATCAGTTCGACATTCAGCCGAAAGTCAAATAGGCCAAAAGTTAAGAAACCCCGCGAAAGCGGGGTTTTTGCTTAATGTTGACTATGTTGACCATGATCGACATTGCCTGAAAATGTTGGTCAAGATGGTCAACATGCCAATAAAAAACGCCGCGGACAGCCCCGTGGCGTTAACAATCCCATTATAGCAGATTAACGCCGCAAAAGCGAGAAAATGAAAAATGTATTGACATAATATTAATTTTATGCCATTTGGTGGATACAATTTTTAACAGGATTTGAGGTGCGTCATGAATACAGTGTTAAAAGAAACATTCCATCAACTGGCCAAAACTGTAGGCCTGTGCCCGGACAAAAAATTAAACGCATCCGACCCGGCAGATATTCAAACCGCCCTGTTCGCCAGCTTGCAAGACTGGGGAAAGTGCAAGGTAAAGAAAAAGGACCCGGAAAAGGCGGTGACCAGTCTTTCCGTATGGCTCGATAATTGGAAAGCGCTGCCCGATGCCGTAAAAAAAGAACACCCGGTAGTCGATAAAAACGGCAACAATTTATACCATATGGCTGCTTATTTGGGGTTACCCTACGCCGCTAGAATCATTAACTATGTCACCCCTGAAATAGCCGATATAAAAGGTCGTAACTACTATAGCCGTACAGGCCGCACGCCTTTGGAATTTGCAGAAATGTTCGGGCAAAAAGATGTCATAGATGTTTTAAAGGACATCGCAAAGCCAATACACAGCTACACTGCGGTAAAATCTATAGGGCAAGACGCTCCGAAAGCACCGCTTCCCTAAGCCTGCCATAAAACTTGCAGATATTGAAAAATCCTGCTTTTTTATGGGGCTTAGAGGGCCCGACCATGACATCCGCCGCATCCGACCAGCTATTCGAAGAAGCGCTTCGCGCCCGCACCCGCGTC
Source organism: Micavibrio sp. (assembly GCA_035759665.1). Lineage (GTDB taxonomy): Bacteria > Pseudomonadota > Alphaproteobacteria > Micavibrionales > Micavibrionaceae > Micavibrio_A. The sequence goes on from DASTUM010000001.1 coordinate 2,587, forward strand.
TATCAGGCGGGACAGCCGACGCCTTTGCAGGAAATCTACAATAACGGCGGCGGCTATAGGATTTTCGTCAAGCGTGAGGATCTCGGCCCGATCAACGCCTATAAATGGCGCGGCGCGTACAATGCCGTGCGCGTCCATCATGAGAAAACCGGATGCGATGCGGTCGTCGCCGCCAGCGCGGGCAACCATGCGCAGGGGGTAGCGCTCGCCGCGCACAAGCTCGGCCTTCAGGCGAAGATTTTCATGCCGCTCTCAACGCCGATGATGAAACAGACATCCGTGCGCCGTCACGGCGGCGAACATGTCGAGATCGTGCTCCACGGCGACAACTACAACGAATCCGCCGAGGCCGCGAAAATTTACGTCGAGAAAAACAAATCGACCTATATCCACCCGTTCGACGACCTCTATACGATGGCGGGGCAAGCCACCATCGCGGATGAAATCATGCTCTCCGGCCAAGGGCCGTTCGATTACGCCTTCGTCCAGATCGGCGGCGGCGGCATGGCGGGCGCGGTCTCCAGCTGGCTGAAAATTCACAACCCGAATATCAAAATCATCGGCGTCGAGGGCGTCGATCAGGCGTCCATGAAAGCATCGATAGAGGCGGGGAAACCCGTCACGCTCGATTCCGTCGATACGTTCTGCGACGGCACGGCGGTGACGCGTCCCGGCGATCTCGCCTTTGAAATCTGCCGCAAATATATCGATGCGTACATCACCGTCACCAACGAGGAAGTGTCGGCCGCCATCCAGAAAATGTGGGATGCGAAACGCGTGATACCCGAGCCGTCGGGCGCCATGGGCCTTGCCGGTCTTATCCAGTACGCGGATACGTACCCAAAAGAAGTACAGGGAAAAAAACTTCTTTGCATCCTGACCGGCGCGAACATGGATTTCAACAAGCTGGGCCATATCGCGCAGCGCTCGGCTGTCGGCGCGCATCGCCGCAGGTACATGCGATTTCCCATCGACGAAGAAAGGGGCGGCATGCTCGCGCTCCTCGACCGGCATTTCAAGGATATATCCGTCTCCGAATTCCTGTACGGCAAGATCGACGAGAAAATGGCCTGGCCAATCATCGGTCTGGAAGCCGCGCCGTCCGCAATGGAACAGCTCGACGAGCATCTGAAAAAGGAAGGCGTAGCGTTTGAAGACGTTACGCTCGATCCCGACGTACGCTATCGCATCATCAATTACAATCCGGCGCTGTTCAAAGACCCGGTTCTCATGCACATACATTTTCCGGAACGCAAGGGAGCCTTGCGCGATTTCATGCGGAAAATCTCCGGCGTCGCCAATGTCTGCTATTTCAACTACGCCTATTCCGGCGAAGCCATCGGACGGGCGATCATGGGCTTCGAATTCGATTCCCCGGCGCTGAAGGACAAATTTCTCGCCATGATGGACGATACCATCGTCACCTGCCGCCCCGTGGACGAAACCGCCGCCAAACGAATCCTGCAGCACTGACATGATCCGCTTCGCCGTCGTCCTGTTCTTTTTCATCCATCTGGCGATCTTGCTCAAGGCCCGCCATCTGGCATGGGCCGGACGCGCGACAGGCTGGGGTACCTGCGCCCTCTTCGTCTATCTGTATGTCAGCCCGTTCGAAGAAAACAGCGACATCGTCTTCGCCGTTCTGGCGCTATTGACCGGGCTATCCATGCTGGCCGCGGAAATCGTGGCTAAAACCATTAAAAAAGACGCTGCCTGATCCTATTTTTTTGATGAATCCGGCCCCCTTCGTGGTAAAACAACGCCATGAGCGACGCCGCCACAGACATCATATCCGAAGCCACCGTTAAGGATTATTTCGCCCTGCTGAAACCCAAGGTGATGAGCCTTGTCGTGTTCACGGGATTTGCCGGGATGTGGGTTGCGCCCGGCTTTGCGAGCTTACATCCCGTGATCGCGGCGACCGCCATTCTCTGCATCGCCATTGGCGCAGGCGCGGCGGGCGCGATCAACATGTGGTACGACCGCGATATAGACGCCGTCATGAACCGCACGAAAAACCGCCCTATCCCGCTGGGTCGCGTAAACGCGGACGAGGCCCTTTCTTTCGGGGTCATTCTCTCGCTGCTTTCCATCATGACGATGGGGGTCGCCGTGAACTGGATGGCGGCAGCCCTGCTCGGTTTCGCCAACCTGTTTTATGTTTTCGTCTATACGATGTGGCTCAAGCGCCGGACGCCGCAGAATATCGTGATCGGCGGCGCGGCAGGCGCATTTCCGCCGATGATCGGATGGGCCGCAGTGACGGGCGATATTTCCACCGCCTCGATCATCCTGTTCTGCATCATCTTTTTCTGGACGCCGCCGCATTTCTGGGCGCTCTCGCTGTTCGCCAACGAAGATTACAAGCGCGCCAACATTCCGATGCTGCCCGTCGTATCCGGGGAGCGTTCGACAAAAATACAGATGATGGCCTATACGCTTTTTATGGTTCCGCTTTCCGTCGCGCCGTATATTCTCGGCATCGCCGAGATTGGATACGGAATTTTCGCGTTCGCGCTGTCGGTGTTCTTCCTGTTCACCAATTGCCGCGTGCTCGTTGACAAAACGCACCGGTCCGCCAAATTAATGTTCGGCTATTCGGTGTTCTATCTCTTTGCCCTGTTCACCGCCCTGATGATCGATAAGGTTTGATTATGCCTCTATCCGATATTCACAAGCGCAAGCGCGCCAAGAATTTCATGATCCTCGCCGCCATTTTGGCGTGGATCGCGCTTATCTGGATCGTGACCATGGTGAAGATCGCCAACCATGCCTGAATATCCGCACTACATTCCCACAACCGTTATCAACCGGCTGAAAAGCGTGGCGCCCACGCAATATCCGGCGGGGCCTGTCATCGAACGGGATGCGAATTGATGGACAGGAACGCGAAAACCTTATCCTGCATTCTGCTGGTCGTGGCGGGGATGGTGGGGCTTGCTTTCGCT
>DASTUM010000002.1:0-3418 GCA_035759665.1 Micavibrio sp.
CTTGCGTAAAACTCGCGGAATTTTGTCAGGAGCGGAAGATCGAATTCCCCCTCATGCTTGGGGCCGGCCATTTCGTCGAAAATCTTATCCGCCGCCTTTCCGGCTTTCAATTTGCCATGGAACGTATCGACGATCGTCGCCGAGCGCAGGATAGGGCACATATCCGCCGCCGTCTTTTTCTGTGGGCCGCTGCCATTCAGACGCTCGTGATGCATCAGGGCGAGATGTTCGGCAATGCCGATGCCCGCGCTTTCATTGCGGCTGCAATCGCCGAGCCGCCGCCGGAATGTTTTCCGAATATGCCCGGCGCCGAGTTCGGCATGCATCGCCCGTTCGCGCTTTTGACCTTCAGAGATATTTTGCTTGCCTTCAGTAATCTTCCAGAGGCCCGGCTGTAGCGTTTTGCCGATGTCGTGCCTTTTGAATGCCTGTACGACCTTGTTCACGATGAACTCTTCATGTCCCCGATGATAAAGAAAATCGCCGAGCGTCCTGGACGTCCATTCCAGATGATCGGCAAGATAAGCACCGTAGGATTGAACGACGCGTCCGCTGAACGGAAGGGCGTTGTCTTCTACCGATATCGGTGAAAATGCGCGTATCTCTTCGTCCAGAACCGCGTAGACGGGTTCAAGGCGCTCGTGATCGTAAGGGTGAAGCCGGATATGCATCTCTATGTCGAACGATGCCAGGGGCGCGATCGTTTCCAGATCCAGCGACGGTGTCATGATTTCGTTCATGCTGTCTCTTTAATGTCCTTCACTTCAACCCTATGCCCGGCCGGTTAAAGCTTTGTTAACAAAACAGGCGGCAACCATGCCGTGCTGGTTTTTTACCATGCCTTTTCCGGCCGTGTATAGATTATTCAGCATTCAGCTTCTTGATATCTATGAAAGGCATGTCCGTATCAGATTTTTCTGATTTAAGCGCTTTGCGCGCTTCGCTGGCAATTTTTCCGTATTGCATCCTGATATGTTCCAGCTGATCCTCGCCCAGCTCTTCCAGGTCTAGGAGAACCGTATGAGCGCCCTTCGAAGTGCGGATAAGCTCATCCAGTTTAATTTGCATCGCCGCCGTATCCCGGTTCTGCGTACTCTGAATCAAAAAAACCATCAGAAAGGTGATGATGGTGGTGCCTGTGTTGATGACGAGTTGCCAGGTATCGTTGAATCCAAAAATCGGGCCTGTGACTGCCCATAGAATGACGATTGCCAACGCGGAAACGAACGTAGCCGGATGGCCGCTATAATAAGCGACCTTTTGAGACAATACGTTAAATGAATTTTTCTTGGCCATGATATCCTCCTTTAAAAAAAAGACAAACGCATCAAAGGCATAAAAAAGTTCAAAAAATATGTGGGAACTCCAAGCGGAGTGCTCTGGTTCGTAAGGCACGCGGCAGTTCCATGCCGTGAAATCAAAGGAGAAAAAACAATGGAAAATAAGCAACGCCCGCAATCCGACCAGCAACGCCAGGATCAACAAAAACGCGATCAGCAGGGCCAACAGCAATCTGAGCGCGACCGTCAAAACCAAGGAAAACAAGGCCGTTAATCACGGTCTTTAATTTTTTTGAAATGAACTGCCCCTTTTCTGAAACATGGAAAGGGGTGTTCGTTCTCAAAGCTCCCGAACGTCGGTAAGCTTGCCTGTAATCGCCGCCGCCGCCGCCATAGCCGGTGACATGAGATGCGTCCTTCCGCCGCGGCCCTGACGCCCTTCGAAATTTCTGTTAGACGTGGAGGCGCAGCGCTCGCCGGGTTGCAGCCTGTCGGCGTTCATCGCAAGGCACATCGAACATCCCGCTTCGCGCCAGTCGAAACCGGCTTCGATCAAAATATCGGCGATGCCTTCTTCTTCGGCCATTTCCTTGACGAGGCCGGAGCCGGGAACGATCATGGCGTAAACCCCATCCGCGACTTTTTTTCCGCCTGCGATTTTGGCGACCTCGCGCAAATCCTCGATGCGCGCGTTCGTGCAGGAACCGATAAACACTTTGTCGATTTTGATATCGGTGAGTTTCGTTCCGGCTTTCAATCCCATATAATCGAGCATGCGTTCGACCGACGCTTTCTTGCCTTCATCCTCGAAATCGGACGGGGACGGCACGGTGCCCGTGATAGGCAGAACGTCTTCGGGCGTCGTACCCCATGTCACGGTCGGCGCGATGCCTTCGGCGCGCAGCGTGACTTCGCGGTCATAGACGGCCCCTTCGTCGCTCGCGAGATTTTTCCAATAGGCGATCGCCTTGTCCCACAATTCTTCCTTCGGCGCCATCGGGCGGCCTTTCAGATATTGGAACGTGACGTCATCCGGCGCGACCATGCCTGCGCGCGCGCCGGCTTCTATCGACATGTTGCACATCGTCATGCGGCCCTCCATGGACAGCGCACGAACCGCTTCGCCCGCATATTCGATGACGTAGCCCGTGCCGCCCGCCGTGCCGATATGGCCGATGATGAACAGAATAATATCCTTCGCCGTGACGCCGGGGCCGGGCTTGCCGTCGACCGTAATCCGCATCGACTTTGCCGGTTTTTGAATCAGCGTCTGCGTCGCCAGAACATGCTCGACCTCGCTCGTGCCGATGCCGAATGCCAGCGCCCCGAACGCGCCGTGCGTCGATGTGTGGGAATCCCCGCAAACGATCGTCATGCCCGGCTGGGTGAATCCCTGTTCGGGGCCGATGATATGGACGATGCCCTGGCGCATGTCTTTCATGTCGAAAAGGCGCACACCGAACTCCACACAATTTTCGGAAAGCGTCTGTACCTGCAGCCTTGATTCCGGATCTTCGATCGGCTTCGAACGGTCGCCCGTCGGCACGTTGTGGTCGCATACGGCAAGCGTGGCCTCGGGGCGATGAACTTTGCGTCCCGCTACGCGCAAGCCCTCAAACGCCTGTGGCGACGTCACTTCATGGACGAGGTGCCGGTCGATATAGATCAGGCAGGTGCCGTCCTCCGAACGTTCGATCACATGGTCGTCCCAGATTTTATCAAAAAGTGTGCGTGGCTTGGCCATGAAAGTCCTTGCTTATGGCTATTTATATAGTGGAAGAGGCTACCTAAAATCAAGGGAGAGGCTGCAGTGATGCTTATCCCAGATATTCCATCATAGAATCCATTACGGCTCGAACATCGCCGAACATAGTAACGATTAGATAGGAGGCAAAGAAAGCCAACGCATAAAATATTCCGGTATATTTCTCTTCTAGAAAAGATACACATGGCATCACTTTTTGGGGGACGAACTTAAGGGAATTAACCGCGCCAAAACAGACGAGGCCTATTACGGCTCCAGCCAAAATATCGGAGGCGTAGTGGTAGCCGCCGTAAATGCGCGGCATGCATATTATAAAAAATGTCCAGATGTAACAAAAAGTACCCAGTGGCCTTGAAAAGACAAATATTCCGGT
>DASTUM010000003.1:0-9852 GCA_035759665.1 Micavibrio sp.
CGGCGCTGTCGGAATGCCGATATCGTTCAAAAACTGCTTTTCTTTCAATCTGTTCTGGGAGATTTCCAGTAGACCATCGTCGGGGTAGACAGGCTTATGTTTCTGCAAAAAATGCACTGTTTCCAAGGGGATGTTCTCGAATTCATAGGTGATGACATCAACTTGATCTGTGAAGGCCTTTAAAGCGCTCTGATCTTCGTAATTCGCTTGCGTAAAACGGTCTGTAACGAGCGACGCCGGGCAATTTTCCTCTGGACAATAGATATGCGTGGAAATGCTGAGCTGCGCGGCGGCGAGGGCGGACATGCGGCCAAGCTGGCCGCCGCCGAGAATTCCCAATCTTTTGGATTCCATCTTCATTACAGGCTATTAGCTATATTGTTTCACATGAAAGATTAAGGTGATGGCGGGAATTCCGCGCCTTTGCAAGAAGGCTGTGGAACAATAACCCACATATCCACAGGCGCAAAGACCCTTTTTGACACGAATGTCGCGTCAATCCCTGCGCAGCGGATTTATGGATTGTGGATATTAACGTTTGCCTGTGGATATTAATCTTTAGGGTTTTCGGCGACCTGATCCGTCTGGCGTTGGCGGAATTGTTCCACGCGGAGCATAATCGCGTCATCGGCCGTACCCAGGATCGCGGCGGCCAAAAGTGCGGCGTTTTTGGCCCCGGCCTCCCCAATTGCAAGGGTTCCGACGGGTACGCCGCCTGGCATCTGGACGATGCTCAGAAGGCTGTCCATACCCTTCAAAGCCTTTGATTTTACAGGAACTCCGAGCACCGGAAGCGGGGTCAGGGCCGCCACCATGCCGGGCAGGTGAGCGGCCCCGCCGGCGCCTGCGATAATGACCTTCAATCCGCGGCCTTTCGCGGCCTCCGCATACTCGACCATACGTTTGGGGGTGCGGTGCGCTGACACGATTTTGACTTCGTGAGGAATTTGAAGATCATGGAGTATGTCGTGGGAAACCTTCATGATTTCCCAATCTGACTGGGAACCCATGATTATGGCGATGATTGGGTGTGGATCGCTGTGCGTCATGATGAACCGCTCCTTGAACCGTTAAGGGTTCACGCTATGATGTCGGGGAGGATGTTGCTCTTGATCTTCTGTATCTGATCCTTGAGGGTGAGCTTCTTTTTCTTGAGGCGTTGAATCTGCAAAAGATCGACCGGCGGGGTGGACGCCAGCCGGTTTATTTCTTCATCCAGGTCGCGGTGCTCGCGTTCCAATGCCGCAAGTTCGTCTTGCAGATCGTCAATGTCTTCCATTTAATAAATCAACGGCTCGCTGTGATCTTGAGTACCCAAGTCTATCAGAGTTTTAGGGTTTTGATAAGGAAAAGAGCGGCTTGAGACCAAAAATTCCTTTTGGCAACGGCTCATGATTAAGCTAAAACATTTAAAAATTTCTTAACATCTCGTCTGAAATCAAGGAACTCCATGAGCAAGAAAATAGGTATTCTCACCAGTGGCGGCGATTGCGCCGGTCTGAACGCTGTCATCCGGGCGGCCGTCCACAAGGCGGATTTGCTGGGCTGGGAGGTTTACGGGATTTTGGACGGCACCGCCGGCCTCCTTGAAAAAGAGCCGCAATACCGGCTCCTGACTCCTGCCGAAATGGACAGCAACATCCTGCGCATGGGCGGCACGATTCTGGGCACGACGAACAAGGGCAACCCGTTCTCCTTCCCGATGCCCGATGGCACCACGAAAGACCGCAGCAACGAGATTATCGACAATTTCAAGAAACTGGGCCTCGAAGCGGTGATCGGCATCGGCGGCGACGGCAGCTTCGCCATCCTGCGACGCCTCACGCAACAGGGCGGCATCAAGATGGTCGGCATTCCGAAAACCATCGACAACGACCTCGGCAAGACCGAGCGCGCGATCGGCTTCGACACCGCCGTTGCCGTGGCCACCGAAGCGCTCGACCGCCTGCAACCGACGGCGGCCTCCCATGACCGCGTGATGATTTTGGAAGTGATGGGCCGCGACGCGGGGCATATCGCGCTTTCCGCCGGTATCGCCGGCGGCGCCGACGTCATTCTTATTCCGGAGATCAAATACTCGCTCGAAAACATCGCCGCGAAAATCAAGCGTGTGAAAGAATCCGGCCGCAACTTCGCGCTCGTGATCGTGTCCGAAGCGGTGAAGACGCCGAACGGCGAGAAATTCGAAATCACCTGGCATGGCGGCGAAAAACGCTATGGCGGGATCGGCAACTATGTCGCCGCGAAAATTTCCGAGCTCACGGGTTTCGAAAGCCGCGTCACGGTGCTGGGCCACGTCCAGCGCGGCGCGCCGCCGACTTATGGCGACCGTTTGCTGGCGTCGGCCTTCGGGGTGCGCGCCGTCGATCTTATCAACGAGGGCAAATACGACCGCATGGTCGCCTGGCAGAACCGCAAACTCGTGGATTATCCCATCGAGGAATGCATTGCCGCCTATGAGGCCATCGACCCCAATGATACACTGGTCCATACCGCCCGCGGGCTGGGAATTTCCCTTGGGGATCAGTAAGAAGGTAGAATAACGGGATGGATTATATCCGGCAGTCGTTGGGGGAAGATGAGGAGCTGGTGCATGTCGCCCATTTCCACTGGTTCTACACGCTCTCGGCTATCTTCAATATCATTTTCGGCATAACGTTCTCCATCGCGATCATCGTCGGCGCGATCATAGTGCAGCCGCACCTGCCGCATTTCCTGCAATCGGATATTCCGCCGGATGCAGGATGGCTTGAACTCGTGCGTTCGGTCAGCCCGGGAATCAAGATCATCGCTTTCATGGTTCTGGCTTTCGGCCTGCTTCGCTATGCCCAGATGATGATCGTCAAGGCGACGACGGAAATCGCCGTTACCAACAAGCGGCTGGTCTACAAACGCGGCCTCGTGGCCCGTTATGTCGGTGAAATGAACGTGGACCGGATCGAGGGGGTGAACGTCCTGCAGGGCGTCTGGGGCCGGATTTTCAATTACGGCCGTGTCATGGTACGCGGCATGGGCGTCGGGGAAGTGGTTCTCCCGTCGATCGAAGACCCCCTCAAATTCCGCAAAGCCATTGAAAAAGCAAGGAGCGTATGACCCGATATGAAACAATCCATCGGCGGCCCCTCTGATCAGGAACGACTGGCGAACCTCGCCGGGATCACAATGACTGTGGATGAAAATTTCCTCAGGCTCGCCCGCATCCATGGCGCGATCTATTGGAAGGGCGTGGCGGTCGCTATTATAGGAATGCTTCTGTTGCCGACTTTCGCCGCCGCTCTGGGCGGGTTCCTGATATTCGTCGGCGTGCTGATGCTCGTAATCGCGCATATGACGCGCCAGCTCCTCCTGCTCGCCGCCACCGACAAGCGCATAATTATCCGCAGCGGCATCCTCTATGCCGATATGATCGAGCTGCGTTATTCGCAGATTGAAAGCATTGAGCTCGGCATCAACCCGATCGGTCAGATTTTCGGCTATGGAAGCGTCATCGTGACGGGAACGGGTCAGCGGCGGGTCATCGTGCCGTTCATAGACGATGCCATCTCTTTCCGCAAAACCGTCAACGACGTTCTTGTTGATAAATAGGACGCGCTAACCTTCAGCTTTTTTATTGGCCCTGAGCAAAGCAAGCCCGGATTCGTAAAGCTGGATTGTCGCGTCGCCTGCGGCCTCTCGGAATGACGGGGTGGGGGAAGCGTCACAGATGGCCACTTATGTCATTGCGAGGTCTTAGGCCGAAGCAATCCATTGCTTCGGTGCTGTACCGCTCTGTTTTCCATAATGGCATGGTGAGGTGGTTTCAACGCGGATGCTTCTTGTCAAAGCGGGGACTCTCTTCTACAACGGATTCCTTGAAGTGAAGAGGGTATATCATGGCGCATTCTCCTTTTAAAAACGGCAAATGGGACAAGACGAATCTCGTCTCCCGCTATGTGACCGAAGGGCCAAAATCCGCGCCGCACCGTGCCTATTATTACGCAATGGGCATCACGGAGGATGAAATCCACCAGCCGCTCGTCGGCGTCGCCACCTGCTGGAACGAAGCGGCCCCCTGTAACATCGCGCTCTCGCGCCAGGCGCAGGCTGTAAAAAAGGGTGTGATGGAAGGGCTCGGCACGCCGCGCGAATTCACGACGATCACGGTGACCGATGGCATCGCCATGGGCCATGAAGGGATGCGTTCCTCTCTTCCGAGTCGCGACGCGATTGCGGATACGGTGGAACTCACGATGCGCGGCCATTGCTATGACGCGCTGGTAGGGCTGGCGGGATGCGATAAGTCCCTGCCGGGGATGATGATGGCGATGATCCGCCTCAACGTGCCATCGGTATTCATGTATGGCGGCTCGATCCTGCCCGGTAAATTTCGCGGGAAGGATGTGACGATCATCGACGTGTTCGAAGGCGTCGGCAAACATGCGACGGGTGAGTTCAGTGACGCGGATCTGCATGAAATGGAATGTGCGGCCTGCCCTTCGGCTGGTGCGTGCGGCGGTCAGTTCACGGCCAACACTATGGCCTGCGTGAGCGAAGCGATCGGCCTCGCGCTGCCCGGATCGGCGGGCGCGCCTGCGCCGTATACGACCCGCGACGAATATGCAGCGGCAAGCGGCAAGGCGGTGATGGAGCTTATAAAATCCGGCATTCGCCCGCGCGATATCGTGACCCGGAAAAGCCTCGAAAACGCGGCGATGGTCGTGGCGGCGACGGGCGGTTCGACCAATGCCTGCCTGCACCTGCCAGCCATGGCGCATGAGGCCGGGATCGATTTCGACCTCTTCGATGTCTGCGAAATCATGCGCAAGACGCCCTATATCGCCAGCCTCAAACCCGGCGGCAAATATGTCGCTAAGGATATGTTCGATGTGGGGGGCGTTTCCGTCGTCCTCAACGAGCTTTTGCAGGGCGGCTATCTGCACGGCGATTGCATCACCGTGACCGGAAAGACGATCGAAGAGAACCTCAAAGGAACCATTTTGATCCCGGATCAGGACGTCATCGTCTCCATCAGGACGCCGCTATCGGAAACGGGCGGTGTGGTCGGACTTCGTGGAAACCTTGCGCCGGACGGCGCGGTGGTGAAGATCGCGGGCATGGCCGAACTGACCTTCGAAGGACCGGCCCGTTGCTTCGATTCCGAACAGGACTGCCTGCAGGCGGTTCTGGACCGCAAGTATAAGGAAGGCGACGTCCTCGTCATCCGCTACGAAGGGCCGAAGGGCGGCCCTGGCATGCGCGAAATGCTCTCCACCACCGGCGCATTATACGGTCAGGGGATGGGCGGAAAGGTTGCGCTTATAACCGACGGGCGTTTTTCCGGCGGCACGCGCGGTTTCTGCATCGGCCATGTCGGGCCGGAGGCGGGCGTCGGCGGCCCCATCGGCCTGCTCAGGGACGGCGACATCATCCGCATCGATGCGGAGAAGGGCACGCTCGACGTCAAACTGAGCGACGACGAACTGGCTGAGCGCAGGAAAGACTGGAAGCCCAAGCCGACCAATTACGGTGCTGGCGCAATCTGGAAATTTGCGCAGGCCGTCGGCCCGGCGAGAACGGGCGCCGTCACGCATCCGGGCGGCAAGGGCGAAACCCATATATTTGCGGATCTGTAAGGTTCACCCGCGGTTCATGTTAAAGAAAGGGCGCGTTTTCTCGCCCTTTTTTAAGCCTGCTGACCCCTTGGCGGAACTTTAACGAAGTGTAAATCTTTGTTTAACCAATATGGACGACAATTGTTGTTGAGTAGGATTCTCATTAGGACTCGCCTGATCATGACCGATCGCACGAAGAGAACATTGAAGGGATCGATTTTCGCGCTGATTATTACGGCGGTCATGGGTTATGGCATTGCGTGCTGGCCGTTTTCCTCGCCGTCGATGGCTCAGCCGACGATTTCCGCCACGCTCGACAATCTACACAACCGCGATGTGATCGAGGCGTTCTATCGGGGGCGCGGCATGCGCACGATCTGGCTGCGCGGTTCGACGAAGTTCCAGCCGCGCGCGCGGGCGACGCTCCAGATTTTACAAAATTCCTGGACGCAGGGATTGAACCCCGAAAATTATCATGTGCCGCGCCTGATCGAATTGGCCGCGCATGAAAAGATGAACCGTCAGGAATTCGATATGCTCCTTTCCGACGGCGTCGTGCGTTATGCGCGCGACCTCACGGGCATGCGGGGGTCGCATTCCCCCAACGACCGTGCGGGCAAATACTGGCGTCAGCCGATGGCGGCGCAGGATGTGATCGACAAGATCGTGGAGGCAGGTGATCCGGTTCGCGAACTTTACAACCTTGAACCCAACGGCAAGCTTTATCAGGCGCTGCGCGGCGAGCTGATCGCGCTGAGCCAGCAGCGCGGCAGTGATAAGATCATCAGGCTCCCCGCCGGATTCAAGCCCGGAAGGACGCATGTACAGGTCGCCGTCCTGCGCGAAAAACTGGGCGCCGCCGCGCCCGCCGCCAACCCGCAATTTTATGACGACGAACTGGCGGTGCGGGTCATGACGCTCCAGCGCCGCAACGGGCAGCAGGCCGACGGCGTGCTCCGCGCCGAAACGCTCGCCGCGATCAACCAGCCTGTGGAAGGCAGGATGATGCAGATCATCGCCAATATGGAGCGGCTGCGCTGGATGGAGCAGGGGCGGCCGGATCGCTACGTCCTCGTGAACATCCCGTCGGCGAGCTTGTGGGCCGTCGATGACGGGAAAGTGCAACTCGAAATGCCGGTCATCGTCGGCAAGACGGCGCGCCCGACTTACAGCTTTAAAACCGAAATCACGGGCGTGCGCTTCAATCCGAACTGGACGGTGCCGCCGACCATCAAGAACAAGGATTTCCTGCCGATGCTCCAGCAGAATCCGGCGGCGCTGGCGGAGCGCGGAATCAGGATCACCTACAAGGGCCGCTTGATCGACCCTACGAAAGTGGATTGGGCCACCGTCACGCCGCGCGATCTTTCGCAGGTGAAGATGATTCAGAATCCGGGCGACGACAATCCGCTCGGCAAAGTCCGCGTCATCATGGAAAATCCGTATAATATTTATCTGCACGACACGAATCACCGCGAGATGTTCGATCAGGACGAGCGCAACCTCAGCTCCGGCTGCATTCGTGTCCAGCAGCCCGAAAAACTCGCCGACTTCATCTTGAAAAACAACGACGGATGGAGCGAGGCGGGCATGAATAAAATGATTTCGTCGGGCCGCATGCGCGATGTGAAGAGTGAGCACACGACTCCGGTTTACATCACGTATCAGACCATCTGGCTCGATTCCGAAGGCAAGCTGATTTATGGCCGCGACGTTTACGGACAGGACGCCAGACTGGGCGAAATCCTTAAGAAAGCCAAAGGAATCCACATCCCAAGCGGCGCTGAAAACCAAGAAATTTCCCTTTAATCATAAATCGTTGTGGAACTTTTTCATTTTTGGTATCCTGTAAGAGTCAATTACTGACTTTACACGCCCCCTCAATTTGCTAAAAAGCATGTCTCCTTGAAGGTTCATGCCTTCGCCAACTACTCAGAGGTTCCATGACCATCACGACCAAAGGCGATTCCGCCTCTCTAGTGAGCCGTCGCAAAATTCTCGGACTCGGCGCGCTTGCAGCCGGTACCTTAGCGGCTACTTCGATTGTCAATCCTGCATCTGCAGCTATCTTTTCCCGCGGGGACCGTTTCGACGGCGCCCGTCGCATTTCGTTCCGCAATTCGCACACGGGTGAAATTTTCTCCGGCGTTTATCGCGTCGGCGACAAATATCTCCCCGATGCGTTCGAGCGAATCAATGTCGTCCTGCGCGATTTCCGCACGAACGAATTGTTCCCGATCGATCCGCGCGTGATCGACATTATTTATTCGGTTCATAACCTGACCCAGCGTGACGAGCCGTACGAGGTTCTGTCCGGCTACCGCTGTCCGAAAACCAACGCGAACCTGCGCAGCCATAGCGAGGGTGTCGCCAAGAACTCCCTGCACATGACGGGGCAGGCCATCGACCTGCGCCTGCCCGGCTATGAGACGAAGCAGATCCGCAAGCTCGCCATTTCCTTAAAGGCCGGCGGCGTCGGCTATTACCCGAAGAGCAACTTCGTCCATATGGATACGGGTGACGTTCGTACCTGGTAGGAATTTTCGGAAAACATCTTTATAAGAGGCCTGAACCCGGTTCAGGCCTTTTGTTTATGGGATTTGAGATATGAAGATCGTGGCTCTCGGCGCCAATCTGCCTTCGCGCTTCGGCACGCCCGCCCAGACGCTCTACGCGGCCCTCAAGGCGATGGCGGAACGGGAGATATGGCCCGTGCAGATTTCCCGCATCTGGAAAACCGCGCCCGTGCCGTTCGTGGAAGGGCAGCCGTGGTATCACAACGCGGTGGCGGCGGTGGAAACGTCAAAACCGGCGAATGACCTTCTCAAGACCCTGCTGTCGATTGAGGAGGAGTTCGGGCGCGTGCGCACGGTACGAAATGCCCCGCGGCTGCTAGACCTCGACCTGATCGCCTATGACGGCCAGATCATTCCGGAGGGGCCGGAGATTATCGTGCCCCATCCGCGCATGGATGCGCGCGCCTTCGTTCTCCTGCCCATGGCCGATATTCTGGATGAGTGGGCGCACCCGCAAACGGGGGCGACGCTGAACGACCTGATCGCCGCCCTTCCCAAAGACCAGATGGCCGAACCCGTCGAAGGGGGCTGGGATGAATGAGACGATAATGCGCCCCGGTGACGTTCCTATCCTGATGGGGATCATCAATGTTACGCCGGACAGTTTTTCGGACGGTGGGTGCTTCACTGATCCGGCGAAGGCCATCGAGCATGGGCGGCGGCTGGTCACCGAAGGGGCTGTAATTCTGGACATAGGCGGAGAATCCACCCGCCCCGGCGCTGATCCGGTTTCCATCGAGGAAGAGCAGGCGAGGGTCATTCCGGTGTTGGAAGGGCTCAGGGAGAGTGGCGCCATTCTTTCCATAGATACCCGCAACGCCGCCACCATGCGGGCCGCTTTGAAAGCCGGCGCGGGGATGGTGAACGATATTAGCGCCCTGACCCATGATCCGGATTCGCTCCGGGTTGTGGTGGACAGCGATTGCCTTGTCTGTCTTATGCATATGCAGGGCGGCCCGAAAACGATGCAGGACGCCCCCCGCTATAAGGATGTTTTGAAGGAAATTTATGACTATCTGATGGGCCGGATCGAGGCTTGCGAGAAGGCGGGGGTGGACCGATCCCGCCTGTTCGTTGACCCGGGCATAGGCTTTGGCAAGACTCAGGATCACAATATTACCATATTGAAAAATATAGATTATTTCCGTGCACTGGATGTTCCGGTTCTACTGGGAGCGTCACGGAAGCGGTTTATTGAATCCCTTTGCCCCGGCGCGGGGCCGCAGGACAGGCTGCCCGGATCGCTGTCCGCCTGCACCGCTGCCTATGCCAAGGGAATCCGCCATTTCCGGGTGCATGATGTCGTGGAAACGGCGCAGGCGCTGGCGGTCTTCCGGTCTGTGTTTTGATCTGATCGCCTCCGCTCAGAATTTGCGGATATTCCACGGGAAGGCCGCATTTTCGGCGTATGGCTCGAAATGGTGGAGCGTGCAGTTCTCGATCCCCACGATCTTGTTTTGATACAGTGCCCCGAACGCGCGGAACACGCCGCCGTGGCAGACAATCATGACGGGGCCGGGATGGGCCTTCACGAATTTGCTGATGGCGCCGCGTACGCGCTCGTGGAAATCGACATGTCGTTCGCCGTTCGGCGGGTCGATCCCGTCGCGGGTCGGCTGGCGGGTCAGCTCCCATGGCTGGCCTTCCCAGTCGCCGTAGCATTGCTCGGCGATGTCCGGGTCTTC
>DASTUM010000004.1:0-9411 GCA_035759665.1 Micavibrio sp.
CGCCGAAACGCCGGAGACGATCAACAAGGCCGAAATGGAAACGGGTGTTCCGGTCGTCTTTGAAATGGAGAACGGGAAGATCATCAAACGATATTCCCTGGCCGACGAAAAATCCGCCGCATAATAAAAACACCCCGCCGAAAAAGCGGGGTGTTTTGCAACGGCTATGAGAGAGACAGTTCGCCGTTTAATTTGGTTATCTGGTGTAGCCGCTGCCGCTCGTGCCCGATCCCGAGCTCGTGCCCGAAGTGCTCGATGAGGACGACACGGTCTGAGCTTCGCTGAGCGTCAGGCTGCCGTCACCGTTTGCGTCAGCTTGATCGAAGTCCGTAGCCGTGGCGGAATATTTTTCAAATTCCGATTTACTCAGCGATCCGGATCTGTCCGCATCAAGCGATTTGAAAGTTTGCGACGTGATCGCAGCGCCGGCCGACGCGCCGGAGGTCGTGCTGGCGCTGTCGCCTGCGGCGTTTGCCGAAGCAAGCGGCAGGGTCAATGCGCCCGCCAGGATTGCTGCGATTGCGTATGTGTGAAGGTTTTTCATCTCATTCTCCTTTGTTCGAGTTGATGCGCAAACTTTTGCAAGGAAAGGGGGCATTAATATCGCGCGAGTGGGGTATTCGTGCGACGAAATGTAACGGGGTTGTAACAGGGGAAATGATACAGCCGTCATTGCGACCCCGGCCGAAGCAATCCAGACTTTCGCCCAAACCAGTGGATTGCTTCGTCGCGCCGCTCCTCGTAATGACGATTTAGAAAAAGCCCCGAAGGGCTTTTTCATGAATCGGCGCGTTAATAAAACGGTTAGCGGATCGTACCCGATGCACGGGCGCTCAGTTCGCCCTGACTCAGATAATTGTCGCCGTTCGTATCGAGGGCGCGAAAATCATCCTGTATGCGAGCATTCGCACCAGTCGTTCCCGTATAGGAGCGATATTCATCGAGGCTGAGCGTGCCCGACCTGTCGGCGTCGTTGTTGTTGAAGTCGAGCGAGCTGGTGTTGTTCGCCGCACCCGCGCGGCCTGTGGCCGAACCGGCCGTGCCGTTCGTGTTGACGCCAACCGAGCCGGATACACCCGCGCGTGATCCTACCGTCGCATCCGTGCCGACGCGCGTACCGGTATTGCCCGTCGAAACGGTGCCGGTTCCGGTCGAGCCGATAGTGGAATGGCCCGCAGAGTTCGTTCCCGAAAGCGTACCCGACGTGCCGGTCGAACCCGTCGCGGATGGAGCGCCTGTGCTGGAGCCGCCCGTGCCGCCAGTGGATGTGCTGCTGCTAGAGGCGGAACCGGCGGAAGCGCCGCCGCTGCCCGAATTTTCCGCCGCATAAGCGGGAATAGCCATGGCCATCGCCATCAGTATAGCC
The DNA here is from genome assembly GCA_035759665.1 of Micavibrio sp. GTDB lineage: Bacteria > Pseudomonadota > Alphaproteobacteria > Micavibrionales > Micavibrionaceae > Micavibrio_A. The sequence continues at coordinate 1,367 of DASTUM010000004.1, forward strand.
AGCGTGATTTTTACCGTATTTCGCATTTGATCGTCTCCTTGTTGAATTTTATTAGACAAGGCTAACGGCTCAGACGTGGGATAATTCCTAAAAAAATGCGTTAGATATGCCAGCCGATAATTATTTTTCCGTTTTCGGCGTCGTTTATTTTCCGGTGAAGAAATGACGTAACCGAGGGCATATAGTTCAGGCTTCGTTCCGAGGAGACGTTTTCAATGGCCTGCAGGCAACGGCGCGATTCCGAAAGAGCGCCGCGGAAATAATCGGGTACGGCTCTTTTGGTGCCGCGAATTTTGGCATCGAATTCATATTTCGCGACGATGATTCTGAAACTGGTGCTGCAATCCACGGCCAGAACGCGGGCGGCGGCATTATCTGGATAGCGTTCGTCCAGATAGGATTCCAGGGTATCGGCCACGGCGAGGGTGGCGCTCATCATCGCGGTGGCGCAATTTCTGATGTCGGGGCTCTTTCTTGAAATGCAGGCGTCGCCCAGGGAGGCGGAAACGGCGAAAAGACCTGGCAGGCTGTCGATCTTTTCCTCTCCGGTTGTGATTACATGCATGGCAGCAGCGAGCGCGAAAAAGCCGGTTGCCGTGATTATATGATGGGGTTTGGCTGTCATGGCGGCATTTTTACATAGTGTCGTTTGCCGTGTCAAAAAAAACCCGCCGGAGAGCGGGTTTTCATGAATTCCTTAAAACTAGCGACGGATGCCGAGTTTTTCGATGAGGGCGGCGTAGCGTTTCTCATCCTTGCGCTTCAGATAGTCCAAAAGCGAGCGGCGGTTGGCAACCAGCTTCAGAAGGCCGCGGCGGGAGCTGAAATCCTTCTTATTGGCTTGCATGTGTTGCGAGAGGTTGTTGATACGTTCCGTGATGATCGCAACCTGAACTTCGGGCGAACCCGTGTCGCCCTTTTTCGTGGCGTTGGATTCGATAACTTCTTTTTTCTTTTCTGCAGTGATCGACATCGTCTTTGTTTCCTTTCTTGTGCCGTTGTCATTCTGAGCGTAGCGAAGAATCCCGGGAGATCCTTCAGTCGCTCCGCTCCTTCAGGATGACAGGGCGGGGTTGTTAGACATTAAAAATGCGGATCGGATGAAGTTCCGGTCCTTCGATTTCGACGATGGCGATAGCCTTTTTGTCGAAGGTCGTAAGGGCGGTGACAAGGTTTCCGTTCCCCCATTCGATTCCGGCCTGAGACATGCGCTCGAGATCGGGTTTCGAGAGGAAAGCGAGAACGTTGCCGTTCTTCAACCGGGATGCTTCTTGTTCCCTCAAGGCCAGAACCGGGATGTCGTCCAGGGCGGTCTGAAGGGGAAGCAATACCTGCTCCGGTGTGGGTTTATCGTCATTTTGCTGGAAAATGTCCAGCGAAATCGCGTTTTCGAGGGTGAAGGGACCGACGGCGGCCCGTTCCAGCGCCGAAATATAGCCAAAACAGCCTAGTTTGAGGCCCATGTCGCGGGCGAGAGAGCGGACGTAAGTGCCCTTGCCGCAGACGCAGCGGAAGGTGGTTTGATCGTGCCGGCCCTCACCCCGGCCATCTCCCGGAGGGAGAGAGGGATTGGCTGTTAAAGCCCTCTCCCCGTGGGAGAGGGTTTGGGTGAGGGGCGTGTCTACGATCTCCAGGCTTTCGATGTAAACTTGGCGAGGCTTCAGTTCCACCTGCTCGCCATCGCGGGCGAGATCGTAGGCGCGGTTGCCATCGACTTTGATGGCCGAAAATTGGGGCGGAATTTGTTCGATGTCGCCGTGGAAGGCGGGGAGCAGAGATTCGATGTCTTCCCGCGACGGGCGTTTGTCCGACGTGGCAATGGATTCGCCCTCGGCATCGTCGGTAGAGCGTTGCCCCCCCCAGGTCACGGTGAAATTATAGGTCTTGATGGAATCCTGAACGTAAGGGACGGTTTTCGTAGCCTCGCCCAGCGCGATGGGGAGAATGCCCGATGCAAGGGGATCGAGCGTTCCGGCGTGTCCGGCTTTTTGCGCGTTGAGGGCGCGTTTTACAACCGTCAACGCCTGGGTCGAAGTAATTCCGACCGGCTTGTGCAGGTTGATCCATCCGTCGACCTTGTCGCCTTTTTTCTTGCGTGCCATGTTTTATTTGAATGCAAAAGATGCAAAGCCGCGCGGGTTTATCGTTTAAACGTCATACTCCGTGAAGACGGAGTATCCAGATCCTGGATTCCCGCTTCTGCGGGAATGACGATGGAAAACCTCGCGTGGATTTTCGTTCCTTGCGCTTAATCCTTTTCCTGATTCGAATATTTGAGGTTATGCATGATGCCTTCGAGGCGCGATACCTTGTCGAACGTATCGTCCATGCGGAATTGCAGCTTCGGCGTAAATTTGAGCTGAGTCTGGCGGTTAATTTCCTTTTGGAATCCGTACGCCTCTTCATTCAGGGCGGGCAGGATTTCGTCCATGTTTTTGCCGCCCAGCGAAATGACATAGGCGGTGGCATGTTTGAGGTCGGGCGATACGCGCACTTCCGTCACGGTCACGCTTGCCGCTGCGTCGATCAGAAGCGGATCGTGAAAATGTCCGCGCAAAAGAGATTGCGCGAGCACTTCCTTGATCTGTTCGGCAACGCGCAGCATTCGTTGTGAAGGTTCGGTGGTGGTGCTCTTCTTCATATCTAATTTAACGTCGGTTTTTGGGCATCGGCGATGCGCTTTAGTTTTTCCTGAAACTCTTCGGTTGTCGTGCCGAGTCGTTCGGCGACTTCTTCCAAAGTTGTTTGTTTGATTTTGCCGTCACTGGCGGCCCTTAAGAGCTCACGAAGTTTTAGAGCTATGTCGGCGCGCGTCAGACCGGTTTTTGCCTCGACGCTGTCCAGCATATCTTCCAACAGGGAATCCTTTTCAGAATCCCCAGTTGAAACTTGTAGCGATTTTCCGGAGTCTTTTTTGTCCGCCATTATGCCAGTGTCCGGGCTTCCTCAACGACCTGGTAGCATTCAATGACATCGCCTTCCTTGATGTCTTCGTAGTTTTCGAACGCCATACCGCATTCCATGCCCTCTTTGACTTCCTTGACTTCGTCCTTGAAGCGTTTGAGGGTTTTGAGAACGCCATTGTCATGGATGACGACGTTGTCGCGCAGGAGGCGGACACCGGCGCCGCGCTTGACCATGCCGGCAGTAACCATACAGCCCGCGATCTTTCCGACCTTGGTGATGTTGAAGACCTGGCGGATTTCGGCCTGACCCAGATATTCCTCGCGGCGGATCGGGGAAAGCATGCCGGAGAGGATCTGCTTTGCATCGTCTATGACGTTGTAGATGATGTTGTAGTAGCGGATCTGGACGCCGTCGCGCTCGGCCTGCGTTCTTGCCTGTGCATTCGCGCGGACGTTGAAGCCGACGATGAAGGCGTTCGAAGCCTTGGCCAGCGTGATGTCGGATTCCGTGATGGCGCCGACGCCGGAGTGCAGTACCTGAATGCCGATTTCGGTGCTTTCTTCCGTAAGCTTGTTGAGGGAGCCGATGATGGCCTCCACCGAGCCGTGCACGTCGCCTTTGATAAGGACGGGAAGGATTTTCTTCTCTCCGGCCACTTTGGCGGCGGCAAGGATATCTTCGAAAGACTTGCCCTGGCGGTTCGTGGACATGGCGGCAGAAGCGCGTTCGCGTTTGATGCGGCCACGGTATTCGGCGACATCGCGTGCTTTTGCTTCGTTCTCAACGACGTTGAGCATGTCGCCGGCATCGGGCGTACCCGTGAGGCCCAGGACTTCGACAGGCTGGCCCGGAATGGCCTGCGTAAGCTGCTGGCCCTTGTCATCATAGAGCGCGCGGACGCGGCCCCATTCGGAACCGACGACGAACACATCACCCTGCTTGAGGGTGCCGCGCTGGATGAGGACGGTCGCCACGGAACCGCGGCCCACTTCCATCTTCGCTTCGACGACCGCGCCTTCGGCGGGACGGTTCGGGTTGGCCCTGAGTTCCAGCACTTCGGATTGCAGGAGGATTGCTTCTTCAAGCTTGTCGAGATTGATTTTCTTCTTCGCGGAGATTTCGACCATGATCGTGTCGCCGCCGAGGGATTCGACCACGACTTCGTGAAGCAGAAGGTCGTTGATGACTTTCTGGACGTTGGCGTCGGGGAGGTCGATCTTGTTGACGGCCACGATGATCGGCACTTTCGCCGCCTTCGCGTGGTTAATCGCTTCGATCGTCTGCGGCATGATGGAATCGTTCGCGGCAACGACCAGGACGACGATGTCCGTGACGTTGGCGCCGCGGGCGCGCATTTCGGTAAAGGCGGCGTGGCCCGGCGTATCGAGGAAGGTGATCTTCGCGCCAGAGGGCACTCTGACCTGATAGGCGCCGATATGCTGGGTGATTCCGCCCGCTTCGCCGGAGACGACATCAGTGGAGCGCATGGCGTCGAGCAGGGAGGTCTTCCCGTGATCGACGTGGCCCATGATGGTGACGACCGGCGGACGCGGCTGCAGGTCGTCGGGCCTGTCTTCAACGCCGCCGAGATTGGTTTCGATGTCGGATTCCGTAACGCGTTTGACCGTGTGGCCGAAATCCGTGACGATGATTTCAGCCGTGTCGGCGTCGATGGATTGGTTGATCGTCGCCATGACGCCCATCTTCATGAGCGCCTTGATGAGATCCGCGCCGCGTTCAGCCATACGGTTGGCGAGTTCCTGCACCGTGATGACTTCGGGAACGACGACTTCGTGGAAGATTTTCTGCGCCGGCTCTTTCGGGCCGAGTGCCATCTTGCGGGCCTTTTCGCGCGCGCGCTTGACGGCGGCGAGGGAGCGTCCGCCGTCGCGTTCGTCGTCGCTCAGGATTTTAGAAACGGTCAACTTGCCGCGCGGGCGGCGGTCTTCGTTTTCATTGTTGCGGGGAGAGCGCGGATTGACGCGGCGCATCCGGTCGCGGGCGGAGCCTGAATCCTCTTCCGTATTGCGGCCTGCGCCCGCGGGGCGGGAAAAGGGCGAAGAGGGGGTCTGTGTAGCCGTAAAGGAACGGACCTGATCCTGACGGAGGCGGTCGTTTTCCTTCTGGCGGGCTTTTTCCTCGGCTTCGATGCGTTCCAGTTCTTCGAGTTCGCGGCGGCGGGCGTCTTCGACGCTGTCGGGCTTGCTGTCTTCCTGCGGCGCGGAACGGTCTACGGCGACACCGATGCCTTCGTTGCTGCTTTCGGGGCGTTCCTTGCGGGGCTGGGCCAGCGCTTCGCGCAGCGCTTTGGCGCGGGCGTCGCGTTCCTCCGACGTCAGGCTGTGAAGTTCGTTGGCGAGAGCTTCATCGACAACGCCGACCTGTTGCGGGGCTTCATCCGCCTTGCCAGGGGCACGGCGGCGACGGACCTCCACGACGGTGCCGCGTCCGGAAGACGCTCCGCCGAGATTCTGGCGCGCCTGCGCGGCGGCCGATCCTTTCAGGCTGAGTGTCCCGCCGGGCTTGGCGCCGAGGCTCAAGGGCTTCTTTTCTTTGTCGTCTTTGCTGCTTTCGTTCATTACTTCACAATCTTACGTTCAACAGGTTGAAGGGAGGCAGGCTCGTTTTAGGCGACTTTCTCCTCTTCGTCGGCGAACCATGCGGCGCGGGCCTTCATGATGAGGTCTTCGGCGGTTTTGGTCGTAATCGAATCCGCACCGAGGATTTCCACCAGTTCGTCCGTCGCCAGATCCGCGAAATCGTCCTTGGACTTCACGCCGGCTTCGCCGAGTTTGATGATCTGTTTCGGGGAGAGGCCGTCCATCGTCAGGAGGTCTTCCTGAATGCCGAGTTTCTCGCTCTGCTCCTTCAGTTTCTTCGCCTGTTCGTCCAGCCATGCGTTGGCACGGTTGATCAGCTCGGCGCCGACATCTTCGTCGAAGCCCTGAATCTGCATCATCTCGTCCACGGAAGTCTCGGCGATCTCCTCAATCGTGGCGAATCCTTCGGCGACAAGCAGCTGGGCGATGACTTCGTCAACGTCCAGAGCTTCGATGAAGAGGGCCGAGCGCACCTTGAATTCTTCGGCGCGGCGGGCGGATTCTTCAGCTTCGGTCATGATGTCGATATCCCAGCCCGAGAGCATGGAAGCAAGACGCACGTTCTGGCCGCGGCGGCCGATGGCGAGCGAAAGCTGCTCTTCGGGCACGACGACATCCATGCGTTTCTTGTCCTCGTCGAGGACGACTTTTGCAACGGCGGCGGGTTGCAGCGCGTTGACGATGAAAGAGGCGATATCGTTCGACCAGGGAACGATGTCGATTTTCTCGCCTTGCAGTTCACCGACGACGGCCTGTACGCGCGATCCGCGCATACCGACGCAAGCGCCGACAGGGTCGATGGAGGAATCGCGGGAGACAACCGCGATCTTGGCGCGGGAACCCGGGTCGCGGGCAACGGCCTTGATCTCGATGACGCCATCATAGATTTCCGGAACTTCCTGCTTGAAGAGCGCCGCCATGAATTGCGGGTGGGAGCGCGAGAGGAAAATTTGCGGGCCGCGCTGCTCCTGGCGTACGTCGTAGATATAGGCGCGGACACGGTCGCCGACCTTGAAATGTTCGCGGGGGAGCGCTTCGTCGCGGCGGAGGAGGCCTTCGCCCTTGCCGCCGATATCGATCGTCGTGTTGCCGTATTCGACACGCTTGACGACGCCGTTGATAACTTCGCCGACGCGGTCTTTGAATTCGTGATATTGCTTTTCGCGCTCGGCTTCGCGGACTTTTTGCACGATAACTTGTTTTGCGGTCTGCGCTGCGATGCGGCCGAAATCGAGCGGAGGCAGGTCGTCGATCAGGAATTCGCCGAGGGCGGCGTCCTTCTTGATGCGCTGCGCTTCTTTAACCGTCATCTGGCGGATTTCGTCTTCCACCGTTTCGACGACTTCGCGGTAGCGTTTGAGGTCGATCAGGCCGCCTTTGCGGTCGATGGTGGCGCGGATATCGTGGTCATGACCGTATTTCGCACGGGCAGCCTTTTGAATGGCTTCTTCCATGGCTTCGATGACGATCTCACGATCGATGTTTTTTTCGCGGGCGACAGCATCGGCGACTTGCAGCAGTTCCATTTTGATTTCCTTTTAAACCTTTCGTCTTCCTAGTTGGTCTTTTCTTTTAAGATTTCTCTATCCATTCTTGTGGCCTTGATCAGTTCGTCAGTGAGAACGAGGCGGGCCTTTTTCATGGCGGCGATTTCCAGCCTGTGTTCCACCTTGTCGACGAGAAAGGTCACGAATTCATCTTTTACTTCCAATATCTTTCCACGGAACCGGCGTTGTCCTTCCATGGACTCGTCCAGTTCCACCTTGGCGTCGTAGCCCGCGTATTTCGCGAAATCTTCGCCGTTCATCAGGGGGCGGTCGATCCCGGGGGAACTGATCTCCAGCGTGTAGGCGCCGGGAATCGGGTCTTCCACTTCGAGAAGAGGGCCGAGCATCTTGTTGATTGCCGTGCAATCGTCGAGGCTCAGGTTGCCCGTCTTCGGGTCTTCCGCGAGGATCTGGAGAATGCCGCTTTTGAATTCCAGCAGCACCAGATTGAAGCCCATGTCTTTGATGACGGGCTCGGCAATGCGGATCAGCTTGTGTTCGAGCGGTGTGTTCTTCATAACCCTTTTCGCTTTAAGCTCCTGATTTGGTATGAAAAAAGGCGGGTCTCTTTCGGAGCCCACCCATATCATACGATCAGGATTTGATGTTTATATACGCTTGAAGGGGATGGATTTCAAGATTTATCTCAAAAAAGATAGCGCCGCAGGCAACATGAATGCCTGTTTTAAACGCAAAGGCCGCCAAGTCACACAAAGTTTACTTTGCGCCCTTTGCGCGACTTTGCGTTAAAAAAAATCGAGATAAGACTGCCTGGCGCTATTTCTTTTTGAAGAGCAAATATGTTTCCCGCCGGCCTGCATCGACGCCCTTAGCGGCGTAGCGGGTGGTGACGAACCAGTCATCGGGCATTGTCTGCCAGTCTTTCGCAGATTTGGCTTCCCATTCAAAGCCGCCATGGTTCATCGTTTCGGTGACCATCCATTCGGCGAGGGCGTCGACGTCGGTTGCCATCACGAACGCGCCGCCGGGT
>DASTUM010000005.1:0-6116 GCA_035759665.1 Micavibrio sp.
CATTTCCGATTTCGCGCTCTCCTCGTTCCGGCCCCAGGCGAACAACGGCCCCGCCCTGCCCTATGCACGCAGTAACGGCGGCAGCGGCGGTTACGCGCGCCCCTACGGCAACCTCGCCGAAAACGTCGTGCCATCCTACGCACCGCTGATGGAAACCGTGCCGTCCGCCCGCGCCGACATACAAGCCGTTCCCGAAACCGCGCATTATCCGCTCGGCGCGCCGCGAGCGCAATTGCATGAAAACTATATCGTCGCGCAAACGGAAGACGGAATCGTCCTCGTCGACCAGCACGCTGCGCATGAACGCCTCGTCTATGAACGCTTCAAGGCGCAGATGAAAGACGGCGGCGTCGCGGCGCAAGCACTGCTCATTCCCGAGATCGTCGATCTTTCAGACACGCGCGCCGCCGCGCTTCTCGACAAGGCGGATATCTTCCGCCGCCTCGGCCTGGAAATCGAAGCCTTTGGCCCCGGCTCCGTCGCCGTGCGGACGACGCCTTCCATCCTCACCGGCAAACTCGACGTGCAAAAACTCATCGAGGACATCGCCGACGAGCTCGAAGAACAGGATTCATCCATCCTGCTCGAAGAACGCCTCAATGCCGTCCTGTCCACCATGGCATGCCACGGATCGGTGCGCTCGGGCCGCCGCCTGTCCGTCGAGGAAATGAACGCGCTGCTGCGCCAGATGGAAGAAACCGAAAATTCCGGCCACTGCAATCATGGCCGCCCGACCTATGTAACGCTCTCGCTCAAAGACATCGAAAAACTGTTCCACAGAAGGTAATCATGGAAAATATCCCGCACAGGAAAACCATCAACACGCTGTATATCCTGCTCATACTCTCGACCGTTCTGGGCTTCGTGCCGAACGGAACGGCCTTTCTCGGTTCCGTTGCGCTGTGGTTCACGGTGCTGATCGCGGCCTATGTCTACCGCGCCAAAGACGAGGAAGGCGGGCTTCTCTACAATCACATGACCTACCTGATCGGCACGGTGTGGATCGGCACCACCTTTATAATGATCGCTTCGCTGGCCGGCGGCTACTGGATCTGGACGCAGGGCGATTCGTCGGCGTTCGATGCGCTCACCGCCCGCCTCGACGCCGGCGCTATGCCGGACGAGGATATGATCATGAACACGATGACCAGCTATATGCTGGCCAACAAAAGCCTCATCATGAAGGCCAGCCTCGTGACCGTCGTTCCCGCCATCCTGTATTTCGTCTATCGCATCGGCAACGGCTTTGGCCGCGCCTGCAAGGGATACCGTATTGCCAACCCGAAAAGCTGGCTGTAGAAACGCCGCATGACGAAGATCGCCTTTCTCGCCTCCCATAACGGCAGCACCGCGCGCGCGATAGCCAAAGTGTGCCTGGACGGAAAGCTCCCCGCGCAGCCTGTCCTCCTCATTAGCAACAACGAGGGCAGCAATGCCCTCAAATGGGCGAAGGAGCTGCGCCTGAAGACCGCGCTCGTCAACACGGCCAACAGCGCCGATCCCGACGCGGCCATCGCCGGGATTTTCGAAGATGCGGGCATCGACATCGTCATATGCTCCGGCTACATGAAACTGATCGGCCCCGAAACGATCGCCGCGGTGCACGGCGCGATTTTGAACGTCCATCCCGCCCTCCTGCCCCGCCACGGCGGCAAGGGCATGTATGGCCGCCATGTGCATCAGGCCGTGTTCGACGGCAAGGACGCCGAAACGGGCGTGACCATCCATCTGGTCGATTCCCAATACGACCATGGCCGCGTCCTCGCGCAAAAACGCCTGCCCGTTTCGGGGAAGAGCGTCGAGGAAATCGAGGAGATGGTGAAGGCGGCGGAGCCTGATTTTTACATCGAAACCCTTGGCAGGATTCTCTCCGGCGAATTGCCGCTGGCCTAGTTTTTCTTCTGCCGCGTTTTCATGAGTTCCAGCATCAGCGCCTGATCTTTCTTCGGCATGGCGAAAAACGTATCCAGCACATCTTTCCCCTTGTCCGAAAATCCCGGCGTGACCGGCTTCTTTCCCGGCACAAGATTCATGGTGACCCATTCGTAAGGCAGGTCGAGCGCATGGGAGAGCTTGTGTAGATAGCGCGGATTCCGGGCCTTTCCGGCCTCGGCCTGCTGGATCGCCTGCTGGGTCGTCTCGCACAGCCGGGCCAGCTCTATCTGGCTCAATCCCTTGATCTTACGGATATATTTCAACCGTTCGGCCAGATCGGGAATATTTTTTAAAAGGCTCATATCCTAAATTAGCACAAGATTTTTTGTCCCTCATGACAAGATTCGTTGTTGACAGTAATACAAATATTCTTGTATAAAGAATCAGGGGGAGGTTTTTCATGCAAACACAGACGCCCATCTCGGAAAGACTGCGCAAGGTTCTCGACGAACTGGAAGCGATTTTAAAGGAAACGGAAAACGCTACGACAGGCGCTTGAAGGATTTTCGGCTCTTCTCGATGGCCGCGCGGCAATGGCACCCTTCCACATGGTCATTCACCATGCCCATCGCCTGCATGAAGGCATAGACTGTCGTGGGGCCGACGAAGCTCCAGCCGCGCTTTTTCAAATCTTTGGATATGGCATGGGATGTTTCGGTTTTGCCCATCGCCTTCAACGACGCCGCGTCATATTTCTTCGGACGTTCCGCCGCTTTAGGCTCCCACGACCAGAAATAGGCGGCGAGCGAGCCGAATTCCTTTTGTAATTCCAGCGCGCGGTTTGCATTGTTGATCGCGCTTTCGATCTTGCCGCGGTGGCGGACGATGCCTTCGTCCCCGAGCAGGCGGGTCACGTCTTCTTGCGTAAATTTCGCGACTTTTTTGATAACGAACCCGGCGAAGCCTTTGCGGAAATTCTCGCGCTTCCTCAGGATCGTGATCCAGCTCAGCCCCGCCTGAAACCCTTCAAGGCAGATTTTTTCGAAAAGCCGCGTATCGTCGGTGACGGGGCGTCCCCATTCCTCGTCGTGATAGCGGACATAAAGCGCATCCCCGGCGCACCACCAGCAACGCTCGGCGGGCTTCGCGCTCATTCCTGTTCGAGCAGGCCGAGGAAATTCTTGGCGGACTCAAGATCGCGCTTCATCGCCTTCTGGCGGCGTTCCTGCACGGGATCGGCTCCGTGAACATCTTCACCCGCAAGCTGCGCATGATAGATTTCCTCAAGCTCCGCGGCGTTGAAAATATCCTCCGGCCCCGCCTCGCTTTCCAGGAAAGCAAGCCCGAGAACGATGGAACCCGACAGCGACGTGACGATTTGCAGCACGGCGAAATAATATTCGTCGAGCGCCTCGATATAATTCCAGATTTGCTTGTGCGTGTCGGAATCCTGCTTCAGCGCCTCGATGCCGAACGTAACGTCCAGCGGGCTTTCGAAATGCTCGTCGAACCAGGTGAGCCAGCGATCCCACACTTCCTTCTGGCGCTTGGACAGTTCTAGCGGCTCCTTGACGCGGTAGCATAAAAGATCGGTGTCGAGATAAGACAGCAAAGTCTTCGTCATCACGTCACGCTCGCGCATCCGGTCGATGGCCGTGTTCAGAATTTGCGTGATCGGCATGGAATCTGGAACGATATCGTCTTTTTGGTCGCTCCATTCGCGCACGATCGCATCGGCAATGATGCGGTTCGGCGCGGCCAGCGGCTGGCCCGACGGAGTCTTAACGGATTTCCCGTCGAGCTGAACGACCCATCCATCTTCGGTTTTGGTATGCGAGGCTACTTTGTATACGCGTTTCATTATTCTGTTTTTTCCGCTTGTTCCTGAGAGACGATTTCAAATTTCAAAATATCCGGATTTCCTTCGGTGCCGAGGTCTTTTTCGACATCGGCGAAGAATCCGGAAAGGATTTTCAGGTCTTCGGGCTTTTGCGAGCCCGGTATGACCTTCACGAGATGCGGCGTCAGTTCCGCCTTGAACGGCACGCCGTTGACCTTGCCTTCGGCCAGCGCGTTGACGGGATCGCGGTCGATGTCCGTGACATCGAAGCTCGCGGCGTACGGGCCTTTGCGGATTTGCGCGTCGTCAATCATCGTGCTCGTAAAACGGCGCACGAAAATGCCTTCGCCCTCAAGGGTTCCCAGCTTTACCGTCATGCGGAAACTATCGTCGAAATAATAAAAAGGCGGTTTTCCCTTGCGGTCCTTGCGCATCATTTCGGCAGTGACGAGCAATTCCTTGCCATTATAATTTCCCTCGCCGATGAACTGCGGCGCTTTCGACCCACCGGAAGGATCGGAGATTCCCGCAAAATCCAGCGTCAGTTTTTTGGGCAGGAAAAATCCCGTGGCGGTTTCAAGGCCCTGAATCTCAAACCCCAGATATTTGCGGATGCCAAGGAACAGGTGCCAGAGCGGCACTGAAATATAGGCTTTTTCCGCTTTCAAAAGGGCCTTGTCGCGATTCTTCCCGTCGCGGACGACAATGCCCTTCATGCGGAAATCCACGTTGGGAACCAGCTTGACCGATTCCATGTCGGTGATTTCCGAAGGGTTGCCCGTCGCTTCGGTCAGGTAATCCTGCACGCCGAGCCGGATCGGCTCCTTCGAGCGCGCCGCTATGCTCAGAACGCCATAGGCCGCGCCGCCCATAATCAGGACGACGAGAATCAGGCGCTTTCCCCATGTCAGGGATTTCCTGCGCGATTCGGCAGACATAGCCATATGAAACCACTCCAAAAATCCGGGCAAGTATAAAGGCCGCTGCCGCTTTTTGCAGCTTTAAAAATCGGCGAAAGGTTCGTGATCTGGCTTTTTCTGGAAACCCAGCGCGTCCCAGCTCTTGGCAAGATCGGCAGGCAGCGGGGCCTGCAATTTCAGGCTTTTGCGCGTGACCGGATGGCTGAATTGCAGCGAGCGGGCATGCAGGTGCAGCCTTTGCGTGATCCCCGGCCCCTCGATCGCCGCCTTGACTCCGTATTTGGCGTCGCCGAGCAGCGGGAAGCCCATATGCGCGGCGTGGACTCGGATCTGGTGTGTGCGGCCCGTCTTGGGCATGAAGGCGACGAACGCGGCCTGGCGGCCCGCCACCTCCATCACCTCGTAATTGGTATAGGCCTTCTGGCCTTCTTTCATGTCAACGATCATCTTGTCTTTTTCCGGCCCGTGCGTGCCTTTGATAAGGGGCGCCTTGATCTCACCCTCCATATCGGTCGGCGCGGGGCTGGTGATCGCCCAATAGATTTTCTTCATGTCGCGGCCCTGAAACATCTTGCCGAGCCTACGCGCCATCTCCGCCGAACGCGCCAGCAGCAGCACGCCAGACGTATCCTTGTCGAGACGGTGGACGAGGCGCGGCTTCACGCCGTCCTTGCCGGTGAGCGCCTCTAACATCCCGTCGATATGCCGCTCGATATTCATCCCCCCTTGCGTGGCGATACCGGCGGGCTTGTTGATCGCGAGGATATCGCCGTCGTCATAGATCACGGCCTTGATAATCATTTCCGCGTCGTCTTCGCGAAGCCTGTAGCCATCGGTCTTTTCGGGGCGTTCATCCATCGGCGGCAGGCGGATTTCCTGCCCGGCCACAAGCCGCGTATCCGGCTTCGCGCGTTTGCCGTCGATCCTGATCTGCCCCGTGCGGATCAGCTTCTGCGCCATCACGAACGACATTTCCTCGACGTTCTTTTTCAGCCAGCGGTCGAGGCGCTGCCCGTCGTCATCCTGCGGGACGGTGATATGCTGGACATCTTTCATTGCACGAAACTTCTCACGATAAACAGGCCGGCGAAAATGGCGGCCAGTGATAAAACCAGCGACAGAGCGATATAAAGCCCCGCCGCGCCAATCTGCCCGCGCTCATACAGCGTCGCGGCATCCAGCGAAAAAGACGAAAAGGTCGTAAACCCTCCGAGAACGCCCACCGTCAAAAACGCCCGCATTTCCTGCGAGGGGTTTCCGAGATGCGCGAACAGCGCGACGATGACGCCCATCACGAACGATCCCACGACATTGACGAACAGCGTGCCATAGGGAAACGCAGAGCCGAACAAAGACAACGCCCCCACGCCCGCGAAATGCCGCAGAACCGACCCGATGGCGCCGCCCGCCGCGATGGATAAAACCATAGTCATGTCAGTGTTTTACCGCGCCCCGCGCCATTTGTCGAGCAGGCGTCGCAT
>DASTUM010000006.1:0-7128 GCA_035759665.1 Micavibrio sp.
TTTTGGCATGACGCGACGAAGCCCTTGCCGGATTCATCGCTGCTGTTCGATCATATTATTATGAATCCGCCCTTCCACACGGGTAAGAAAACCGATATTTCCCTTGGTAAGGCTTTTCTCTTTATGGCCGCAACACATTTGAAAAAGAACGGGGCGTTGTCACTGGTGGCAAACGTACATCTTCCTTATGAAGAAATTCTGGAAACTTGCCTCAGGAATGTCAAACAGGTCGTTGTCGAGAACGGTTTTAAAATTTTGCGTGCGATAAAATGACAATTAAGGATCTATCCCACATACGGGGAATCATCTGGGATCTCGACGGGACGTTGTATCGCTACGAGGCTGTCTTTATCGAGGCCTGTAATGTCGCCGCTGCGCGTACGGCTATCGATCTCGGTTTGAAAATGGAACTTGGCGAAGCCACCGCTGTGGCTGCCCATTCCTACCGCGAGCATGGGAGCTCGTTCAAATTTTTTGCCGATCACGGCATCCGGTATGAAGATTTCCATGTACCCTATCACAAGGCCGTGGATACCACGATCCTTGCAAAAAACCAGGAAATGAAGCTAGCACTGGAATTATTACCTGTCCCCATGATTATTCTAACCAATGCTTCACGTGATTGGGCCAAGCGTACGCTGAACCATTTAGAATACGATCGTATATTCGGGGACGGGAAACTATTGGCGCTTGAAGACGTGGAATTCCAGGCGAAATCCGTAGGCCGGAAAGGGTTCGAAAAAGCGCTGGCTTCGCTCGAGGTCGAGGCGGAAGAAACCTTGATGGTGGAGGATCTCGCCCGCAACCTGATCCACGCCAAAGACATGGGAATGACGACCGCGCTCGTCCATCATGGAAAGCTTCCGGACAAGGGTGTCGAGCATATCGACACCTTCTTTCACGACACGCTGGAGCTCGTACGTGTTCTGCAAAGCCATTTGGTATAAGAGTTATTCGGCCGCTTCGTCTTCGGGCGAACCGGCGTCGAAACGCTTGTCCCCTTCCTTGTCGGCGAAGTCTTTTTCGCCGATCTGGACGGCCATCTTGGTCGGATCGAACGTTTCACCGCGGGCATAGACATTGTCCGACAGCGCGCCCGGATGGAGCCCCGTCTCTTTGGCGACCATCTGGTGAACGGCTTCCATGGAAAGCGTACGGCTTTCACCGCGGAACATATTGTGCCAGGCGCAGGCGGCGTCCATCGTGATAATGGATTTATCCGGCTGGGTACGCTTGCGCATATGTTCATCGGTCAGCTTGACGACCTCGTTGATGCATTCGTCGGGAATGGTCAGCTTATGGTGGCGCTCATAGTTGGGACGTACACCATGGAGAATTTTGACGGTTTCCTCGACATTCGGCATTTTCAGGTGAACTTTTTGAAAACGGCGGTCGAGCGCGGGGTCGACAGCCACAAACATGCGGAATTCGTCGATCGTCGTCGCGCCGATAACGTGCAGATCGCCCACGGTCAGGTAGGGCTTCATGACTTCGGACAGACCCGCATAAGCAGATCCCTTGACGGTCGGCATGATGGTGTGGATCTCATCGATAAACATAATATAGCGCGGAAATTCCGGATGATGGTAGCGCTCGGCGATGCCGCGGCAGATCGGGATGAAACGCGCCTGGAATTCCGCTGGCGAATCCGTACCCGCCGCCATGGCCGGCATGTCGAGTTCGAGCACCTGCGCGCCCTGAAGGTAATCGGGAACGCGTCCGGCGACGACGGCCTGCGCCAATCCCACGACGAGCGCGGTTTTACCAACACCGGCGGGGGCGAGGAGACAGGCGTTCTTGCGGTTCCGTTGCAGCAGGATCAGCATGACGTTGTCGATTTCGGCATCCCGCCCCACAATCGGGTCGAAACGGCCCTCGGTCGCCAGAGTCGTGTAATTCCGGCAATACTGGTGCAGAAGATTTTCGAGTTCGTCCTGCGGAACCTTGAAATTGTATTTCTTTTTTTCGGCCATGTCGCTGATCGGAAAAGGGTTTATTCCACCCCTATACTGTACTCGAAATGGTTAACAATCAGCAAATATTCTTGAACCCCTGCGCGTACAAAACCCCGCGCAAATCGGCGAATTGCAGGATATTCAGCAGGGTTTCCGCCAAAATCGGCTTGGGCCGGTAGCCGATCCCAAGGCCTGCGGATGCCAGCATGGGCAGGTCGTTCGCCCCGTCGCCGATGGCCAGGGTTTGATTCAAATCCAGCCCCAGTTCCTGCGTATAGGATTTCAGGTAGGAGAGTTTGGAATTCTTGTCGAGAATATCGCCGCTCACCGTGCCGAGCAGCATCGCGCCATCGTCGTCGAGCGTGTTGCCATGATGATGATGAAATCCCGCCTTTTGCGCGACCGCGCCGGTGAAAAAAGTGAAGCCGCCGGAGACGAGGACGCAGATCGCGCCGTTCTTGCGCATCGTGCGGATCAGATGTTCCGCGCCTTCGCAGAAGTCGGTTTCGTCGAGCGTTTCCTGCAGGGCGGAGAGAGGAAGGCCCTTCAGCAGTCCGACGCGCTCGCGCAGCGCGGACTTAAAATCCAGTTCGCCGTTCATGGCGCGCGCGGTGATCGCCGCGATCCTGTCCTTGATGCCCGCCTTGCCCGCAAGCTCGTCGAGCGTTTCCGTTTCGACGATCGTGGAATCCATATCGGCGAGCAGGAGCTTTTTCTGGCGATGTTCGGCCTCAACGCAAAGGATGTCGATCCTGTCTTCAGCGAAGAGAGCGCGGAGCGCCTTCATCTGTTCTATCGTTACGGCATTTTGAACGGGCATGTCGGCGGCGATATGCGGGTCGAGCCATGAGGGTTTGCCTATAAGGCCGATCCCGTGGTCTTCCACGAATTTTTCAAGCTTTTCGAGATGAGCGATCGACAGGTTTCCGGTTGAGGCGACGAGGGTCATGACATGACTCATAAGGCGTTTCTCCTATGGATTGACGGGCAGGCGGCTCTTTGCGTATGGTCGAAACCGTATTCCAACCTTGAAAAGGTATAGTCATGACCAAACCCGCAGCCAAGCCCAAAAATCCCTGTTTTTCGTCCGGCCCCTGCGCCAAACGCCCGGGATGGAGCTTTGACAATCTATCGGACGCGTTTCTTGGCCGCTCGCACCGTCACGCGGTCGGCAAGGCGAAACTGAACGAGGTTTGCGACCGCCATCGTACGCTGCTGGGCATTCCCGCCGACTATCATATCGCGATCGTTCCGGCATCGGATACAGGCGCGGTGGAAATGGCGATGTGGTCACTGCTCGGCCCGCTCCCGGTGGACATGGTGTATTGGGAAGCGTTTGGCCTCGACTGGAGCAAGGATGCGACCAGCGAGCTGAAGCTGGAAAACGTCACGCTGCACAAAGCCGCCTACGGCGAAATTCCGGAACTTTCGAAAGTGAACACGAAAGACCACGATGTGGTCTTTACATGGAACGGCACGACCTCCGGCGTTCGTTCCCCGAACGGCGGTTGGATCGCCGCCGACCGCAAGGGCCTGACCATCTGCGATGCGACGTCCGCCGTGTTCGCTTACGATATGCCGTGGGACAAGCTCGATGTCACGACGTGGAGCTGGCAAAAAGTTCTGGGCGGTGAAGCCGCGCACGGGATGTTGGTGCTGAGCCCGCGTGCCGTCGCCCGTCTGGAAAGTTTCAAGCCCGATCGCCCCTTGCCGAAAATTTTCCGCATGATGAAGGGCGGCAAATTCGCGGAAGGTATTTTCAAGGGTGAAACGATCAACACGCCCTCGATGCTCGCTGTCGAAGATTGTCTCGACGCGTTGAAATGGGTCGAACGGATCGGCGGCGTCAAAGCCACGATCGGGCGCAGCGAGGCAAACCTTGCCGCTGTCGCCGGGTGGGTTGAGAAATCCAACTGGGCCGCTTTTTTGTGCAAGGATGATGCGGTGCGTTCCCGTACCTCGATCTGCCTTGCGATCACCGATCCGTGGTTTGCGGCAAAAGCCGACGAAGACCGCCAGGCTTTTGTTAAAGGCATGCTGAAACCGCTCGACAATGAAAATGTCGCTTATGACATCGCTTCTTACCGCGATGCGCCGGCGGGCATTCGCATCTGGGGCGGCGCGACGGTGGAAACGTCCGACATGGAGGCTTTGCTGCCCTGGCTCGACTGGGCGTATGAAACGGCCAAGGGTGAAGAGCAGAAAAAAGCGGCCTAATGAAGCGTTCCGCATTTTTGACGGTTTGCATCCTGCTCGCGTCGTGCGGCAGCTCCGAAGCCGAGCGAACGGCGCGGGTGTGGGGCGAACGGATAAACTCTGCGAACGAACAGGATTATAGCCGCAAGGCCGATTCCGCGCTGATCCGTTCGAAGGAAATCAGATCGGGATCGGAATGCGTCGGGTATAATTTGGGCGGTATCTGCCACGGCACGGTTATCCGCAACGAATAAGGAAAGGGACCCCGAGGCCCCTTTTTGTTGCGGTAATTATTTCCCCGCGGGTTTGTCTTTCTCATCCGCGATTTTTTGGAAAGGCACCTTTTGCACGGCAGGCAGGGTTTTGGCGATCTTGTCTTCCGACCCGCCGCAGGTCGGGTGGCCGAATCCGCCCGCGCTTTTTCCGGCGGCGATGTCATAGATGATTGCGTCGGTCTTGTCCGCCGCGACGCCGCCCGAAACATAGTCGAGATTCAGCGCATGGCGCGTCTTCCAGCCTATATTGTGATCGGCGCAGGACGAATCGCCCGATACGCCGAGTCCGCCGACGATATCGCCCTTGTCGTTATAGAGGGCAAGTCCGCCGCCGAAGACATTCACGCCGCCGATCCGCCTGCCGATCATCGGGTCGGAGCTGGTGCCGAACGTTTTCGCATCGCCTTCATAGGCGGCGCCCGTATCCACGGGGTTGCTTTCCTGCAGGCCGAAGAGCGATCCGCCCGGCTGCGTCGCCGAATAGAGGTTGGCGGTGGAAAGAGCGAGGCCTTTTAAGGAAAAGGCGTTGGCCGTGTTGGCTTTTTGCGCGGAGATCACGCGGCTGCCCGGCCATTGCGCGCCGAAGTCGTCGCCGGTATAGGCGATGGCGCAGACCTTGCCCGAACGATCAACGATCGTTCCCCACATATCGAGGTCAAGGCCCCCATTGTCCGCGCCCCGGGCTTCGGTCAAAGCCGCTTTCAACGCATCGTGACCGGGCAGGCTGGCGCAGGTGCTGTCAGCAGCCGAAGCCGGCGCGGCGAAAACCAGAAGCCAAAGGGTGAGGGCGGGAAGAACGAAACGCATGAAAACCTCCTGAAAAAGGTTATTTGTCGAAACCGGGAAGCCTGCAGCTTGGCCCATCCTGTCCGTGGGGTCAACCGGCGCGCTCAAACTCCTTTTGCTTTTGCACAAGCGGGGTGTTATCAAGACGGTCTGTTTTCCCGAACAAGACAAAATCAGGAGTCCGAAAATGCCCAAAGTCCTTATATCCGACAAAATGAACAAGTTGGCAGAAGACATCTTCAAAGCGAGAGGTGTCGATGTCGATGTCAAGACCGGCCTGAAACCGGACGAACTCAAAGCCATTATCGGCGGCTATGACGGCCTTGCCATCCGCTCTTCCACAACGGTCACTCCCGAGCTTCTCGAAGCCGCCACGAATTTGAAAGTCGTCGGCCGCGCTGGAATCGGCGTCGACAATGTCGATATCAAGGCCGCGACATTCAGAGGCGTCGTCGTCATGAACACGCCGTTCGGCAATTCGATCACCACGGCCGAACACGCCATCGCCATGATGTTCGCTCTGGCCCGCGACATTCCGCAGGCGTCCGAATCCACGCACGCGGGAAAATGGGAAAAAAACAAGTTTATGGGTGTCGAACTTTATAACAAGACGCTCGGCGTCATCGGCTGCGGCAATATCGGCTCCATCGTCGCCGACCGCGCCCTTGGCCTGAAAATGAATGTTATCGCCTACGACCCGTTCCTTTCCGAAGAAAAATCAGTCGAGCTGGGCGTGAAGAAAGTCGAGCTGGAGCAAATCTTCACAGATTCGGACTTTATCACGCTGCACGTTCCCAAAAACGAAAAGACGAAAGGCATCATCAACAAGGCCGCCATCGCCAAGATGAAAAAGGGCGTGAGGATTATCAACTGCGCCCGCGGCGGCCTGATCGTCGAAGCCGATCTAAAAGAAGCGCTGGACAGCGGGAAGGTTGGCGGCGCTGCGCTCGACGTGTTCGATACTGAACCCGCGACGAAGGATACGACCCCGCTCCTCGGCCATGAAAAGGTTATCTGCACGCCGCATCTCGGCGCTTCGACGGACGAGGCGCAGGTCAATGTCGCCATCCAGGTGGCCGAACAGATTTCGGATTTCCTGATGACGGGCGCGGTCACCAATGCGCTCAACACGCCGTCGATTTCGGCCGAAGACGCGCCGCGTCTGAAACCTTATCTGAAGCTGGCCGAACAACTCGGCTCGTTCGCAGGGCAGATCACGGAAAGCGGAATCAGATCGATCGACATTGCCTATGACGGCACGGTGTCCGAAATCAATGCGAAACCGCTTACGGCGGCGATCGTCGCCAAGCTGCTGCAACCCGTGTCCGATTCCGTCAATATGGTCAATGCCATGACGATCGCGGACTCCAAGGGTATCCGGATTTCCGAAACGAAATCGGGCAGCCAGAAAGACTTTCGCTCGCTGATCACGGTGACGATTCAATCCGAAACGCGCACGCGCACGGTTGCCGGAACGCTTTTTACGGGCCGCGAGCCGCGCATCGTCAATATCGAGGGCGTACCAATCGAGGCGGCTCTAGCGAAAGACATGCTGTTCATCCGCAATGAGGACAAGCCGGGCCTGATCGGCGCGCTGGGCACGATTCTCGGCAACGCGAAACAGAACATCGCGGATTTCCGTCTGGGCCGGATGGAGGGCGCCGATTCCGCCGTCTGCCTTATTTCACTCGACGCGCCGCTGCCCGACCTTCTGTTTAAAGAGGTTTCCAGCCTTCCGCAGGTGAAAACGGCAAAGCGCCTGAGCTTTTAAAAAAAAAGACCCGCCTTCCGGCGGGCCTTTTTTTGCACGAAGCAAACCAGCGTCTAAAGGTCGGCGGCTTTCTTCACGGCCTCTTTCGTTTTTCCGGCAAATTGCTGGGCTTCACCCTTGCGTTCCTGCGCGATGCCTTCACCGT
>DASTUM010000007.1:0-10844 GCA_035759665.1 Micavibrio sp.
GCGCTTTGGCTCTTTGCCATCGCGCTTCTTGTTGTGTTCCTCCTCATGAGCAAGAAAGGTAAATAGCCATGGCAAAGCCCAAAAAGTTAAAATCGCCGACGAAAAAAGTTAAAAAGTTAAAATCGCCGACGAAAAAAGTTAACAAGCCCGCTGCCAAAAAAGCGGCGGCGAGAAAAACGCCCGCAAAGGCCAAAAAAGCGCATGTTGAGCGCGGTGGGCATTTTGAAGCCTCTACGGGCTTCAGGACTGTGAATGGTCGCCGTATCGCGCTGTCTGACGGAAATAGCGCGTAACGATCTTCGATACATAGGGCCTTGAGATTTTATAACGCCGAGCGATCTCGGCGTTATTTTTTCCTGCGCGGGCCATTTTAAGGATTTCGCGATCCCGTTTCAGTCGGGCTTCGCGGGCTTCGTCGCGTTTATGGGCCTTCCAGTGGTGCCACACGTTGCTCTCGGTTGTCTTGAGCATCTCGGCAACCAAGGGCACGGCATCGGCTTCGCTGTGGAAGGTCTGGAGGGTTTTTATCATGGCGTCTGGAATACCGTGCCTGACGTCCAGCCTGTGGCCGACACGGGCCATGTGGGCGCGATATTTATCGGCCTCGCGGACTTGATCCAGCAAGTCATCGGCCATTCGTTTGTAAATCTTCGCAAGATTAAGTTTTTCCTCTCGTGGTAATGCCCGCAGCGTTACTGTGATTCGATCCGTAACCATGATTTTCACCTCTATAAAAAGTTTTGGTGATACCGCGGAGGGGTAAACTTTCCGTAAAGTGGCGGAAAACTGTGGCTTTTGAGTCACAGTAGGCGACTTTTCCACAGGTTTTGGCGTAACCCGCAAATGTGATAATGTATATTATGTAAAATAAGATACAGGGTTAGGAATTTTGATACAAAACTTTCTTTAAGCCAAGCCAGCCGCGGCTTTGTGGCGTTCTCAGGATTTGAATGCTAGCACCATTCCATCATAGGCCGGTGCGAAATTTTCCGGCAGTTCGTCGATCAACGTCTGATGATCCATCGTCGGTGGCAGATGTGTGAGGAATACTTTTTTGGCACCGATTTTCTCGTTCGTCTCCACCACTTCCTCGATGCACATATGAACCGGGTTTGCGCGGCTGTGATGACCGGCGGCATCGACGATCCAGGTGTCGATCCCGGACAGGATTTCGAGGGCTTCGCCGGACAGTCTTTTGACATCGGTCGAATAGCCGATATTGCCGATTTTCAGGCCCAGCGAATTGAGCGTTCCGTGGTCTTGTTCGAAGGGTGTTATGACGATGTCGCCGACCCGTATTTCGGCCCCCTGCCGCACGCGCGCGGGATTGCAGACGGCGGGATAGAATCCGCCCTCCGTTTCCTCGAACATGTAATCGAGGCGGCGTTTGAGTTTTTCGAATGTAGCGTCGAGCGCGTGGATGTCGAATTTGCGTTTGTGAAGGCGCTGGAGCGTGCGCAGCTCATCGAGGCCGTTGACGTGGTCGGAATGCGCGTGCGTGATGATGATGGCGTCCGGAATGCCCAGCTTTTCGCGGTTCATCTGTTCGCGGAAATCAGGCCCGGTATCGACGACGACGAGCGTGTTTTCGGTCTGGATAGCCACGGATGGCCGCGTGCGGCGGTTGCGCGGATTGGCGGGGTCGCAATTTCCCCACCAGTTGCCGATGGCGGGCGTGCCGGCGGAGCCGCCAGTGCCGAGCAGGATCAGTTTGCCGTCCATGTGGCCTTTGCGCGGGTGAAGAGGTTGAAGAAGTTTTCTTTTGTAATGCGGGCGATTTCGGCCGGATCGCGGTTCAAGGCCCCTGCTATGAATTCGCCGGTATATTTTACATAATTAGGTTCATTGGTTTTGCCCCGGTAGGGTTCGGGCGCAAGGAACGGCGCGTCGGTTTCGACGAGCAGCCGGTCAAGCGGCACGGTTTTAGCGATGGCCTGGAGTTCCGTGGATTTTTTGAAGGTCACGATGCCGGAAAAGGAAATGTAAAAGCCTTCGGCGAGCGCGTTTTCGGCGAGGCCTGGGCCTGAGGAAAAGCAATGCATGACGCCGCGCACCCTCGCCCCCGCCCTTTCGTTTTCGTCGCGTATGACGCGCATGATGTCCGCATCCGCGTCGCGGGCGTGGACGATGAGCGGCAGGTTCGTGGCGATGCAGGCGCGGATGTGTTTGCGGAAACTTTCTTCCTGGTCTTCGGGCGTCGAATGGTTGTAGAAAAAATCGAGGCCGCTTTCGCCGATGCCGATGATTTTGTCGTCGGAATTTGCGAGGTCGATCAGTTTTTCGAGCGCTACCGCCTTCTCCGCCGGAATGCTGGCGTCGTGCGGATGGGTGCCGATGGAGCACCATACATTGTCGAGCGCCTTGACGGTTTTCAGCAGCGAGGGAAATTCTCGTTCGATTTCGCAGCAGATGGAGAGCATGCCGTCAACGCCGCCAAATTTTGCGCGCGCGACGATGGCCTCGGGCGTGTCGCCGTCGGCGGTACGTTCATGGTTTAGATGGCAATGGCTGTCGATCCACATGGCATTATATTAAAGCATGAAAGTGTTAAAATGTCTTTGTTGTCATTCGAGGGGAAAATTTTAACGCGGCGAGGCGCAGGAACGGAGTCTTTTTTGATTTCTCTGTGAAACTCTATTTTAATTGGACGGTTTTCTGGATTGCCGCGTCGCTACGCTCCTCGCAATGACGGTGGAGGTGCTGTTTATCGTCATTGCGAGATGAAACCGAAGCAATCCAGACTGGATTGCCGCGTCCCCTGGATCAAGTCCGGGGTACTCGCAATGACGGAGAAAGGTTACGCGGCCTTTTCTTCAAGCTGAATGCGCGGGAAAACGCCTTCGGGCGTAGGCAGCGGCGTTCGGGGTTTGAGCATATCGGTGGGTATGTTCGCGTATTGGCGTTTGTCCATGGGAACGGCGAGCTGATCCAGCATTTTCGCCGCCGATTGCGGCGTCACCGATTGCATCGCGATGGCGAGACAGCGAATGGTTTCGGCGAGGACGTAGAGAACAGTTTCCATGCGCTTGGTGTCGGTCTTCTTCAGGCCCCACGGTGCCTGTACGTCGATATAGGCGTTCGCGTCGTAGACGAGTTTCATGATCGCTTCCAGCCCGCGGTTGAAGGCGCATTTGTCGAATTCGCGGCGGAGCGTTGCGGGCAGGTTTTCCTGCGCGTCTTTCAGAAGGGCCTTGTCTTCGGCGGTGAAGTCGCCGTGGTTTGGCACTTTGCCGTCGCAGTTTTTGGCGATCATGGAGAGTGTGCGCTGGGCCAGGTTTCCGAAGCCGTTGGCGAGGTCGGAATTGATACGCGTGATGGCCTGGGCGTGGCTGAAATCGCCGTCGCTGCCGAAGGCGACTTCGCGCAGGACGAAATAGCGCGACTGGTCGAGGCCGTAGCGTTCGATCATATCGTCTGGCGCGATGACGTTGCCTATGGATTTGGACATTTTCTGTCCTTCGATCGTCCACCAGCCGTGAGCGAAGATTTGCTTTGGAATGGGCAGTTTCGCGGCCATGAGGAAGGCTGGCCAGTAGACGGCGTGGAAGCGCAGAATGTCTTTGCCGACCATATGAATGTTGGCGGGCCAAAATTTCTTGAACAAATCGGCGTTTTCATCGGGGTATCCGAGCGCGGAGATATAGTTTGTTAGCGCATCGATCCAGACATACATGACATGGCCCGGCGCATTCGGCACGGGCACACCCCATGTCAAGCGCGTACGGGAGACGGACAGGTCGCGCAGGCCGGATTTGACGAAGCTGATGACTTCGTTGCGGCGGGCGTCGGGTTGAACGAAATGCGGGTTTTCTTCGTAGAGTTTCAGGAGGCGGTCGCCCCATTCGGAGAGTTTGAAGAAGTAGCTTTCTTCTTCCACCCATTCGCATTCCGCGCCGCTTGGTGCGATCTTCTTGCCGTTCGGGCCGTCTTTCAGTTCGTCTTCGCCGTAATAGGCTTCGTCGCGCACGGCGTACCAGCCAGCGTATTTCGAAAGATAGATGTCGCCGGATTCAACGAGTTTGTTCCAAAGCACCTGACAGGCTTTCTTATGACGTTCTTCGGTGGTGCGGATGAAATCGTTGTTGGTGATGTTGAGCGCCGGCAGAAGGTCGCGGAAATTCTGCGAGACTTCGTCGGTGAATAATTGCGGATCGATGCCTTTCGCTTCGGCAGCCTGCTGAACTTTCTGGCCGTGTTCGTCGGTGCCGGACAGGTAGTAAACATCGTAGCCGTCGAGGCGTTTGTGACGCGCCATCACGTCGCAGGCAATGGTCGTGTAGGCGTGGCCGAGATGCGGCTTGTCGTTTACGTAGTAAATCGGCGTGGTGATGTAAAAAGTCTTCTTATCGTTCATTGTCTCTTCACTTTGTCATTCCGGCGAAAGCCGCTGTTCTATGGTTTCCGGCTTTCGCCGGGATGACGGTCAGGGAGTTTGTCCGCCTAGAATGGCGAAAGCGCCAATCACACCCTGCCGCTTGTCCAGATTGCTGTTTTCTATACTTATGAAATGTGCCTTCAGCTTTTCGCAAATGTCGATCATTTGTTCAAGGGAATAATGGTTTTGCAGGGTATTGACGCCCTGGGTGTTAAGGATTTCGGGCAAACCGCGTTCCGGCGCGGCCTTGGCGCGGAGGATGGAGGCCGTAACCCATTCCATCAGGGAGGTGAAGGCGAGATAGGATTTTTCATCGCCTGCGCGGGAGAGATTGTCCGCCCAAGGGTGGATTTTCGCCCAGTCCCATTTCGGCCAGCCGGTCAGGAAATCGAGGATGGAGTGGAGCATGTTCACACCCCCCTCTTCCTGCAAATGGACGGCGCGGCCCATGGAGCCGTCGGAGAGAAGCGAGAGCAGCGCGATATCGCCAGAGGTCGCCTGCGGCATCGCGCGTTTCAGGAGCGTGGCCAGCGTGGTATTGTCGAGTGGCGCAAAGTGGAGCACGCGGCAACGCGAGCGGATGGTCGGGATCATCGCGCCGAGGCGGTTGCAGACGAGGATGAGCAACGATTGCGGCGGCGGTTCTTCCAGGATTTTCAGGATTGCGTTTTGCGACTGGCGGTTCATCAGGTCGGCTTCATCGACGATGACGATGCGCCAGCCCCCCTCCGAGGCGCTCATGCGCAGGAAGGGGGCGATGGTGCGGACGCTTTCGACATCAACGATGCCTTTGCGCACGCCCTTCTTTTCGTCGATGGGACGTTCGATGGTGCGGAGGTCGGGATGGCCGCCGGAGGCGACTTTGCGGAAGATAGGATCGTCGGACGCGACATTCATGTTTGTCGGCGCGGCGGGGGCGTCGCCGAACAGGCTATCTTGGTCCGCATCGCCCTTTTGCGAGAGCAGGAAGCGCGCGAAGCGGAAGGCCATCGTCGTCTTGCCGACTCCCATCGGCCCCGCGAAAATCAGCGCGTGCGGAAGCGTGCCTTTGCTGTAGAGAGAAATCAGCGTTTGTTCGATATGCTCATGGCCGAAGAGTTCGGGATTTTCACGCGGCGGCAAAAGCGTGCCTGCGGGAGCGGAGGCGTAGTCTTCGCCCTCTTCCTCGTATAGATCGTCGTCATCGGCGAAATCATCGAACATCGTTCACCCTTTTGAGAATTTGTTCGGCAATGGCGTCTTCGCTTTGGGTGGCGTCCAGGATGACGCAGCGGGAGGGGTTTTTGTTGGCTATGTCGAGGAAGCCTTTGCGGATTTGGGTGTGGAAATACATGTCTTTTGATTCAAACGTATCGCCGTCCGCTTTGCGCGCCCCGGCGCGGTTCAGGCCGAGGGCGGGGTCTATGTCGAGGATGAAAGTCAGGTCTGGTTCGAAATCGCCGATGGCGGATTTTTTGACGGTCTCGATCTCCTTGAGCGGCAGACCGCCGGCATAGCCCTGATAAACCCGCGTGGAATCTGTGTAGCGGTCGCACAGGACGGTGCGGCCCTGCGCAATCGTGGGCTTGATGAGTTTTTCGGTGTGCAGCGCGCGGGCGGTGAACATGAGCAAGAGGAGCGCGATGGGCGGCCAGTCCTGCCCGTGATGGTCAATGAAGACGTCGCGCAGGGCTTCGGCTTCGGGCGTGCCGCCGGGTTCGCGGGTGATGACGCAATTGCCGAGCTTTTGCGCCAGCCGTTTGATCTGGGTGGTCTTTCCGGCCCCTTCCCCGCCTTCGAATGTGATGAACAGGGCGCGGGTCATGATTACTGTGCTACTGCCCCGCCGGAGAGGTTATCGCCCATAATCAGGCGGCGGCCTTTTTCCAGCGTCGCGGGGAAGAAGCCGAGGCGCGGAATGGATTTCGCGGCGAGAACCGGCACTTCGACCGGTTGCTGGTTGGGGATGGTGATGCGGACGATCCCGACTTCCTGCCCTTCGGCAACGGGAGCTTCGAGAGGGGTTTTGAAGACGGCTTCGGCGCGGACGTTCGAAGTGGCGCCGCGCGGCATGGTGATTTTCATGTCCTGATTGACGATCAGGGGAACGGATTTTTCGATGCCCATGATGACGGGCGCATCGGCGACTTTCATGCCGGAGGACAGAATGGATTTGTTGGTGAAAGAGGCCAGCGCCCATTCCATCAGGCGGGTGGATTCCTGCGCACGTTCTTCCATCGAGGCCATGCCGTTCAGCACCATGATGACGCGGCGACCGTCGCGCACGGCGGAGCCCATCAGGCCGTAGCCGGCGTCATCGGTGTGGCCGGTCTTGATGCCGTCCGCGCCGATGTTTTTGTAGAGGAGCGGGTTGCGGTTGCCCTGCTTGATGTTGTTATAGGTGAAGTCCTTTTCTGAATCGTAGTGATAATAGTCCGGGAAATCGTGAATCAGCGCGCGGCCCAGGACGGCGAGGTCGTGCGCGGTGGAATAATGGTTGGGGTCGGGCCAGCCCGAGGCGTTCATGAAATGGCTTTCGGTCATGCCGATTTGCTGGGCTTTGGTGTTCATCGCATCGACGAATTGTTCTTCGGTGCCGGAAATGCCTTCGGCGAGGACGATAGTGGCGTCGTTGCCCGACTGGATCAGCATGCCGCGGATCAGGTCTTCCACCTTGACCATGCCTCCCAGCGGCACGAACATTTTCGAGCCCTGCATCCGCCAGGCCTTCTCGCTCACGGGGAATTCCTGGTCCAGGGTGATCTTGCCGTTTTTAAGGGCGTCGAAGACCATGTAGCCGGTAAGCGTTTTGCTCATTGACGAGGTTGGCATTTTTTCGTGGGCGTTCTTTTCGAACAGCACCTGCCCGGTTTCAAAATCGATGATGTAGGCCTGCCTGGCGACCGTTTCCATCTGCGCCATGGCGGGCGTGGTCAGGATCAGGGCGAAGAAAGCGGTAAGCAGGAAGCGCATCGAGAAAATTCCGTGGGGTTTTTTGTGGGTGGGTTGACGTTCGCCATGAAAACAAAGATTGGCGGCGAGCGCAACCCCTTGAGGCCCCGCGTCCGCAGGAAGTTGCGGGTTTTCAAGTTGTTTCCGCGCAGCATGGCCCGGCGCGGTTTTAACCATGTTAGCCAAGGCAGTCTTTATTATGTCATTATTAGGGGTCAGTCGACAACGATCATGGCGCTATTCACGCCCTTGGAAAGTATCTGTCCCAGCGCGGAGTCGGCATCCGCAACATTCTGGAAAGGCCCGACGCGAACGCGGTAGAAACTCTTGCCGCCGACATTGGTGGGATAGACGCGCGCGGTGCCGAAGGAAGAAAGTTGCTGGCTCAGCCGTTCGGCGTTGCCGGATTCGGAGAAAGCTCCCGCCTGCACATAAATACTGGTGGAGACGGCGGATTGCTGGGTGACGACAGGACTCGGCATGAAGCGTCCATCGGAGGCGATGTGGCCTTGCACGGGTTGCAGACGCGCGGGATCGAGCGGAACGGCCTGGACGGAGGCGACG
The DNA here is from genome assembly GCA_035759665.1 of Micavibrio sp. GTDB lineage: Bacteria > Pseudomonadota > Alphaproteobacteria > Micavibrionales > Micavibrionaceae > Micavibrio_A. The sequence goes on from DASTUM010000007.1 coordinate 7,871, forward strand.
CGTGTTGCGCCCATTGTATCTTCTGGCGCTGCCATCTGCACCGATACGGCAGTCGGCGACGGGTAGAGAGTCACAGGCTGGTTCGGTTGTGCGGGGCGCGGGTTGTTGTTGAGGGCGATTTCATAGCCGCGTGTATCTTTTCCCGCGCGTGCGTCTTCGGCGATGCGGCGGGATTCCGTGGGCAGCGTTTCGACGCGCACTTTCGCCGTCCCCTTCCCTTTAAACGCGAGAAGATCGGCGGCCCGGGAGGAAACGTCGATGATGCGGCCTTTCGAATACGGCCCGCGGTCATTGACGCGCAGGACGACGGAGCGGCCATTGTCGAGGTTCGTCACGCGCACCAGCGAGGGCATCTGCAATGTCCTGTGCGCGGCGGTCAGTTCGTTCTGATCATAGCTTTCGCCGTTGGCGGTGCGATTGGCGTGGAAGCCGGGGCCGTACCACGAGGCGATGCCCACTTCGCTGTAGTTGAAATTTTCCTGCGGGTAGTATTCCTGCCCGTCGATCAGGTAGGGATTGCCGACCTTATAGCCGCCCTGCGAGCGGGTGTCCTTGGTGATTTGTTTGGCTATGTTCGCACCGAATTCGGTTTCGGCGCAGGCGGCCAGAGACAGGACGGCGAACAGCGAGAGAAATATTTTAATCGGTTTCATAAAGGATATTTACCGCGCAATGGCATCGGCCAGAAGACCGACCGATGTTGCGAAATAGGTTGAACGGTTCCAGGCCATGATGGTCTGGTAATTACCATAGACGATGTACACCTCTCCGCCAAGCCCGTCGGGCGCGACGACGGAAGCGTCGATGTTTTCATGAGGTAAATCAGCGCCGTTTGCATCTTTCACGCCGATAGATCTCCAGTATGACAAGGGCTTGACGATCTTCGGGCCGATCAGGGATTCGGAAAAATTGCGCGGCAATGCCGCCCGGCGGCCCCAGCGCTGGCCGTGCGTCCAGCCGCTTTTCGAAAGGTAATTCGCGGTCGAGGCGAAGACGTCCAGTTTTGTGTTCCAGATATCCTTGTGCCCGTCGCTGTCGGCATCGACGGCGAAGTTGAAGAAGCTTGACGGCATAAACTGGTTTTGCCCCATCGCGCCGGCCCATGAGCCTTTCATGGCCGAGGCGGTGACGTGGCCTTCGTCGATGATCCTGAGCGCCTTGATGAGTTCGCCCTTGAAGAACGCGGCGCGGCGTCCTTCCCATGCAAGCGTGGCGAGGGAGTCTATGATCTTGAATCCGCCGGTGTTTGCGCCGTAATTCGTTTCGATTCCCCAGAGCGCGACGACATATTGCGGGGCGACGCCGTACGTCTTTTCCACCCATTGCAGGTCGGCGCGGTGTCGTGCGATTAGCTCGCGCCCGCGGTTGATGCGCTGTCGGTTGACGATGTTCTTTTTGTATTGCGCGAAGGTCATTTTCTTTTCGGGCTGTTTCCTGTCCAGCTCGATCACCTTCGGCAAAGGCTTGACGTGGGTTAGTGCCGCCTGAATCGTCTGTTCGGAAATGCCGTTCGCGCGCGCTTCGGTGCGGAAACCTGTCAGCCATGTCTGAAAATCGGCGGCAACCGCCGCCGTCGGCAGAAGGACAAGCGCGAGCGCTATGGCGGCGAAACGGGCGATCATGAAGTCGATGCTACCGAACCCGGCGGGATGATAAAAGCGCTTTTTCCGGTCAGATTGTAAACGATCAACCCTATAATTTCCTTGAAGGCCATGTTTAGGGCGGAGAAATTTCCGGTGACGTTGGGCAGGCTGCCGACTATTTTATAGTCGCCCCCGGTTCTGGGATCGCATTGGTAGGGGATGGTTTTCCAGCCCAGCTTTTCGAAGCTACCCACCGAGCGCGGCATGTGGAAGGCGGATGTGACAAGCACCCAGTTTTCCCCTGCTTTCGGTTTGACCATTTCTCTCGTGTAATAAGCGTTCTCATAGGTGTTGCGCGATTGCGTCTCATACAGGATTTTCGTGCCGTCCAGCCCGGACAGGTGGAAGAACAGGCGGGCGTCGAGGCTTTCCATCGCGTCGGGGTGGAGGATATCACCCGCCCCGCCGCTGAAGACCAGTTTCGCCTCCGGATGTTTCCTGGCGATTTCGACGAAGCAGAAAACGCGGTCGACGCTGTCATTCGCCACGACATGACCGGATGTCTGGGTCAGGTGGCTTTCGAAACCGCCGCCCAGAACGATCACGCCGTCGATTTTTTCAGGCAGCGCCCGGGGCGTGGGATATTGCTGTTCGAGCCATGTAAGCGCCAGCGGGCCGATGGGAATTATGCCGAAAAGCAGAATGAGGATGAGGGCGAAATTCATGATCCCCTGCCCTTCTTTCGGCCATAGGGCTCGCGCGGCCAGCCCGATCAGCGCCAGCAGGCACAGGGCGTTCAGAGGCTGGGCCAGTGCCCAGAATATTTTGGAAGCCACGAAAAACATAAGGAATCTCTACCAGATAAGGCTTGCCGCGGATAGCGCCGGCGGCTATGTTCTCACAGATTTCAGACCTTTTGCGGAAGAGTGGCAGAGCGGTTGAATGCACCGGTCTTGAAAACCGGCGAGGATGCAAGTCCTCCGTGAGTTCGAATCTCACCTCTTCCGCCAATTCTCAGCATGCTCATGCAAAAGGATTTATTTCTGGATAAGCAGGGATTCTAGGCGCTCGCGGCTTCCCCTTAATTGGCTGGCATTTTGAGAGGAAAAAACGTCTTTTGATAAAAGCTGTGAGAAGAAATCTTCCTGCGTCTCAACAAGGGGAATTAAGCCTTTTTCAGAAAGATAGCATTTATCTTTGCCGGTACGGTTAGGTTGCAGGCTGAGAGCCTTTCTTTCTCCGAACCACGCATCCAGCAAGAGGGACGAAAAAGCGCTGACCACAGTGCCATGCGTTTTTAGCGATTCTTGTGCGTCGTGAGAAAAAGCGGCGTTTGCCGGCAAGGCATTTTTATCTTGTGCAGGATGGACGGCATAGGTAATTTCCAGCCC
>DASTUM010000008.1:0-17439 GCA_035759665.1 Micavibrio sp.
GGAACGATCCGGCAATCATCCGTGCCCGGTTGTGCATATAGCCCGTTTCCCACAATTCACGCATGGCGGCATCGACGATGGGATAGCCCGTCTGTCCGGCCTGCCACGCTTGCAAATTATGGTCGCTGCGATCCCACGGGAATTTTGCGAAACGTTCCTGCAACGGTTTCCTTGGCAAGGATGGAAAATGATAGAGAAGGTGATGCGAAAACTCCCGCCAGCCCAGCTCCGTACAAAAGCTATCGACACCGGCGTTCCAGTGATCAGATTCGCCTTTATGTCTGGCGGCGTGCCATGCCTGATTGGGAGATATTTCGCCGAAATGAAGGCGCGGCGATAGGCGCGATACGTTGTTTTGGGACATATAATTGCGGCCTTCTTTGTAATTCTTCAGGCCATCGTCGATAAAATGGTGAAGCGCTTTCAGCGCGCCTTTCTCTCCGATATCCCAATATGGTTCCATCTTTCGATCCCAACGCGGCTCGGGCTTCGAAGGGAGCAGGGAAAGGGATGAAAGGCTTTCGCCTTTGTGTGAGATAAGGTCGAGCGTCTTCGGTTTCGGCAAAGGCTCGCGCGCCATCCCTTTTGAAAGGCACCCTTTGCGGTAGAAGGGCGTAAAAACTTTATAGGGCGTGCTGTCGTGCCCACCCCGTAACCATAGGACTTCGGCAGGCAAAAGACCACCGGTCAGGTGGAAAAATCAGCCGTCTTTGTTGATCTTCGCGATGACTTCCTGAATCTTCTCATCGGATTTGAGGTTGCCGATCTGGCATGTCCCCGCCGCGTCATGTCCGCCGCCGCCGTAGGTCAGGCAGAGATTGCCGATATGTGTCTTCGATGTTTTATTCAGGATGGATTTGCCGATGGCAAGAACCGTGTTCTGCTTGTTCTTGCCCCACATGACATGCATCGAAATATTGCATTTGGGGAAGAGGGCGTAAATCATGAAACGGTTTCCGGCCCATATCGTGTCTTCCTTGCGCAGGTCGAGCACGATGAGATTATCATACAGGCGGGCGCAGCGTTCGATCTGCTCGCGGAATTTCGGCAGATGGGAATTGTAGAGGTCAACGCGCTCCTTAACATCCGGCATGTTCAGGATTTCGTCGATGCTCTTGCGTTCGCGCACGGTATCGATGAGTTTCATCATCAATTGATAGTTGGAAATATTAAAGTCGCGGAAACGGCCAAGCCCCGTCCTTGCATCCATGATAAAGCTGAGCAGGGTCCATCCCGACGCTTCGAGGATTTCATCTTTCGTAAACGCGGCGGAGTCCGCTTTGTCCACGGCTTTCATCATGCTTTCAGGGATTTCGGCAAACGTCTCGCTGCCGCCAAAATAGTCATAGACGACGCGCGCGGCGGACGGCGCCGCCGGCGAAATGATATGGTTCGCGGGGTGCGATTTTACGCGGTTTGCTTCGCTGGCGTGGTGGTCGAACGCCATATAGACCCCCTCGACATAGGGAAGGTTGGTCGTGATGACATTCTCGTCGACGTCGATCAGGCCGTCTTGCATGTCTTTGGGATGGGCGAAGGAAATATCATCGATAATGCCAAGTTCTTTCAGGAGAACGGCGCATACCAGACCGTCCATATCGGAGCGCGTGATCAGGCGGTATTTTTTGGAAGGGTCGGGTTTGAGTTTGGGTGCGCCCATGGCGGCTCTCTCCTTGCAACATCTTCTATTTATTAGAAAAACACAGGCCTTGGTACACAGGAAAGAATACTCAATAAAGGATAATACGGGGTTAATGAAAGGGAAAGGGAAATCGGGATTTCCCTGTGGTTCCGACGTCGTGCGCGCTTGCGGCGCTGGCGCTATTCCTTCTTCTTACAGCCGCATAGTTTTCCGCTGAAAGCGGCGATGAAAAAGTTCAGCATGGCGAGGCCGAACACCGTTCCGGTCGCTGCCATAACGACCATCATCAGTCCGTCTTTTTGTGGAGAAAGCAGGTAGTAGGCGCAGGTCGCAAGGAAGGCAAGGCTGCAGATCAGCGTAATGCCGCAGACCTTGCGTTCGTACGGCGTGTCCGGCGAACTCGTCATATCCTGCCTGTAAGGTCTGTCTGTCATGTCCGACATGAAAACCTCCATTCAGGCCCTAAGAGGGCTTATCTCTATTATCCCCCTTACGGCACGGCAATAGTAGGAAAACATAGAGGGCGCCGCACCAATTCTGTGCTGCGCTGCGGCGTTAAAAGGCGGTCACCATTATCGCCATGCAGAACTATTGAGCATTTTTGGCGAGATCTTCGTAAGGTCGTACCTGGCCAAAACGTCATTGCGAGGAGCCGCAGGCGACGTGGCAATCCAGGAAACGCACACGGCTCAAGGCCGGGATCGCAATGACGTTTTGTTAGACAAAAAGAAGACAGGTAGAGGCGTAAAGCATGATCCACCAACGAAAAAGGGCGCCGTAAAAGCGCCCTTCATGTTTTTTAGGCTTCTATGGCCTCAGGCTCTTTTTTCTTTTTTTTTGAGCCGCCCTCTGTGCCGAGGACGTAAACTGGCGGCTTGTTGTCGTCGACCGTTTCTTTCGAAACGATGACCTTCTCGATGCCTTCCTTGTCCGGAACTTCGTACATCGTATCCATCAGCATGTTTTCCATGATGGAGCGAAGGCCGCGCGCGCCCGTCTTGCGTTCGATCGCTTTCTTGGCTATGGCGGAGAGGGACTCCTCGCTGAACTCCAGTTTGACGCCTTCCATGTCGAAGAGGCGCTGGTACTGCTTGACGAGCGCGTTTTTCGGCTCCGTAAGGATCGAGATAAGCGCGGACTCGTCGAGATCTTCCAGCGTCGCGAAGACGGGGAGGCGACCCACGAACTCCGGAATGAGTCCGTATTTGAGGAGGTCTTCCGGCTCCAGCTTGCCGAGCAATTCGCCGACGCCCTTGCTGTTCGCTTCTTTCACGTCAGCGCCGAATCCGATGGTGGTGCCGCGGCCCTTGTTGGCGAGGATTTTCTCAATCCCCGCGAACGCGCCGCCGCAGATAAAGAGGATGTTCGACGTATCGACTTGCAAAAATTCCTGCTGCGGATGCTTGCGCCCGCCCTGCGGAGGAACGGATGCGACCGTGCCTTCCATCAGCTTGAGCAATGCCTGCTGCACGCCTTCGCCGGAAACGTCGCGCGTTATCGACGGATTGTCGCCCTTGCGGGAAATCTTGTCTATCTCGTCGATATAGACGATGCCGCGCTGCGCCCGTTCGACATTGTAATCGGATGCCTGCAACAGCTTGAGAACGATATTCTCCACGTCCTCGCCGACATAGCCGGCTTCGGTGAGCGTCGTGGCGTCGGCCATCGTAAACGGAACGTCGATGATTTTGGCGAGCGTCTGGGCGAGGAGCGTTTTCCCCGATCCCGTCGGCCCGACCAGAAGAATGTTGGATTTTGCGAGTTCGACATCTGAACCCGAGCCATGCCCGCCGTTTTCAAGGCGTTTATAGTGGTTGTGCACGGCAACCGAAAGAACGCGTTTCGCGCGCTCCTGGCCGATAACGTAATCGTCCAGAACTTGCTTGATTTCGGATGGCGTCGGCACGCCTTCGCCGGAACGGACGAGCTGGGTCTTGTCCTCTTCACGGATGATATCCATGCAGAGCTCGACGCATTCATTACAGATGAACACATTCGGGCCTGCGATAAGCTTACGAACCTCGTGCTGGCTTTTGCCGCAGAAGGAGCAGTACAGGGTATTTTTGCTGTCTGTCTTTTCCGTTTTGCTCATGTGAACCGCCCGCTTTTTCCTTTTCTAGGATATGAATCACTTAAAATAAAACTAGCCACTGGATTGCCCCGCCGCAAGGGGTATGGGCAGAAAAAGCTTCTTTCAATTCAAGTGTGTTATATTTATATCAAAGCACTGAAATAATTAAGGCTCTGTGAATTCCATAATGATACAACGCACGCTTTCCGAACTGGTAGAAAATTTTTCGCTCTTCGACGACTGGGAAGGGCGATACCAGTACCTCATCGATCTCGGCGGCGCCGTGCCGCCGATGGACGGCGCGTTGAAGACCGAAGCGACCGAGGTGAAAGGCTGCGTCTCCAAAGTTTGGCTCTATTATGAACAAGATAGCGCGGGCCGCTACCATTTCCACGCCGACAGCGACGGCAAAATAACCAAGGGGCTCGTCTATATCGTCTTGACCGCCTACGAAGGCAAAACCGCGCCGGAGATCGCCGCTGTAAAAATTGAGGAAGAATTTTTCAAACTCGGCCTCGACGACCATCTTTCCCCCAACCGCCGCAACGGTTTCTTCGCGATGGTGGAGAAGATCAAAAATCTTGCCTGATAATCCCCTCGAAAGCCCCATCCTACGTCATCGCTAAGGCCAAGCCGAAGCAGTCCAGCCTGGATATCCGGCTTCAACGCGCAGGGGCGAATTTATTCTATTGATTATTCTGCTTCGGTATCACGGCCTTTTTCGGACGTGATATCTGCTTGCCCTTCTTGGTCTTGATGCTCGATAGAATTTCGCTGAAGGATTTATCGGCGACTTCATGCGCGCCGCCTACCAGTTCCGCCTGTATCGTGAAAACCGAATTTTGCCCGATCCACAATTGCGCTGTGTAGATTTTTTCCTGGCGGCCAGTCGTACCCGTGCCTGAAAGCGCCGCGCTCTTGGTCTTCGTCTTGTGGTCTTCCATGAACCGCACTTCATGGGTTTCGAGATTGCGGTTTTCCACCATGCCGGCAAGGGCCGCCCGCATCACGGCTTCATTGTATTTATCGAACGACGCGGGCGTGGACGGGTTGCACGTCACGGAAACATCCACCGTCGTCTGCAAATCGTAAACCATCGTATAGCTGTGAACGTCGAAACAACCGCTGTCGCCGAGGCATTTCTGCATGACCGCAGGCTCTTCCGGCAGCGTGATTTCAAAATCGCAAAAATCGGGCGCAAAGCGGTATGATTTGTCTTCTATTCCCTCATCCGCCGGATCGGCGGCAGTGACTGCATCCGCCTTTTCCTCCGCCGCGGGCTTTTCGTCCTTCTTCGCCTCTTCGGCAGCGTAAGATGGAAACCAGCCCATCATGGCGAGGAGCGTCAGCGACGCGGCAATCCAGCGTCTTATCGACCCGTAACGAACCATATGATCCTCACTTTCACCATTAACCTTTTATAGCTTGACCAGCCGAAGCCAGCCAGCCTAATTTCATTGCCATAATTTCAAATTCAAAGGAGTTTTTTATGTTGCGGCTCAATCTGACCGATAAATTTTCCGCTCTGTTGAACCTATTCAATGGGCCGTGCGAAGGGATCAAGCTCGAAGTAAAGGTCAAAGGCTTCGATGTCCTTCTCGCGGAAGGCGATAAAAAAGGTGAATACAGGCTCGGCATTCGCTCCAACGGCAACAACCCGCTTTATCCCGCCGAAGAATCGGTCAAGGAAATCCACCTGAAGAAATCGGACGACCAATTCAATCCGACAAAAGCGCAAACCCGCGACCTTACGATTTCCTGATATTACTGAGTCTGAATGTTCCAGGTCTTCGGGTCTGCGGAGATTTGCTCTCCGCTGGCCATGTTCTTAACCTGATGCCCGTCTTTGAATGGGAACCAAACGTAAGGGATCAATTTCTTGCTGGCATATTTCAACTGATCCGGAATTTTTCGCGCCGCGTGATACATCTCGACATTATATCCTTTTTCGCGAAGCGTCCGCGCCGTTGCGTTCGCATGGCCGCGCTCGTCCTCGCTTGGCATGATCATCATGACATGCGCCGGCGATTTGGGGCCGATGCCCAAAAGGTCTGGCCGCATCTGGAGCATCACGTCGAACAGCCGCGAGAACCCGATGGAAATTCCCACGCCCGGCAGGTGCTTGTTGATATAGCTCCCCGCTAGATCGTCATACCGCCCGCCCGAACAAACCGACCCCGTAAATTCAGGAACGTCCAGAAGCTGCGTCTCGTAAACCGTGCCTGTATAATAATCGAGCCCGCGGACGATGCTCAGGTCGCCGACCACGGCGTACGAAGGCAAATGTTTCAGGTTGTCGAGAACGAAAGACAGTTCTTCAATCCCGGCTTTCATCGTATCGTTAGCGGGGATGATGGCGCGGATATCTTCCGCCTTTCCCTTGATGGACACCAATGACAAAACCTTATCGATCTGCTCGACGCTCAGTTTCGCTTCGTCTGCAAGCAGTTTTATAACCGCGTCCTTGCCGATCTTCTCAAACTTGTCGACGGCGCGCGTAACCGGGACGTAATCCTGCAAACCCCAGCTCTCCAAAAGCCCCATCAGGATTTTCCGGTTGTTGATACGAATCTGCACCCGCCCGATATTCAGCCCTTCCAACACCTCATACACCACCGCCGCGACTTCCGCGTCAAAGGAAATAGGCAGGCTGTCGACATTGATGATGTCGATATCGCATTGGTAGAATTCGCGCATGCGGCCCATCTGCGGGCGCTCGCCGCGCCAGACCCGCTGCATCTGGTAACGCTTGAACGGAAAGACCAGCTCGTTGAAGTGCATCGCGACATAACGCGCCATCGGCACCGTCTGGTCGAAATGGAGGGCGAGGCGGGCCTCTTTCTTGTCGTTCTCATCCTTGTGCAGGCGTTCGATAACGTAGATTTCCTTATCGACTTCGCCTTTGGCCGTCAAAACGTCCAACTCTTCTACGCTCGGCGTCTCGATGCTGCAAAAGCCGTAGGATTCAAAAATCCGGCGAATATGGTCGAACCATTTCTGCTCCACAAGCCGCTCTTCGGGCAGCCATTCAGGAAAACCGGCGATGGATTTGGGTTTATAGATACGTTTTTCGGTGCTCATGGGTAGATTTTTACGGCGGTATGGCGGGCAAATCAAGGAATACTATTGATACATAAGGGAAAATCGGTCACAAATCCGGCCATGAGCTCCCTACGCTAAGACCGGACATAGAAGGGAGGTGGACACACTGGCTGTTTGCTGGTTGTCGTTTTTCATGCTGATCCCGGGGCCGTCAGTGGCGGTTAAATCGGCGTCGATGTTTTTTTCGCTAACGCACTAGTTTTTTTACAGTTAAACAACAAATCACATGACTTCTAACATTTTACGAGCATTTTGATATGTCCCAAATCACGTACAGGCCCGATGTTGATGGGCTAAGGACCGTTGCTGTTCTTAGTGTTCTTTTTTATCACGCAGGATTCTCCAGCATCCCCGGCGGCTTCATGGGGGTAGATGTGTTTTTTGTCATTTCCGGATTTTTGATTACGTCTCTGATCGTCAAGGATATCGAGCAAAACCGTTTTTCCATGATGTCTTTTTGGGAAAGACGAGCCCGCCGCATTTTGCCACCGCTTTTTCTTGTTATCTTGATGTCTTATGCAATAGCCTGGTTTTTGCTGTTACCGCCCGACTTCGTGCAATTCGGTAAAGAGATGGCGAGCCAGTCTCTCTTTGCATCGAATTTCCTTTTTTTGAAGCAAGGGGGGTATTTCGATGTCGCAAGCGATCTCAAGCCGCTCTTGCATACTTGGTCTCTGGCGGTCGAAGAGCAATATTACCTGTTTTTTCCAATAGGCATGTTTTTGATTTCTCGATACTTTAAGCGCAGCTATATTCCACTGCTCTGGCTGGCGGCTGTCTTTAGCTTTGTTATTGCGCTGTTATATGTGCAGACCTCGCAAAGATATGCTTTTTTCCTGCTTCCTTTTAGAGGCTGGGAATTGCTGGCAGGTGCCATCCTCGCCATTCGTGGCGTTCCCGCAATAACGCACAGGAAGAATGCGGAATTGGTAGGGGGGGCAGGCGCCCTGATGCTGGTCGCAGCAATCTTTTTCTATAACGATGACTTTTTGTTTCCGGGTTATATAGCTCTCCTGCCTGTCTTGGGAACTGCCGCCATTATTTGGGCCAATACCGGGCATGTCACTTTTGTAGGATCAACACTCAGCTTGCGGCCTTTCGTATTTGTTGGGCTGATTTCCTACTCTTTGTATCTGTGGCATTGGCCGTTGCTGGTGTTTGCCAGATACGCAACGATCCCATTTCCCGAGTACCAAGTCTGGATTGGGCCGATATGTATTATAGCATCGTTCTTGTTCGCATATCTGACCTGGTTGTTGATTGAACGGCCCGTGCGGGGGAGACATATTTTTCAATCGAAATGGTCGATTGGCTTTTTTTCTTTTGCAGGGCTGCTTGTCTTGGCAATGGTTGGAGCTATGACTATTGCGGGAAAGGGATTTCCTTCGCGGTTTAACGATTCTGTCCTTAACTACGCGTTAGCACAGAATGACGTTAATCCGCGCCGTGCGGAATGTGACCAACCTTCTATAGAAAGACTGAAATCGTCGGAAGTATGTCAGACAAATGAAATGGCGGGCAGACCTGATTTCGCTCTGTGGGGCGATAGTCATGGCGATGCCATAGCGCCTGCATTCGATGAGCTGTCTAAAAAATATAACCGCAATGGCTATATTCTGACCGCTAGCGGTTGCAAACCCTCCCTCCATGTCGAGAATACGAGTAAGGTATATAAATATAATTGCATCGAACAAAGTCGTGAGGCGTTAAATCTGATTCGCCGCGAGAAAATTCGAAATGTGTTTATCGTCGGTTTGTGGACGAGCTTTTCTCGGGATGCCAAGCTCGCGCGGGTCGAAAACGGAGAATGGGCAACAGTTTATAAAAACTTCGGGGATAGGAATATGGCAGCGCTTGCCCATACGTTGGATGCCCTCTTAAAAGAAGGCGTAAACGTTTATTTTCTAATTACAGTTCCCGTTGCTGCTCAAAGCCCGCATCGCATCCTCGCGTTACAGGAAATGATGGAGGCTTCTGATAGGTATAATATTCCACGCGGAGAATACGATCGATTACGTGCCAATACGGTTTTTAAATTCCGCGAACTCTATAAAAGGCCGGGTCTAGAATATATAGACCCCGTTGATTATCTCTGCGATGAAAAGCGGTGCCTTACGAGCGTTGACGGATATGTTCTTTATTATAACGCCAGCCATCTTTCAAAGAGAGGGGCTGTATATATGAAACCTGTCTTGGAAAAATACTTTCGTAACGGGTTTAGCGGGAGCGGCGGCTAGGCCGTTTCAACTGAAACAACCCTTCCAGCCGTTCGATCAGCGCGCTGGCAAGTTCGTCGGCGTCTGTGATCGTCATGGCGCGGGAATAATAGCGGGTGACATCGTGGCCGATTCCGATGGCGGTCAGTTCTACCTGCTTCAGGCTCTCAATCCACGCGATGACGGTGCGCAGGTCGCGCTCAAGGATATTGGACGGATTCACGGACAGGGTTGAATCGTCCACCGGAGCACCGTCGGAAATGACCATCATGATCTTGCGCTGCTCGGGTCTGCGCGCGATGCGGTTGTGGGCCCAGACGAGCGCCTCACCGTCGATATTCTCTTTCAGCACGCCTTCCTTGAGCATCAGCCCGAAATTTTTGTGGGCGCGGCGCAGCGGCGCGTCGGCGTTTTTGTAGACGATATGACGCAGATCGTTGAGGCGCCCGGGGCTCGCGCTCCGCCCGCGCTCGATCCAGAGGTCGCGGCTTTTGCCGCCCTTCCATGCGCGCGTGGTGAAGCCGAGAATTTCTACCTTCACGCCGCAACGCTCCAGCGTGCGGGCGAGGATGTCGGTGCACATCGCCGCGATCGCGATAGGTCGCCCGCGCATCGACCCGGAATTGTCGATCAGCAGCGTGACGACTGTATCGCGGAAATCCGTCTGCTTTTCTTTCTTGAAGGTGAGGGCGATGGTCGGATTGGCGACGAGCCGCGAGAGCTTGGCGGAATCGATATAGCCTTCCTCCTGATCGAACAGCCAGGATCTCTGCTGCTGCGCCATCAATTTGCGTTGCAGGCGGTTTGCAAGCTTCGCCGCCACGCCCTGATAAGGCTGCATCTGCTGGTCGAGCAGGCGGCGGAGCCGCGTCAGTTCGCCGGGATCGGCCAACTCATCCGCATCGACGATCTCGTCGAACTGCGTTGTGTAGATCACATATTTCTCACCATGCGGATCGAGCGCGGCATCGTTGCGGCGCGGCGCCATTTCGGAGGGCGTTTCGCCTTCCGTCGGCTCGCCGAATTCGTCGTCGGAGCTTTCGCCCATCTCCGTTTCGTCGGCGGTTTCCCGGGCGTCGCTGTCCTCGGCCAAGTCTTTGTCCTGCTGGCCGGCGCTCTGTTCGCTGTCCTTTTGCTCGTGATCCTGCTCGGGGGCGGATTGCTGCTGATCGGTCTGCGCTTCGTCGCTGTCGTTCTCGCCGCTGACGTCATCGCCCGGTGCATCGCCCATGTTGAATTTGTTCAGGATGGATTTCGCCGCCCTTGCGAAATTGCTTTGATCTTCGACCAAAGGCTTCAGCCCGGCGAACCCGTCTTTGCCGAGCTTTTCCTCGACGTAAGGTTTCCACGCCTCGACCATCGCCTTTGCATTCTTCGGAACCTGCTCACCCGTAAGCTCGAACCGCGCAAGCGCGTGCAAAGCGTTCGCCATATGGGTGTCCTCGCGCCCAGAAATTTTCTCATACCCAAGACGGCGGAATTTGTCGGCAATGGTGGCGTTGAGGTTCTGTTCCACGCCCTTCATCCGGTTCATGCCGAGCGCCTCATACCGCGCCGTCTCCAGCGCCTCGAACATGGTGGCGGCAGTTGCGTCGCGTGGCGCGTTCTTAAGATGAAGCTTCCTGTCATGATGGCGCAAACGCAATCCCTTGGTGTCCGCCGCGCCGCGCAGAAGCGTCCGGGATTTTTCATCCATTACGACGGGCGGCAGGGGGAGGCGCGTATTGTCCGCCGTCGGCGCGGTGGGATATTCCGCCGTTTCCGCGGCGGAAAAGGTCACGCCCATATGCCGCGCCTCGGCGAGCGCGCGGAGCGTCGCCGCCGTCGCGTTCTTGAAATCTTCGGTCGTGTTGTCTTTGTCGGCCATCTTGCAATAATGTCCTGCCCGTATAAGGCGGGCTTATTTCTTGAGGAGATCGACGCCGAAACAGCGCTGATAATATTCGGCGATCGTTGGCCATTCCAATTCGTCGCACTTGTTGAGGAAGGCGAAACGGAAGGCGAGCTCCTTGTCCCCGAAAATCATATAATTTTCAGCCCAGCTCAGCACCGTCCGGGGCGACATCACCGTGGACAGGTCGCCGTTGATGAAACCCGCGCGCGTCATGTCGGCGACGCGTACCATGCCTGAAACTGTTTCCTTGCCCTGCGCGGTGTCCAGTTGCGGAATCTTGCGGAGCATGATGTCCGTCTCGACATCGTGTTCGAGGTAATTGAGCTGTGCGACGATGTTCCACCTGTCCATCTGCGCCTGGTTGATCTGCTGGGTGCCGTGATAAAGCCCCGTCGTGTCGCCGAGGCCCACTGTGTTGGCCGTCGCGAACAAACGGAACGCGGGGTGAGGGCGGATCACCTTGTTCTGGTCGAGCAGCGTCAGGCGCCCGTCGGATTCCAGCACGCGCTGAATGACGAACATCACGTCGGGCCGCCCCGCGTCATATTCGTCGAAGACCAGCGCGACGGGGTTCTGGATTGCCCACGGCAACAGGCCTTCCTGATATTCGGTGAGTTGCTTGCCTTCGCGCAAAACGATCATATCCTTGCCGAGCAGGTCGATCCGGCTGACATGGGAATCGAGGTTGATCCGCACGCAAGGCCAATTGAGGCGCGCCGCGACCTGTTCGATGTGGGTGGATTTCCCGGTGCCGTGATAACCCTGTACCATCGTGCGGCGGTTGTGGGCAAACCCGGCGAGGATCGCCATCGTCGTCTGTGGATCGAAATGATAGGTAGTGTCGATTTCCGGCACGTTCTGCGAGTCTTCTTTGAAGCCCGGCACCTGCCAGTCGATATCGATGCCGAACGTCTTGCGCACGTCGTATTTCGTGTCCGGAATGGTCGTGTACTTCCCTTCCTTGTTCACCACTTTCGTGATGTCGAAGGACGCGTGCATCGGCTCTTTCTCTTTTTGTAAATTATCGACCATTTCTAGCTCGGAATATAAGGTTGGATGTTTTTCAAAATTCGCTCGTTGATGGGCATGCCGGAATCGTCGGGCGTAAAATCCTGCCCCGTCATGCGTTTGTACAAAGCACGGTATTTGCCGCTGAACATCTCCAGATCGGCCTCGGTGATTTCGGGAATGGGAGATTTATACGTATCTTCCATGCGCTCGCTCAGCCAAAGCCGCACGAATTCCTTGTCCAGCCCGTCCGGGTCTTTCCCGGCGGCGAAACGCTCGGCGTAGCTGTCCTGCACCCAATAGCGCGAAGAATCCGGCGTGTGGATTTCATCGGCAATGCGCAGGACGCCGTTTTCATCGACGCCGAATTCATACTTCGTATCGACGAGAATCAGCCCCTGTTCGGCGGCGGTTTTCTGGCCGAAGGCGAAGAGTGCAAGGGCGGCTTCTTCGGTCTGTTTCCAGAGCTTTTCGGGGACGAGCCCGCTCGAAACGATCTGCTCGCCTGAAACCGGGTCGTCGGATTTTCCCTTGGTCGTCGGCGTGACGATGTTATGGGCGAGTTTCTGGTTTTTCACCATGCCTTCGGGAAAGCGGTGGCCGTACATCTCGCGCTCGCCGTTCTTGTATTTTGTCCAGATGGACGTGCCCGTTGAGCCCGTCATATAGGCGCGCACGACCACCTCGATCGGCAGCATATCGAGCTTTTTGACGACCATCACATTCGGGTCGGGATAATCGATCACGGCGTTGGGAATGATGTCCTGTGTGCGGTCGAACCAGAATTTCGTGATGCCGTTGAGAATGGCGCCCTTGTGCGGAACGGCGGTGATGGCGCGGTCGAACGCGCTCAAGCGATCCGACGTCGCCATCAAAAGGCGGCCGTCTTCCAGATCATACACATCCCGCACCTTGCCGGGGTAATGGTTGGGCAGGGGAAGCCTGGATGCGTCCGCGAAAACATTCATGATCATGCAATACTCTACGGGTTAGGAACGGGCTTCCAGCTTTTCGAATTTGGCGTAGGAGAGCTTTAATATCGTATAGGCCATGTTGATGGATTTGAGAAGGTCTTCGGCCTTGGAATCTCCGGGGTTGATATCGGGATGGTATTTCTTGGCGAGCTGTTTGTAACGCGTCTTGATCTCCTGAAGCGTGACGGGCGGCTCCAGTTCCATGATCGCGAGCGCTTCGCCTTCCGGCGTCTGGGCGGGGATTGGGTTCTTCCGGCCGTTATACTGCGGCGGTTCTTTTTCCGTATGGTGATAGGCCTGCCATGCGACGCGGCGCAGGGCGTCCGCCGCCGCGCCGTCCACGTCGTACCGCCAGGTCGGCCGGTCGCCGTAAAGGGAATTGAGGATCTGCTGCTCGACCTCCTGGTCGCTCATGCCGGAAAAGAAATTCCAGGCGGCGTTGTATTCCTTCACATGGTCGAAGCAAAACCAGTAATTTTCTTTCAAAGAACGATCTCTGGGCGCGCGGTGTTCGCCGTGTGCCTGGCAGCCGGGCATGTCGCAACCCTTTGACCGGACTTTCTTTTCCGGCTGATCGAATTCAGGCGACTTCGGTTTCAGGCGTATTCTGGGCATAATCCTATTCATTATGAGGCTTCGAGGGGACGGATACAAGCCTTTGACACAGGGCGGCCATGATGGTTTAACAGTGTCCATGTCGCAAGGTATGGAAGACCGCATCCGCCAGAGGCTGGCACAAGGATTGCAACCTCTTGCGCTGGAGATTGTGAATGACAGTGCCCGTCACGCCGGCCATGCCGGTGACGACGGGTCGGGCGAAAGCCACTTTCATGTCATGGTCGTATCGTCGTCGTTTAATGGAAAAGGCAGGGTAGAGCGGCAAAGGCTGGTCTACGGATTGTTGAAAGAGGAAATGGCCGGTGAAATCCACGCTCTTTCCGTAAAAGCCATAGCCGCCGATGAATACGATAAGGTGTAGACTATACACCTATGGGTTGAAAGTATTTTTACCTTCGCTATCATGAATACAGTGAATCGTTTTAATTCAGGGGAAATATCATGGCCTACCACTTGCAAAACGCACTTGAACTGGACGCAGAGAAAGAAAACGGAAGTACGCTGGTATCCCGCAACATCACGGTCAACGGCCGCCGCACCTCCGTCCGGCTGGAGCCGGAAATGTGGCGCGCTTTGAAAGAAATTTCGGTTCGCGAAAACTGCTCGATTCATGAGCTTTGCTCGCTGATCTCCTTCCGCAAGAACAAGCGTACGTCGCTCACCGCCGCGATCCGCGTGTTCCTGATGCTTTATTTCCGCGCCGCGACGACAGAAGAAGGGCATGGCCGCGCCGGCCACGGCTCTTTCGATTCCATGAAACGCCGCGCCGGCTGGCACGAACGGGCCAATACCACCGGCCCGGCCCAGCAGCCAACGGTCAAACCGCTTCCGTCTTTCCTGACGGGCACGGCGAACGTCGCCGCCTGACAATTATAAGCGGCAGAATTTAAAACACCGGCTCCTGCCGGTGTTTTTTTATACGATATCCCAGATCTTATAGAGATTTTTTAGGAAAAGTTTTGTCTGTGTCACCATCGTCGAAAGGTAATCGTCCGCTTCCTTGCGAAGCCGCTGGATGTCGAGATGGCCATGACATTCCACGATCGTGTTTTCCAGCCCAATGCGGTTGAGTTCGGGGTGGAACTGTACGCCGAAACAATTCCTGCCTATTCTGTAAGCTTGGTTCTGATAAAGTGCGCTGCTGGCGAGCAGGGTGGCGCCCTGCGGCAGGTCGAACGTATCGCCGTGCATCTGCAGGACACGGGTTTTCGATTCATCGAAATGGTGAATAGGGCTTTGCAAGCCTTCCTTCGTCACCTGAACCGGCAGGAATCCAAACTCTCGCCCGGCCTTGCCTTTGTAGACATCGCATCCTTGCGATGCCGCCATCAGTTGCGCGCCAAGACAGATACCGAGGAACGGCTTGTCTGCTTCCACACGCTTCCTGATCAATTCGATCTCGTCGGCGAGCCATGGGTAGCGGTGGCCTTCATAAACTCCCATCGCGCCGCCGAGTACGACCACAATATCCGGTTTCAGTGCGTCGATCTTTGAAATATCCGTGGCGAATCCTTCGGCATAGGAGAAATCGATCCCCTTCTCATGAAACGATTCTTCTATCGTAAACAGGCTTCCCGAATACATATGGCGAATGACAAGCGCGTGCGGCATGGGCTACTCAGGCGGATGGAGGTGTTTCAGTAAGTTCGTTGTTTGTCGGCATAGCCTCTACATTAGCAGGCGCCTATAAACTAAAGGAAATATTTAGCGTCCCATCGCCAGGAATTTGCTCGCCCGCGCTTTTTTCAGGGCAGGGCCGTCCCATGGCGTAAGTTCTTTCAGCGCGGCGCGGAGCTGTACCGCGACGCTCTCGATCATCTCCGCCTTGTGACGGTGCGCGCCGCCGATAGGTTCCGCGATGATGCCGTCGATCAGCTTGTTCGTCTTCATGTCTTCGGCGGTGAGTTTCAGCGCGGTCGCCGCTTCCGGCGCGTTTGCGGCCGAGCGCCAGAGAATGGAGGCGCAGCCTTCCGGCGAGATAACCGAATAGATGGAATGTTCCAGCATATAAATGCGATCCGCCGTGGCGATGGCGATGGCGCCGCCTGACCCGCCTTCGCCGATGACGACGGAGATGATAGGCACCTGAACGCCCAGGCATGTCTCGATGGATTTTGCGATGGCTTCCGCCTGTCCGCGCTCTTCCGCGCCGCGGCCCGGATAAGCGCCCGCCGTATCGACCAGCGTGATAACCGGGAGCTGGAAGTGGTCAGCCATCTTAAGAAGGCGCTGCGCCTTGCGGTAGCCCTCGGGGCGTGCCATGCCGAAATTGTGTTTCAGGCGGCTCTCGGTATCATGACCGCGCTCATGCCCCATGATGACGACGCTTTGCCCGTTGAATCGTCCAAGCCCGCCGAGCAGCGCCTGATCTTCCGCGAAGTTACGGTCGCCCGCGAGCGGCGTGAAATTCTCGATCATGCCGTTGATATAGTCGAGGAAGTGCGGGCGGTTCTGGTGACGCGCGACCAGCACCTTCTGCGCGGGCGTCAATTTGGAATAGGTGGCGTGCAGGAGTTTGGAAACCTTCGCTTGCATGCGGATAACTTCTTCCGAAACGCTCAGGGATGCATCGCTGCCCATATTGCGAAGCTCGGCAATCTTGCCCTCGAGTTCGAGGATCGGTTTTTCAAATTCCAATTGGTTCATTAGTGTTTCCTAAACATGAAGCTGAAACATTACTAAATCGTATGTTGCGAAGCAATGGCGGCTTTTCTTTTCATAATTTTCAATGGGTTAGGCGCTCTCCGCCACGCCCAAACCGAACGCGATAAAAGCCGACAATCTGTGCGATAGGTTCCAGGTCAATGTTTCCATCCTGTCAATATTCCGGGCAGGTAATTTAAAAAGAATATTTTTACGCAGAGTTCCGGAGTGTCGAAGAAACGCTCCGCTTCTCCGCGTTCAAAAGCAGAACGCTTCAGTCTTTCGCGTGATAACGGTGCTTCACAAAGAAAAAGACAGGCGAAACTCAGCCTGTCTTTCTAAAATGTTTCCTGAATTAGCGGGAACCCGTTTTCTTGGCGAGAGGATGCTTTTCCTCAACGGTCTTTTTCAGACCGCCGCCGACGATGTGCGTATAGATCTGCGTCGTCGCGATGTCGGCATGGCCGAGCATCTTCTGGACGCTGCGCAGGTCTGCGCCGCGGGAGAGAAGGTGCGTTGCGAAAGCGTGGCGCAGGATGTGCGGCGAAACGCGCTCTTCATCCAGATCCGCCGCACGGGCTAGGTCTTTCAGAAGCTGAGCGAAACGCTGGCGCGTCAGGTGGCCCGATTCCGACGTGCGGGACGGGAACATCCATTTTTCCTGGGCCGTGCGGTTTTCGGAGCCGATGAATTGCGGGCGAACGACGAGGTAGTCCTTGATTGCTTTTTGCGCGGGATCGGAGAGCGGAACCATGCGCTCGCGTCCGCCTTTGCCGTCCACCATCAGGAATTGCGTCTCTTCGCCCACGGCGGAGAGGGGCAGGCCGACCAGTTCGGAAACGCGAAGGCCGGTCGCATAGAGCGTTTCAAGAAGGGCTACGAGGCGAAGGGAGTCGGAGCCGCCTTGCGCCGCCGCCGTCTTGATCAGCGTCGAAACTTCGTTCTCGGACAGCGTTTTGGGCAGTGTGCGGCCTTGTTTCGGCGATTCGATCGTCGAGGTCGGGTCATCCTTGCGGATGTTTTCCGATACCAGGTAGCGATAGAACTGACGCAGCGCGGAAAGACGGCGCGCGACGGTGCGGACGGCGATCTGGGACGTGTTCTTGCCTTTGACGTGTTTTTTGTTGGAGAGATGTTCGAGATAAGCCTTGATGTCCGCCGTCGTTGCCGTATCTACGTCGGATTTGCGTTCGGCGCGGAGATAGAGCGAAACATCGGCGAGGTCGCGCCAGTAAGCGTGACGTGTATTCATTGCTGCGCCGCGTTCTGCG
>DASTUM010000009.1:0-8078 GCA_035759665.1 Micavibrio sp.
CTATTCCCGTTATTTCTTTCGTCACGCGCAAGCTTATCAGCGGCCACAAAGGCGAATTCGTCAATGAAATCAGCAAGGCGCTTGGCGTAAAAATCATCACGAAAGCCAGTCAGGGTACTCGCGTCACCATCAAGGGGGCCGATCCGTCACGCGTCGAGGCCGCGATCCAAATCCTACGCTCGCTGGATCAGCAGGCTAAAATCATCGCGGACACACAGGCTTTGACCACGACATCGTCGGTCGGAATCACTGCCTACGCCATGGTCAAGGCTCATTTGCTCTCTCTAATGGACACGGCTGTCAAAAGCCTTCCCCCTCTTTCCGCTGCGGGCGTATTCCTGGAATCCGAAGTGCCGCCGGAAGAGCGCGGCTACATGGGCAAAACGGTCGTGGTTGCACCCGCCGCCAAGCGTAAGAACCGTTCCGAACCGGCAGCGGAACCGGAACAGGAAGCACAGCAGGGCGATGGCAAATGGAAGCCTAAACCCCGCGCGCTCACCATCAAATTCAATAGCAGCAGCTTTCAACCGCGCAACCTGTCGCAGGCCCTTACGTATCTGGCCTCGAAGGACGCCGAAATCTCCTATGTCTACGCGGCAGGGCCGATGGGCGGCGGAAAAACCCATACGCCGCTGCGCGCCGCTTTTGAATCTTACAACGAAAGCCGCGTCGACGAGATCCTCGTCATCCGCCCCGGCACTTCGACCGGAAAAGACCCCGGCGCGATGCCCGGTGACCCGCGTCGCAAGCAGGCGCCTTATCTAAAAGGCGGCATTGCCAGCAACATCGAAAAGATGCTGGTCAAGCTCGACATGGCCGCGCTGGAAAAGGCGAAAGTGCTGCGTGCCTTTACGCCGGATTTCGAACGCGGAGAAACCTACGATCACGCCTTCATCCTCGTCGACGAACCCCAGAACCTTTCGATGGAACAGGCGGAGCTTTTGATCGGGCGTCTTGGTGAAGGATCGGTCATGGTCTTCGCCGGCGATATCGGCGGCAAACAGAACGACCTCAAGGGACAGGTTTCCGGCCTCGTCCACCTGATCGCCACGCAGGCATCGGCGACCAAACAGGACGGCGTCCTGAAAGACGGCACGGCCTTTATCCAGTTCCAGCATGAAGACTCCGCGGCACGGAACAAAATCCTGCCGCATGTCAGCCGTGCGCTGAACGAACCGCCCAGCGCCTATGCCGACTTCATGAGGGCAATCCTCGAAGCCCGCAAGGATAGCAAAATCGCTAAGGCCATCGAAGGTACGCGGGAATTCGCCGTTTCCGAGCTGGAAAAGGCATCGGAGAATACTTTGTTGCGTTATGGAAAAGATATTCGTGCTAACTTCCCCGATCTGTACAACAGATACAAGGATGTCCTGCCCAAACAGGAACCCAGGCTGAAAGTGGCATAGAATCCTTGACATAGACGCGAAAAACCGCAATATGCGGTTCTGAATTTCAAGACAAAGGGCTAAAATCATGGCTAAAAAAGGCGGCGGCGCAACGAAAGTCCGCATGGAAAGCACGGCAGGAACCGGCTTCCGTTACTACAAGAAAAAAGGCGCGAAGGCGACCGAGAAGCTGAAAATGAAAAAATACGACCCCTGGGCGACGAACGAAGCCACGGGCAAGCGCGGCATGCATGTCGTCTTCGAAGAGAAGAAAATGCCGCCGGCCAAGAAGAACTAGGATTCTTCGAACCGCAAAAGCAAAGGCGCCTCTCCGGCGCCTTTTTTATGCCTTGGGCAATGAAACCTTCTATTCGATAAACGCCCGTTCGACCTGCTTGTAATCGGACGGCTCCAGCTTTCCCTTGCCGGCGAACACAGTGGCGTTGCGCCCCATTTCCTTTGCCTGATACAGCGCGTCGTCGGCAAGCTTTACGACATCGTCCTTGTCCGCGGAATCGCCGGTGATAATCGTGCCGCCGATCGATGTCGTGATGCTGATCTTTCCGGCGGCGCAGGCGAACGGCTCGTCGGCGATGATCTTGCGAAGACGCTCGCCGATAAAATAGGCCATCTCGGTGGAGATGTCGGGAAGGATGATGACGAATTCCTCGCCGCCCAGGCGCGCGACGAGATCGAAGCTGCGAAGACTGTCCTGCACGCGGCGGGCGAAGATTTTCAGGATCTCATCGCCGACGGTATGGCCGTGCGTGTCGTTGATCGATTTGAAATGGTCGATATCCATCATCAGAATGGCCATCGCCTTTTTGCTCTGCTCGTTCTTTTGCAGGAGCTTTTGCAAGTGGACTTCGAAATAGCGGCGGTTGTAAAGACCCGTCAGAGGATCGGTCAGCGCCATCGACAGGCTGAGCTCGAAATTGGAGCGCAGGCGCTCCTGGAATCTCTTGCGGCGCACCTGCGTGCGAACGCGGGCGAGCAGTTCGTTGCGATCGACCGGGCGCAGGATATAATCGTGCGCGCCGATTTCCAGCCCGTGCGCGATGCGCGGCATGTCTTCTTTTTCCGCAATCATCAGGATCGGGACGGAGCGCGTCCTCTCGCTCGATCTCAAATGCGAGCACAGGCGAAGCCCGTCTTCGTTGCGAAGATTCAGGCTGACGGCCAGAAGGTCGTAATCGTTGTCTCGCACCTGCGCCATGGCGTTTATGCCGGTCTCGGAGACGATAACGACATCGTCATCGACTTTCAGCGCCTCGGTGAATTTCTTGCTTTCATACGACTGATCCTCGACCACGAGGATGCGGGCGCGTTCGACGGGTTCGTTCATAGCGCTGGCCGCGCGGTCCACCACGCCGAGCTGCGTCGCCGTGGTTTCGCGGGCCCGCCATTCATCGACCGTCATTTTCAGGCGGACCAGCGAGCGAACGCGGCTCATCAACGACGTGTCGTCGAGCGGCTTTGACAGGAAATCGTCGGCGCCGGCTTCCAGCCCCTTGATGCGCTCGGGCGCTTCGGTAAGGGCCGTGACCATCACGACGGGAATATGCGCGGTCGCCGGATTGGCCTTGATGCGTTTGCAGACTTCGAACCCGTCCATGCCGGGCATCATGACGTCGAGCAGGACGATATCGGGGCTGAGCGTTGCGACTTTTTCAAGCGCTTCCGGCCCGTTCGTCGCCGTCAGGACGTCGTAATATTCGCTTGAAAGCTTGGCTTCCAAAAGCTTTACGTTCGGCAGGATGTCGTCAACGACCAGTACGCGAGCAGACATGGCTAAAGTTCGTCCTCTATTATTTCAAAATATCCTGCGCCTCGTCTTCCTCTGCGGAAAGATCGTCGAGCGCGGTGATGGCTTCGTCGTCGTCGCCGGAATCGCGGATGGCGAATTCGGGCGGCGCGTCTTCGGTTTTTTCTTCCTGCGCTTCCTCGGCAGGCTTGTCCAGATAGGTCTGGATCACTTCCAGAAAGCGCGAAACCGAAATGGGTTTCGAAATGTAATCTTCGCATCCGCCCTGGCGGATTTTCTCCTCATCGCCTTTCATGGCGAAGGCGGTGACGGCGATCACCGGAATCTTTTTCAAGGCTTCGTCGTTCTTGAGCCATTTGGTGACGTCGAGGCCGGACACTTCCGGAAGCTGGATATCCATCAGGATCAGATCCGGTTTTTGGGCGCGGGCGATCTCCAGAACTTCCATGCCGCTGCGCGTTTCGATTGTGGCGATGCCATGCGCTTCCAAAAGATCGTGGAAGAGCTTCATATTCAGTTCGTTGTCCTCGACGATGAGAACGGTTTTTGTCATGTCTGGAAAGCCTTTAACCGTGGAGGTTCGTTCACCACGATGCTACCCCCGAAATGGTTACCAAAATCTTAACAAACGCGAATTTAGGGCTTTTTCGGCGCATCCACAGGGGCTGCGCACGAAGGTGCAGGCAGCTTTTCCAGAGAAACCAGTTTCTGCTTCACCGTGAAATCGTCATATTCGATGGTCATGTCGGAAATGATTCCGTTCTCGTGGAAGACCATGTCCATTTCGTAATCCGACTCTTCTTCCTGCGAGGAGGCCTGGAAGATCGCCATACGCATGTTCCACGCCTTTCCGTTCAGGAGTGGCGCGTCGATCTTCCCGCTTTTGCGAATCGTGGATTTTGCTGGCTTGCCGATGAAGGTGTTGATCTCGATCGGTCCTTCCTCGTCGCTGCCGTCGAAGACTTGCGCGGAATAGAATTTATCGCCGGCCTTGGCGTGATTGATGACTTCGAGCGTATGCCCCATGGGAAACAGCGAGCCTTTGGCCAGGTCGAACCTTATGCCCTCCGGCATCGTATAGACCGCTTTTCCGGCGCCTTCCTTGCCGGTTTCGGCCTGTCCGCGGATTTCCTGATACATCTGCCCGTTGCGCTGGCGGCGCGACGAATAATTGAAACTTTTGCCATCGAACGTTTCGTAAGTCGTGAAATCGGACGTCACGCGCATGCCCGGCGAATCCGCATATTCATAGAACAGCGTGAAGTGGTGGTCTGTCACCCATGCCTCACAGGAGGGTTTCCATTCATAGGCCATCTTGCCGCTGATATTCAGGATCTGCGATCCGCTGTGCGTCGCGGTCAGGTCGATATTGTAGACCGCCTTGTGCGGGACGAGTCCGCGGGCCAGCGCGTCCGCCGCCGTGGCCGAAGCCTGCCCCGCGGACAGGAGCGTGGCGGCAAACAGCATCAGGCATGGGCAAAGGAGTTTCATCGAGGCCTATCGGCTAGGATTAACAGATTGAAGTATCATCATAATCCAAAGAGCCTCATCATTAAAGACAATCCTTAACGCCGCCTGGGCAAAGCTTGCCGCGCGGCGCGGTGAAGCTTCGTCCGCGTGCAGATTTTGCCATTCCCAATCGTTAAAACTGCCCGCGCCGCTTGTTTTTCAGGTCGTTGTAATAGCTGAATATTTTTGGTTAACAGGAACTGGCACGCCCTTCGCATGGTTGGGAGGGAGTAAGGACATTCGAACGCCATGGGCGGGAATTAAGGGTGGAGATACCGATGCAGGATTATGGACAAGGCGGCGCGCCGTTCGCCGATTTTGCAAGAACGGACAAAATGCTTGCCGCGTGCGGCGACGCTGTCGCCGAACGCCGCGACCTCGAACGCGATGCGTGGTGGCGCACCATGTCGGCGACGCTCGCCTTCGTCAAATGGGCGACCGTGCGGCTCGACATCGCCGAAAGGAAAATCGTCCGTCAGCAGGAGCGCATCCGCACGCTCGAAGAACAGGCGATGACGGACGAGCTTACCGGCCTTCTCAACCGCCGCGGATTCTACGATGCCTTCGTGCGCGAAATGGACCGCACCGAACGCGGCCACAGCACGGGCGGCCTTATTATCATGATCGATCTCGACAACTTTAAGACGATCAACGACACATATGGTCACGCGGCGGGAGACGCGGCGCTGCGCCTCGTCGCACGCATGCTGGAAAGCAACAGCCGCGCGATGGATAGCTGCGCGCGCCTTGGCGGCGATGAATTCGTCCTGATGCTCGCCAACACCGAGCGCGACAAGGCGCTGGTGCGGGCGCAAAACCTGATCAAGCAGCTGAACAGCCTTTCCCTCGTCTGGTATGGCGCGGAGCTGTTGATCCGCGCATCGCTGGGATTGAAGGATTACAGGGCCGGCGAAAAGCCCGAGGATGTTCTCGGCGAGGCCGACCTGCATCTCTATGCGCAAAAGCGCCACAACAAAGGATCGGAGAAAAGCTACGCCCAGAGCGCCTAAACAATAAAATTCACGAATTCCGCCTGCCGCCCCTCCCTAACCGTGAACCCAAGCCCAGGCAGGCGAATAGGCCCGGTGTTTTCCCCAAAGACACCGGGCCGCCCTTTTTCTAGAGCGGTCTCCCTCTCCCTTAAGGGAGAGGACTTGTTCAAACCCGCCGGCAATGACAGAATGGCGGCATGGAACACAACGTCCTTATCGCCTTTGGCGCCTGCGCCGTCGCCGCCCTCGCCACCGTCCTGGGCGCGCTCGTCCTGTTCCGCGTGAAGGAACCGAACCCGCGCCTGCTCTCGTTCGGCCTCGCCTTCGCGGGCGGCGCGATGGTGTATATCTCCCTTGTCGAAATCCTCGTCAAATCGCAGATGGCGTTCGGGGCGCTCTATCCGGACAAAACCGCCTACGCTCTCGCCACCTCCGCGTTCTTTTGCGGCGTCCTGCTCGTCGTCGCGTTGGACAAGTTCCTGCCGAATCCGCACGGCGGGCTGCACGAACATGAATTCCACCATGACAGCAAAACCCATGTCGCACGCGTCGGGTTGATGGCGGCGATTGCCATTACGGCCCACAACTTTCCCGAGGGCATGGCGACGTTCTTTTCGACGCTGGACGACCCCACCGTCGGCGCGCCGCTCGCCATGGCGATTGCCATCCACAATATCCCCGAGGGCATAAGCATCGCCATCCCCGTCTATTACGCGACGGGCAGCAAGCGAAAGGCGATTGCGGCCTGTTCGCTGTCGGCCATCGCGGAGCCGGTCGGCGCGGGGCTGGGATACGCCGTGCTGGCGCCGTTCCTGACGCAGGGGGTGTATGGCTGGGTGTTCGGGATCATCGCGGGAATCATGGTGTTTCTGGCGCTCGATGAATTGCTGCCCGCCGCCAAGCGTTACGCCAAGGGCCATGAAACAGTGTACGGCATGATCTTCGGGATGGGGGCGCTCGCCCTTTCCCTCGTCCTGTTCCGTTAGTCGTTCATCCGCATTTCGTCGCCGCTCCTGAGTTCATCGAGGCGCGCGTCGCGCCCGCAGCCCTTGCGGTACATGTTATAGCGCAGCGTGTTGCGCGTGGCATAATCCTGATGATAATCCTCGGCCTCGTAGAAGGCGCGCTGGGGCAGTATTTGAGTGGCGACCTTACGTTTGAATTTCTTTTCGATCTTCGCAATCGACGCGCGCGCGAGCTTTTCCTCCTCCGGCGTTTTCACGAATATGGCGGCGGCGTACTGGCTGCCCTTGTCGCAGAACTGGCCTTCTTCGTCGAACGGGTCGACGTTGCTCCAGAATATGTCGAGTAGTTTCTGATACGGCACGACGGTGGGGTCGTACGAAATCGCCACGGCCTCCAGAAAGCCGGAATCGCCGCGGCTGACTTCTTCATAGGTCGGCGGCTTTTTGCGTATGCCCTCGCTTTCGCCCGCGTAGCCGGACGTCACGTCGGACACGCCGGGAAGATCTTCAAATTCGGATTCCATGCACCAGAAGCAACCGCCCGCGAACATCGCGATATCGTCGGTGGAAACGGGCACGGGCGCGCCGAGGGGTTTGAAATTGCCGGCGAGCACTTCCACGCCCTGCGCCGACGCGGGGGAAATGTTGACCATGATAACCATGATGACCATGTTGACCAACAAAATCGCAGCGATGAATTTCATGAGCCCTCGCCTGAATACCATCCTGCGACCATAAGGCGAAGCGGTGCGGAAGGGAAGCGACGATGCGGCACTATGTTTTTTATGGAATATTTTCATGACAGGTATCTCAAGCGCTTGCGGGTATCCAATAGTTCGTTTGCAAGATTTAAACGCGCCGCTTGTTCAGTTCGTTCCCGCTTATTTTCCATCACGCGGCATTTTTACAGATCCCTTCCCCGTCGTCCCATGTGCCGCCGCCCTCGATGCACGCATCGATCGCCTTGCGGTTTTCGCCGGGAGATTTGAAATATTGAATGGCGGCGGCCAGAAGCGCCAGCATGACAAAACTCGTCATCAGCGCAACGCACAGCCATTTCCAATAACGCCAGAAGGAGGACAGCAATTTCATAGCGACTATTATAGGAATTAATTCATACAATGTCAATATATTTCCGCTTACCCCACATTGTTCGGACTCAAGCGGCGCCAATGTGGTATAAAGGACTCAGCAATCCAAAAACTTCCTTGCGTTTTTTATTGTGGACGCCTTAGCCGGCCATTATGCCGGTCCCGCCACGGATGTTTTGGAAAGGTTCCCATGATACGCGGAACAATTAAAGCCTACAGTAAAGATGTGAATGCCGGAGTCATACAATGTGAAGATGGCAAAACCTATGATTTCTCTCAGGACGAATGGAATGACAGAACGGCCCCCCACGCGGAGCAGCGCGTGCTATTTCAGGCTTACAGCCGGAAAGCGACGAAAGTATTTTCGGAAC
>DASTUM010000010.1:0-26210 GCA_035759665.1 Micavibrio sp.
CCGAGCTTGGCGAGCTTGCCCTTGACCGCGGCGAGGTCTTCGAACGCCTTCATCGCGTTATAGGTTTTGGAGGCCGGATCGTAGGCCAGCGAAAGCTGCAACGTATCGACACCGTAGCGTTTGTAATTTTCGACGAGGTTATAGACGTAACCGTCTGTTACCTCGGCGACCGGAACCTGTTGAAGCGCAGTTTCGGGCACAAGTTGCGGACGCGAAGTGTTCATCATCGAGGGCGTGCTCTGGCGAGCGCAGGCCGCCAGTCCCGTAGCCGAGACAAGAAGAAGGGTAAGAACGATCGTTTTTTTCATCATTGTCTCCGTCAGTCCGTGATATAGCCGAAGCTGCCCATGTCTTTCATGACACTGTCCACTTTCTTCGACCCGTAGGTGCGTTTGATATTGCTTTCAAAGATGCGGGACAGCGCGTTCTTTTCGCGCTCTGGCTGCGCGGCCTGCGCTTCGAGCGGCGTATCTTGCATCATAGGCTGCTGCGACAGCCCCGTGGGCGGCGCCATGGCCATTTTCCGGGCCGGAGTAGGCGCGGCAGGGGCGTCTTCCGGAATCTCTTCCAGATCGGCCATGCTCAGACGCGGAATGCCGGAGAGGTCGCCCGCCGCCGATGTTTTCTGTACAGTGGGGTCGGCGGCGTTCTGAGCGAACGGCTTGACGAGGTACGGCGTGATCATGACGACCAGTTCGGATTCATTGCGCTGGAAGGAATCGGATTTCAGCAGGTCGCCCACCACCGGAACCTTGGCCACGCCCGGAATTTGCGTGAGGGCGGAAATCGAATCCGATTGCAGAAGGCCCGCGATCATCAGCGTGCCGCCGCTCGGCAGTTCCACCGTCGTATCGGCGCGGCGGACATTGAAGGTCGGCACATTGACACCTTGCAGTTGCAGGTTGTCGTCAAAGGTCGCATTCGACACTTCGGTCGTCATCTGCAGGCTGATCCGGCTTTCGGACATCACGGTCGGACGGAAGTTGAGCGAAACGCCGAACGGGCGGAATTCATAGATCAGGTTGCCGTTGCGGTCTATTTCCGTCGGGATCGGGATTTCGCCGCCGGCGAGGAATCCGGCCTGTTCACCCGAAATGGACGTCAGGTTCGGTTCGGCCAGCGTGTTGACGATGCCCTCTTCTTCCAATGCGCGGGCGAGGAAGCTCATCGGGCCGAAGCTGCCGGACGTATAGTTCAGCGCGAGAACGCCGAGCTGTACCGGGCTGGTCAGGCCAACCCCCGCGGCAGCCGTCAGCGCCGTTCCCACTGTGCCAAGCTCCCCGTCGAAGCGCGTTTCAAGACCAAGGTCTTTCAGCGCGCTGCGCGAGGCTTCGAGGATTTTGACTTTGAGCATGACCTGCTGCTCTCCGGCAACGGTCAGCATGTTGACGATGATATCGTCGATATTGCGCGAACCGCTGCCCTGGATTTCGCCGGCATAGTTGGCGACCAGGCTGGCGATGCTGTTGGAAACGGCCGGCGTGGAAACATGACCGGTCAGGACGATCTGGTCCGTCAGGGCCTTCACGTTCACCGTTTCATTCGGGTACAGCTCCTTGATCGTTCTTTCCAGTTTGCGCGTATCCATCTGGACATGGATATTGATGCGCTTGAGGACATTGCCGTCTTCGTCAAGAACCATGATGTTGGTATCGCCCAGGGCGCTGCCGACGAGGTAGAGCTGGTTCGCTTTCACCGCCATGACATCGACAATGCTGGGATTCGCAACGAGAACGTCGGATACATTGTTTTGCAGGGAAACCATTTCGGCCTTGCCAAGCATGATGTCGATCATCGGATCTTCGGCGACGGCAAGGTCGCCTTTATCCATGGCGCGTGCGTGCGGCAAAGCGATAACCATCGCAATCGCCGCAAACAACAGTGCCGTGCGTTTCATGATACCCGCTCTCATTCCTGTGCCCCTTCGTTCAGAAATTGCATGATCGATTCACGTAGCTGCTCGTTCGTCATGCTGTCTTCATCTTCGACGTCTTCTTCTATAACTTCTTCATCGCTCGCCCCGGCATCTTCGCCGGTAATCACGGATGTTGCCTGCAGGTTGGCGCGCGGATTGACGTCACGCACGGTCGTTCCGTTGTAGATGCGCACGCTGCCCCGGCGTCCGCCGCCCTCGGAGCCTTCCAGCTTGGCTATACTTTGCAGCGTCTGGCCGAGCTGGACGTCGGTCGTCGTCGTATCCCCGGGTTTGTCTTTATCGCCGATGCCGCGCAGGGCCAGTGTGATATCGCCCATCTTCGCGGCGAGTGAGAGTTTTTGCGAGCCTTCCGGCGTGACTTCAAGCGTCACAGTGCGGGCGACTTTCGCTTCGTCCGCTTCGCGCGACGCTTCCTGGTCGACGGCAAGAACTTTGATATTTTGCAGGATGGTTTCCGACGTAAGGCGCGAAACATAGGATTTCGCTTCGCTGTTGCGGCTGCTGACGCTGACCTTATACGTCAGAACGACATCGACATAATCGCCCGGTGAGATAAAGCCCCCCACCATCGTGTTGGCTTTTACGGGAATGGCCATCGCGCGCATGTTCGCGCCGAGCGTGGCAGCCACGAGATTGCCGCGCCCCTCTTTGAAAATATAGGTTTCCAGAACTGGTTGCCCCGTCGCCACGCGCTGTACCATGCGGCCTTTCAGGGCGTCTTCGGCCTTTTCGCCTTCTTTCTTGCGGATGATGGCGCCGGCGAAGGCGTTGCCCGGCCATGCCTGCCATTTCAGGTCGCCGGGAGCGAGTTCCGCGCCGACCGGCAAATCTTTCGCCGCCACCAGAACCAATGTCGCGCTGCCTGGGTTCGTCGATTTCTTGCCGCCGAGAGATGCCTGAACCAGCACGGCCACCAGAATGGCAACCACGAAACCGCCGATCAGCACTATCAATACGTTCTTGTTCATCGGTCAAAACTCCGTTGTTCAAAAGTCCAAACTTCGCAAGGAAGGCCGGCTTTCGGGGCAGGATTGGATCTAGAGGCGAGAAAACATAGAAAGGCTACACACCCAAACCTAACGCGTTCATGGTTAAGAAACCTTAAAGCGCCGACCCCCGTCGTTTTTTGTAACACCCAGCTCTTTATGGCTGGTTTTCCGTATAACCAACCAAGAAGGCAAGTTTTTCCGGCGAAAAGTAATCCAGTTGATAGAATGCAACGATCGCGCCAAGACAGATGGCGATTCCATAAGGCACACCGAGCCGCCCGGTCTGCGACTGCGCAATCCAGCTCCCATCCTTCGGCGCCGCGACGATTTGTTTGCCATTCATGGCCTTCGTGGCAAGCGCCAGAACGGCGCCGGCGACGGCCATGTAAAACAGGAAAGCCGTCATGCCGGAAAGGCCGACCCACAGGGCGACAGCCGTCGCCAGCTTGGAATCCCCCGCGCCGATGATGCGCAGGCTGAACAAAAGAAAACTGATGGCGAAAACGGCGAGCGCGGCGATTAGGTGAGATTGCCAGCCATAGAAAAATTCCATGCCGTGCCCGGTAAAAACGTCGGCCAGAAAAGCCGGGATGAAGGCGAGCAGGATTCCGCCCGCATAGATGTTCGGAATCGTCATGGATCTGAAATCGGAAATGGCAGCCGCGACTAGAAAACCGATCGCCACAAGCATGCCAAAGACCACCAGAAACAGTATCATCGATCTCTATCGCCTTGTTATCAGGGAACTCGAACAGGATTTTCAAAGAAAAGGCCCGCCAGCGCTCTTGATGATACTGGCGGGCCTGATTCGTTTAGCAGAGCTTTACACCAGAATTACGGTGCGACGCCTGTCGTCAGGGCGGTCGACAGATCGCCCCACATAGTGTTCAGGTTTCCACCGAATGCGAAAACGGCACCGATGATGACGAGGGAAATACCGGCAGCCATCAGGGCGTATTCGATCGCCGTCGCGCCGTTCTCGTCTTTCATGTAAGCATTTTTCATTGCAAGCAGTTTGGTCAACATATGGAAGGTCTCCTTCATTTGGTTTCCAATATTGGTTTCAAGCTTAGGTCTTTTTTATGCGAGGCACGAAGAACTCGAACCCCTAACCGTCATCTTTAGAATATACCATAAATTTTTAAAAAGCGGTTAAAAAAAGAGGGTTTTACTAGTCCATTCGCATGAATAGACATAAATATCACCGCTTTTAAATGAAAAGAATTTAGATCAATTTTTATACAAATGATTTTATTGAATCATTACTTTCATTTTGAAAATATTTACTCAAGCAATACCTATCCCTCTTAGTATTTTTCTTATTGACAGAATCGAAACCGCACCACGTTATTGCGTCGTTCGACTCAAACGAAACGGGGATTACTTGGCGCAATCCCCGTTTCTCTTGTGGCGTATACCACCCTTTTCTTATCTGGACAGGTGAATGTTGGCGAGTTCCTTCGCAATTGTTTGATACACCTCGATCAGCTTGGCCTGCGTCGGAGCGTCGTACCACATGCTGGGCTGCGTGGCGCATTCCTCAAAAATATACTTGGTGGATTCACTGACCCCTTCGTCGAAGGTGATGGTATAGACCAGAACACCCTTCTCCTTTAAATCGCTGCAGACTTCCTGAATGCGGCCATCAAGATCGCTGGCGTCTATATCATGGTTCGCCGTTGGGCCGTAGATGGAATAATAGCGGTGCATCGTGCTTTCGCCGTCCGTCATCAGGATGATCGCCTTTTTCCAATCCTGGTTGCTCCAGGCTTCTCCTTCGGTGAAAGGATATTCCGGTGAAATCAGACGCAGCCCCCAGGTCAGACCGTTGTTGATGTATGTGTTGCCTTCCGCCCTCAGCGACCGGATGCTGTTGACCAGCTCCGTCTTATTGTTGGTCAGCGGCATCACCGGCGTTTTAGGGCAAAGATAGTTTTGATTTCTGGACGTATAACTGCTGTCTCTTGCCGGGTCGCAATACCTGATCCGGGATCCTGTGCTGGTACGGCAATAGCGGTACATATCCCATGGACCTACATGATCCTCTATATCATCGGGATAAGCCCCCTCAATAATGCATCCGCCCCAGGCGGATGAGTCGGTCGTACTATATTTTAAATTGCTGGGGTTATTCACGAAAGGCACATCGTAGCTCAGCCCGCCCGGCGTTTTGCCAAGACCGTAGCTGCCGACGTTAATGGAAGAACTGAACGGCACGAGGCCGATCTTGATCATATCTATATTGCTGACCCGCGCGAAGATCGTATTGACGAAATTTTCCGCCGCGGTTCTCAGTGTCGCAATATTGTCGTTCGTACTCATGGAACCCGTGACGTCCATGACGAGAACGACTTCGATCGCTTTGACTTCTTTCGTGACTTCGGATTCGACGCGAACCTCCACATGATCCTTGCCCAAGACATGGCCGAACGCTGGGTCGAGATTCGCCCATGCGGTCACGGTTACCGTTTCTGCGGTGCTCACCACCTCGATATCCGTCGTAAATCCGACTTTGTCTTCGGGGTAGTTGGCATCAATAAAATCGCGGACTTTCTGTTCCACCTGTTGCGGGTCTTCGGAGGACATGGCCGCCGCCGCGAGCGCCGCCGCATCGACCGCGCGGACCAGACGTTCGCGCACGAGGTAGGCCTGCCCGATATCTACGGACAGCCCGACCGACCCCACCACGATCGGCACGGCCATGCTGAACCATACGGCGGTGACACCCAGCGTTTCGCGAATATAACTCATCATTTTATGCGTGACATCCATCTCATACCCCCATCATGGCCCATCAACCCGGACAATCCTCACAGGCGACCGTGGCGCTTCTGCGGCCCCGCAAAAACGCTACTTCCTGCATGTTGATTTCATCGACCACGAAATTCACGAAATACGGCCTGTAATTATAAACGGCCGTTACGATTACCACGCCCTCGCCGGGACCGCCCAGGGCCGTCGAACTTTCAACGGCGGTATCGTTTTGAGGTGCATTCTGCGTAACGCGCCACAGGACGACGGGGGCGCCGTCGTCGTTGAATTGTACGCTGACGATGTCATAGCCGAACGTATCGGACGGATACGGGTCGAACGCCAGGCGGCCGGCAGTGATGATTTCCTGCAGCGAGGAAAAGGTGACGCTGCGATCCCTTGCGATCAGGTCGCCGATGATCTGCGCGGCGGCGATGGTTTTCTGGTTGACGTTGATGCCGCGCCCAATGTCGTAGCATCCCAAAAGAAGCGAAATCAGGATCGGGAAAAGCATGACTGTTTCGATCGCGGCCACCCCATGCTCCTCGTTCGTCCAGCGGACGAGCTGCAATTTCGCGGCAAGAATATAGAGCATATCGCGCATGGCCATCACTCGAGCGGGCTATAGGGTTCGGTCTGCAAAATGATCGTCGACATCAGTCCCCGCTTCGTGCCCCCGACCGTGGACATGACCTGCTGCATCACGGGCGTGCGGATCGGATAGTTATAAACCACGCGGATCAAAACAACGTCGTTCTCGCCACCGGGGTCGAACGGCGTACTTTGAAGATTGCCGTCCTCGTCGAATACGGGGTCGGCATCGTCGGCGGCGCTGAAATCTTCGAGCTTTTGCACCGCAAACTGGATGCTGCCGCAGGGAATCAGAAGCCTGGCGAAATCGCATACGGAATCGCGAAACGCCTGCTCCGGATCGCCCATCTTCCCTTGTTGCAATTGGCCCGTGCGAATCAGGCGGGACGCCGTAAAGGTCGCCTCCTGCAACACGCTCTGGGCCGTGAACATCAGGGCCATCTCGACGATTCCGATCGTCATCAAAACGAACGGAACGCCGACCAGGCTGAATTCAACAGCCGCGACAGCCCGTGTTTCCTTTATCCATTTTCCCCAAATATGTTTCATTTTATGTTTATTTAAATAGAATCCAAACTATCCTCAAAATGCACGAAAAGCATGGCGGCCTTTTTACCAACCGCACATGCTCACATTTTCTTAAGTATAGGATTCATGGCGTTAAGGAAGGCTTAAACTCAGCTCTCTTCAGCCTTGGACCCAGGATTCTCCCTGGGAAAACCGAATTCGTCGAGCGGCACCGTGCCTGTGACTTCCATTCCCCAGCGTTCGGTAAGCTCCTCTTGATATTTCTGGATTTCCTTCAGGCGGACTTTCGTTTTTTGCACGAGAATGGAAGACACGATCCCGGTCATAGCCCAGTCGATCAGATATCCCATCGCCGCCGCGAAATAGATTACGACGATGGTGCGCGGCTGGAGGATGTAGGTTATGGCCGTTTCAAGATTGTTCCCCTTTTTAAAAACCTCCATCATGAAAGGCGAGCATCCCGCGAAATTGATGGCGCCGATGGTTATGGCCCGCATCCGCCCATCCGTGCGATCGACGATCAGCGCCACGATGGTCGGAATCATTCCGACGACCAGAATGACGGCGAGAGGGGCGAACAGGAAACAGCAGATGCCTCCAACGATAAGGAATATCTGACCTTTCCACCCGACTGTGCTTTTCTTTCTCTTTGCCATCGATTCCCCTAGAACGGCACCACGTTCTGGCCGAAACCCGAAAAGGCGGAGGCCATGATAACGATACCCGCCAGAATGCCGGCCACGATGGCCGCAACCTGATGTCCCGTTTCCAGCCCCAGCGTCGCTTCGTTTCGCAAGGCGCGCTCTATTTCGATCGTTTCCTGTTCCAGATCGTGATACTGGCGCATGGCGCGGCGGAATTCGATATTGTCGTTCTGATAGACTGCGGGATCGTCGAAAAGCAGGACGATCTTGGCAAGATCTCCTGCCACAATCAGGCGCTCGGCGGCCTTTCTGGTTTTTTCGCGCAATTCACGGTCGTGAAAGCGCTCGTAGACTGGCCCGAGATTTTCAACCATCCATTTGGCGATGCCAGGAAACTTTTCCATCTGAGATCTTTTTTGAATGGTCGCAAGCGTTTTCGCCTCGGCCAGAACGCGACGATAGGTTTCCGGGGCGTTCATATCGTAAAGATGCGGGTCTATATTCTTGCGATCCTTGACCGACAGGAACGCCGCTATGTGCCGGTCAAAAAACAAAGCGGGATGATTCGAGTTCGCGGAAATCTTTTCATATGCCCGCATAAGGTCTTCCGGTGAGCGAATATAGAATTTTGCAACCTTTTCCGACAGGCAATGCACTTCGGGATTCATAGCATAAATGCATTTTTCAAGGCCTCCGCCCAGCCCTTTGATGCGTAGAAACGCGCGGGCACTGTCGAAACGCCCGACGAGGTTGCTCACATCGGGGACGTTCTTGGCCTGGCAATCGATCCATTGGGTGATAAAATAATTCATGAAGAAATCATGATAGGACTGAAGATCGCGCTTCATGATGAACGCTTCAGTCAAAGCCGGCCCCACGCCTTCGGGCAAGACGCTGATATTTCTATAACTGATCGGCCCTTCGGGATGGAGAGCGATGCTCACCCTCGTGGCGAGCCGTTCCGGATAGTCCGAACCTTTCCCGCCTTCTTCCGCGAGCCTCACAGCATTTTCAAAGCGGGCGGTGGCGGGCTTGTCCTCAAGAGCGCGGGAAAGCCACTGTTCAAGTTCGCCATCTTCAATCAGCTGGCGCGCCTCGCCGGGATTCTTTTTAAAGTCGTTGACGAGAAGTTCGGGCCGCGAATATTTCTTTCCCTGGAACGTCACGGGACGGTTCGCCTTAACGCGGCGGGAAGTTTGCTTGGAGCTGAGCCTGCGTCCGTCAAGCCATACCATGACTTCGTCGATCGTCCATCTCTGGTTTTCATCGTCATACAAAAGACCGCGCATCAACTCCAGGATTTGACCTGTCAGACGGTCTTTTCCCAGAAGGGCGGAATAACTTCCTTCCTCCATCTTGCGCTCGATGATTTCCTCATCGCTCAACCCTTCCATGGGATCGGAATGGCGGAGCATCATGGCCAGCGAAACGCCCAGCGCGTAAATATCGTCCTGCGACGTGCCCGGGCCGCGGCCTATAGGCGCGCATAAGGCGCGATCGATCGTCTCATAGAGGACAGGCTGGAGATAGGAAACCGGGCAAGACAAACATTCCCCCAGCACCGCGCGTTCGATGTTTTTCGATCCGCCGTCAAAAATATTGGAAACACGGATGTTTCCATGGAAAATATCCTTATCGCGCAGGTCGGCCAGAACGCTCACGAGCGGGCGGATGACGGCATTGAGAGCTACATCCGGCTTCATGCCAAGCGCGCCGCGAAGATCGTCCTTCATCAAGGGGTTTCCCAGCGAGTGCTTATAGATAAAGCAGTATTTTTCTTTCCCCGCCGGCGTCCAGTCGACCACGCCCGAAGCCGCCAGATGGGTAAGCGAGGGATTTACAATCGCCGCGTAATTCGATGCCTTATGAATGCGCGGCGTCAGGTGATCTTCACAGATCAGCGCGAAAAGATTGGCCGGAGCCTTGTTCGTGCCGGAGGCCGTATAGGCTTTGACGAGGCCTCTGTCATATTGCGGCAGCCTGCTGCCGGCATTAATGGTGATGCTTTCATTGAAAACCACATCCCCCGCCAAAGCACTTGTTTGAGGCGGCGGAGCGACGGGCGGGCTTTCCGCCTTTTTTACCGGCTCATCCTGAACCGTGACGTCTGACATGAATCTTTGAACCTGATCGTGGTTAAAGAATTAAGAATGCCCGAATAGGCTTAATCTATTGTAAACGGATTACGGCAAAAGTCCACGGACGGCTGGCACATCAGCCAAAGAACGGGTCCTGTACCAGAATCGTGTCGTCCCGGTCGGGGCTGGTGGACAGCAGGGTTACCGGCGCTTCGATCAATTCCTCGATCAGTCTTATGTATTTAATGGCCGAGGCATTGAGATCCGCCCAGCTACGCGCGCCAAAGGTGGATTCCTTCCAGCCGGGGACGGTGCGGTAGATCGGCCTTACATTCGCCTGGTGAACCTGCGAAGCGGGGAAATAATCGATTTTTCCGCCGTCCAGTTCATAGCCGACGCAGATATTGAGTTCGTCAAACCCGTCGAGAACGTCGAGCTTCGTCAGCGCGATACCGTCGATGCCGCCCGTTTTCACGGCCTGGCGCACCGCCACGGCGTCGAACCAGCCGCAGCGGCGCTTGCGCCCTGTGACCGTGCCGAATTCATGGCCCTTCTCGCCGATCTTATCGCCGATGGCGTCGAAGAGCTCCGTCGGGAACGGGCCGGAGCCGACACGGGTCGTATAAGCCTTTGTAATCCCCAGTACATACCCGATATTGCGCGGGCCGATGCCGGAACCGACCGCCGCCTGCGCCGCAACGATGTTCGAGGACGTGACATACGGATATGTGCCGTGATCGACGTCGAGCATATGCCCCTGCGCCCCTTCGAACAGTACTTTTTCATTGTTGTATTTGGCCTGGTCAAGCCGCTTCCACACCACGCCTTTATATTGCAAAATCTGGTCGGCAATGCCCATCAGCGAATTATAGATATCTTCCGCGTTGACTTCTTCCCAGCCGAAGCCGCGCATCAGCGCGTTGTTGTACGATACCAGCGCTTCCAGTTTGTCCTTCACGACCTCCGGATGTTCGAGGTCGCAAACGCGCAGGCCGCGGCGCGCGACCTTATCTTGATAGGCCGGGCCGATGCCGCGGCCCGTCGTGCCGATTTTCCTGTCGCCGCGCGCTTCTTCGATGGCGCGGTCGATATGGCCGTGAATGGGAAGAATCAGCGGCGCGTTTTCCGCGACCATCAGGTTTTCCGGCGTGACTTCCACGCCCTTGGCGCGGATGTTTTCGATCTCTTTCAGAAACGCCCACGGATCGACGACGACGCCGTTGCCGAGAATGGAAAGCTTGCCTTTGCGCACGATGCCGCTTGGCAGCAGGGAGAGTTTGTAGGTGACGCCGTCGATGACAAGCGTATGGCCCGCATTGTGGCCGCCCTGAAACCGCACGACGACATCGGCGCGGCTGGACAGCCAGTCAACGATCTTGCCTTTGCCTTCATCGCCCCATTGGGAGCCGACCACCGCAACGTTTGCCATAAGGAACCCCTTCTTTTTCCTTTGAGGTTGTAAGGGAAGAACCCCTCGGGGGCAACAGGATTCTAGGAGGGGTCGTAGCGGCGTCCCCTGCCGTCCTGATAGTTCTTGAGCTGCTTGATCGTCGGAATCCCCACGGCACATTTAAGCAAGGCCGCCGCATCATCCAGAGGAACGACCTTTACATGCGCATACTCTGCGGCGATCTGGCCGATGACGGAATTAGCGAACCTAATTTCAAGGCCGGTGTAGTCGATGATCTTCTTTTTACCCGTGAAAGCATGGTTGAGCAAACGGAGCATATCGGATAAATTCGATGAAAGCCGGGTCTTTTCAAATAAAGCTTTTTGATGGTTGGGCTGACGCGGAAATCCGGGGATAGCCCCCTTACCTTTGCCGAGTTTGCGGACGAAGTCGTCCAGAACCTTTGCCGGCGCAAGTTCACGTATACGCTTTTCTTCGATCTTGTTTCCTACAACACGTATCACAGTCGATCCCGTCACACTTAATTCGCTGAAGGAAAAAACGGTTATTTTCTGTCCGGCGATGACCATGGACTCGAGGCCTCCGCACTTAACAGGACCTAATCCCGGATAAACATAAACGCTGCCCTTCTGCGGCTGGGCTACATATACGGGGTCGAAAACGAACTTGCTTTCCCCGCTGGCCCCAGCCAGCAATTTATCCAGCTTGGCCTGCGTCTTGTCAGAAGCAACAGAGAAGCTGAGATCGACGCTTGTTTGCTTTTTCGGCTTGGCGGCTTTTTTCCTCTCGGATGGCAGCAACTTCAATGTTTCGCGCTGCGGTTCCACATCGTCAGCGCTGACAGGCGCGTTGAATCTGGACTTCAGTTCTTTTGCCCGAATCCGATCCGGCTTGTCATGCCGCTCGGCACTATAAACGTTGTGTTCTTTGTCGAAGACGTTGTGTTTGTGCGCCATACGCAGCTTACTCCTTGTTGGGAACAAGCCAGTGATAGCGAACGGGAAAGCTTATGTCAATAATCGTGCCGGCGACTGATCTGAATCCCTTGATCTTGCAAAGCTTTTACATCCTCCCACGAGGCGTCGGCGGAAACGCTCTGGCGTCTGGGCTCCTCGAGAGGCGGCGCCACGCGCAGAATCGTGTCCATATATAAAGTGAATCCCGTCGCCGTTTCGGCGGCCTTGCCCCGCGCCGCGACATCGTAACGTCCGCCGCGCCCGATTTCCCCGCGAGCACCTATGGCGAACAACGTAAAACTCACACCCGTCTGGTATTCGAAGCCGCGGCGCTCCAGCGGGTCGATGGTGATCTGTACGTCGTTCAATCCGTATATGTTCAGCGCGGATTGCAATTCCCCCGCCACCGCCAGAATACGATTCATATCCGCCCTGGCGTTTTTCGGCAGCGCGATTTTGTCGAAGCCTTCCTTGCGCAGCATTAATTCGACGATCAGTTTCGCGGCCTCGCCGCCCTGCGCGGCAATCGCGTCGCGGTCGCGCTTTTCGATCAGGCCGTTGAGCGTTTCGCGCATCTCCTCATCCGTTCGGGTTTCATCGTAGATATGCGCGACCAGCGTCGGCACGGTAAGATCCACGGACAACTTTCCGATCCCGATGGACGACAGGGCCTTCAATGCGACCAGTGGCGTTTCGACATCCGCCATCAGGGAATCGGCGCCGATCATCTCGCACCCGACCTGGCAGAATTGCCGCTCGGGACGAAGCTGCGTCCCGTTCACGCGTAGAACGTCGGCGGCATAGGAAAGGCGCAGCGGACGCTGTTCGTCGGCAAGGCGCGATGTTGCGATCCTTGCGATCTGGGCGGTTACGTCGGCGCGCACGCCCATCATGCGCTGCGATACGGGGTCCATCATGCGAAAAGTCTGGCGCACCAGCGTCTGCCCGGGCCCTTCGCCGAGCAGGCTTTCTTCAAATTCCACCAGCGGCGGCTTAACGCGGGCGTAACCGAAGGCCGAGAATTCCTTCATGAAAGACGCGATAACCCGTGCCTCGCTTTCAGCGCCGGGCGACAGGAGATCAATTAAACCGTTTGGAAGCAGGGATGAATGCGTTTTGCTCATAGCGCATTTCCTATAGCTGTTTTGGAAGGGGCTGTCCAACCTGTCTGTGCCAGGCGCAAGTCGGGAATATAGTCGATGGCCCCGGTCTTTTCCAGCGCCGCCCGCAACATGATCTGGCAATTGGCGAGGCCGCTGCCCCGCATGGCATAGCGGAAGAAGGGCAAACGGTATGCGTTCATGTGAGGAAACGCTTCTTTAAGAATCGTCCAGCGTTCCATGACGCGCTGCCTCTCGCCGGAACAAACCTTCTGTTTTTCTATGTTCGGCCGCGGAATGAATTTATCGTCGAGGGAACAAAGAACAGCCAGCGGATAGACGGGCCTTGTCACTTTTGACACGGCATAGGCCGTGCGGTTGTTGCAGACCGCCCCTGTAAAATGGTCGAACAATTTGCCCGGCTTGTCAGACAGGCCGCGCCTCGGCCAGTTCCCCCACGTCCCGTGAATTTCCCCGCGTGTCGTGTCGAAGCAGTCTTTCAAAATAAGGAATGGATGGGAAAAAGGCCTGCCGTATTTTTCGGTATCCTTTTTCGCGTTCGCGACAACCGGCCTTTCCGCCAGCCATATCGACCATTTTTTCTCGGGCATGACCGCAAACTAGACAATCACCGGGTTTAAGTCAAAGAATTATGTAATATTAATAGTCGGCGGTTTTTTCTTTAAATCTGCCATAAAAACTTGTTTCCGGCAATTCGCCCAGCTTTGCCATGCGGCGCATTTCGCGAGCTGCGAGCAACGTTTTGATCGCCTCTTTCTGGTTGTACTGCGTGGCGATGTTGAGCGCCGTGCGCCCTGACGCATCGCGCGTATCGAGATCGACGCCATCCATGACGAGGTTGCGGATAATATAACAATCGCCTGTCATCGCGGCTTCGCGGAGCATCCGCTCTTTGGCGATTTTCGCGGGCCTGAAAACGGACGCGGGTTTCGCGGCGGTGGTCTGTGGTACTTGGTCGGGAATGTTTTTCAATGTCTCTTCGCAGTTTGCCTCCTGCTGCGCTTCTTTCGCCGCGCTTTTGGGAGCGGCGCGGCGGTAAAAGCGGACACCGAAGCTCATGCCGCTGACCTTTTTCATCCGGCGGCCTTTTCGATCACGGCGCAAAGATCCCCGACGATCTTGGTGATCTTGTTTTCGTCCTCTCCTTCCGCCATTACGCGGATGAGGGGCTCGGTTCCCGACTTGCGGATGAGAAGCCTTCCCGAAGCCGACAAGGTCTTTTCCGCATCGCCGATGGCGGCCTTCACGGCATCGTCGTCAAGCGGGCGTTTTTCCCGGGCGTATCTTACATTCTTCAATATCTGCGGCATTGGCGCGAAGAGATTGCACACCTCGCTCGTCTTCCTGCCGGATCGCTGGACGACAGACAAAACCTGCATGGCGGCAAGAAGCCCGTCGCCCGTCGTGCCGAAATCGGAGAGGACGATATGGCCCGATTGCTCGCCGCCAAGGTTGAACCCGCCCTCGCGCATTTTTTCGACGACATACCGGTCGCCCACCGGTGCGCGCTCCAGCCTTACGCCCTTGCCCATCAGGAATTTTTCAAAGCCGAGATTGGACATCACCGTCGCCACGATCGTATCGTGTGCCAGCGCGCCGCGCTCTTTCATCGTCAAGGCAAGGAGCGCCATGATCTGGTCGCCATCGATCTTGCTGCCTTTTTCATCGACAATAATCAGGCGGTCGGCGTCACCGTCCAACGCGATACCGATATCGGCCTTTTCCTCGACCACCTTCTTTTGCAGGGCCGCCGTATCGGTCGCGCCGCATTTATCGTTGATGTTTCGGCCATTAGGCCTGTCGCCGATGGCGATGACCTCGGCCTCCAGTTCCCACAAAATCTGCGGAGCGATTTTATAAGCGGCGCCATTCGCGCAATCGACAACGATTTTCAGGCCGGAAAGGCTCGCGCCCTTTTGCATTCCGCCTTTAAGAAATTCGATATAGCGCCCCGGCGCGTCGTCCATGCGCCAGGCACGGCCGATCTGGTCGGCGTCGGGAAGAAGTTCCGTCTGGTCCATTTCCAGAGCGGATTCAATTTCGGTTTCGAGCGCATCCGAGAGCTTGTAACCGTCGGCCCCGAACAATTTAATGCCATTGTCCTGATAAGGATTATGCGAAGCCGAGATCATCACGCCCATATCGGCGCGAAGGCTCCGCGTCAGCATGGCGATGGCGGGGGTCGGCACAGGGCCGGTAAAGACGACCTCCATCCCCATCGACACGAAACCGGAGCCGAGCGCCTGCTCAAGCATATAACCCGAAAGGCGCGTGTCCTTGCCGATCACGACGCGGTTCATCACCGCGCCCTGCTGCTTGGCCTTGAGGACATAGGCGGCGGCCTGCGCCACGCGCAAAGCCATGGCCGCCGTCATGGGCGGGGTGTTGGCGGTTCCGCGGATACCGTCGGTTCCGAAATAGCGGCGGGTCGTACTCATGTTCTTGGAACTTAAACTAAAATTAGACCTTTTGCCATAGGATTGGAGGATATTTTCAAGGCAAGATGAGCGAAATATAACGGAAATTCAATCTATTCCCAAGGACTGGAATAAAAAAATCGAATCCCATCTCTACGTCATGACCAAGGCGGGCCAAAACGCCACGCCCCACGCGCCGGGCGAAAAATCCGACGAACTATGGGATCATTATGAAGCCGCCTGACCGACCTGTTCGACGGCCTCGGGCTGGAAACGAAAGACATTACAGACTATCCGAACCGGCAATTTTCATCATCGCCCTCGGACATCGAAACGGCTGAGCAGCTATCGCTGTTCTATCGAATCAATTACGTCGAAAACACCGAAGCCGCCGCTCACAACAGGGCGTTCCATCACCAGCCGCCTGATTTTCGATCTTTAAGCAAGCCTTATATATCAACCCCGAAGTGAATTTCATTGACTTTGGCCAAGCAATGAAATATAAAGAATCTATAAATAAAATATAAAAAACGAACATGGG
The DNA here is from genome assembly GCA_035759665.1 of Micavibrio sp. Lineage (GTDB taxonomy): Bacteria > Pseudomonadota > Alphaproteobacteria > Micavibrionales > Micavibrionaceae > Micavibrio_A. The sequence goes on from DASTUM010000010.1 coordinate 15,964, forward strand.
AGAATCGAACATGGCGAAGCGCATTTACCGCGAATAGTTTCCGCATTTTCGAACAAGATCGATTCTTGAAATGTCAGGGGGTTAGCCTCTGCCATGCTCCCTCTTCGCATATATGCGCAATCCGCTGCCCGCAAGATAAGGAAGAACATGAATGTCAGACTTATATTTCTCAGAGCCGCACAGAGGCTGGCACGACCGCCGGGCCTTCCCGTGTTCAAAAACATGAAAAGACGGCTCGCCTCCGGATGGAGCAAATCTCTGAAAATTCGCTGCACCGTATCGGGGCGGCGCATTCTCTGGTCGAATTAAGCTGGTTCTTTGCGCTTAATCGGCGGTGAGGAGATTATACGAGGCCGTCGTGCAGATCGGCCCGCATTCAGGGCCGTTCGGCTGCGATTTCAGATATTCGGGATTGAGCGTGCGGACGACGACATTCTGTCCGCCGCGCTTTATGGCGACCATCATGCGTCGCGGCGTGTCGCTGATATGGATCGTGGAAATACCATGCGCGGATTCAGGAAGCGCGCAGCCGCTCTCTCCGATCGTGACGATATCGCTGCTGCACGTAAAGGACGGACCGTCCTCGCATTTCTTCAGCGGCAACTGCCCCTTGCAGCTCACGGAACGCCCTTCCAGAAGGAACTGCATTTCGTAGAATCCCCATTTCCATTTATAATCCGGCGCTACATTCAAGGTAAGGCCGTCATAACAGCCGATCTGCGTACAGGCTTTTTCCGCCATGGCCTGGGTGGAAATTCCCATCACAGAAAGGAGCAGGATAGCGAAACGCATTCGTTACGCGCCCTGCGTGCCGATATTGCCCATGCCGCCGCTGCTGGAAGGAACGGATGAGCGGGGACCGGAATTTAACGGCTCGTCGCCGGAATCGCGGATGATTGGCTCGCCGCGCAGGAGCGCCTTGATCTCGTCGCCGCTCAGCATTTCATATTCGAGCAGCGCCTTGGCGACAGCGTGAAGCTGTTCCATATGCGTGGTCAGGATTTCCGTTGCCCGAGCATAGGCCGTCTGGACGATATTTTTGATCTCGGAATCGATGATCGCCGCCGTGTCATCGGAGAGGTTCTTCGATTGCGCCACGGAATGGCCAAGAAACACTTCTTCCTGGTTCGCGGAATAGAGGATCGGGCCGAGCTTGTCAGACATGCCCCATTCGGTCACCATCCGGCGCGCCATTTCGGTCGCCATGCGGATATCGGAGCTTGCGCCCGTCGTCACTTTCTCATGGCCGAAGATGATTTCCTCGGCGATCCGCCCGCCCATGGCGACGGCGAGGTCGGCCTTGAGCTTCGCCTTGGAAATGGAAATGCGATCGCCTTCGGGAAGACGCATCACCATGCCGAGCGCGCGGCCGCGCGGAATGATCGTCGCCTTGTGGATCGGGTCGGATTCTTCCTCGTGCAGGGCGACGACGGCGTGGCCGGCTTCGTGATAGGCGGTCAGCTTTTTCTCGTTTTCCGTCATGACCATGGATTTGCGCTCGGCGCCCATCATGACCTTGTCTTTGGCATCTTCGAATTCCTGCATGCCGACGACGCGCTTGCCGCGGCGGGCGGCGAGCAGCGCGGCCTCGTTCACGAGGTTCGCAAGGTCGGCTCCGGAAAATCCGGGCGTTCCGCGCGCGAGCGTGGAGGCCACGACATTCTGGGACAGCGGCACTTTCTTCATATGCACGCCGAGTATTTTCTCGCGGCCCTTCACGTCTGGCAGCGGCACTACGATCTGGCGGTCGAAGCGGCCCGGGCGCAGCAGCGCGGGGTCGAGAACGTCGGGACGGTTGGTCGCGGCGATCAGGATGACGCCTTCATTGGCCTCGAACCCGTCCATCTCCACCAGCAACTGGTTGAGGGTCTGTTCGCGCTCGTCGTTCCCGCCGCCAAGGCCCGCGCCGCGATGACGGCCGACGGCGTCGATCTCGTCGATGAAAATGATGCAGGGCGCGTTCTTTTTCGCCTGTTCGAACATATCGCGGACACGGGATGCGCCGACGCCGACGAACATTTCGACGAAGTCGGAGCCGGAAATCGTAAAGAATGGCACGTTCGCCTCACCCGCGACAGCGCGCGCGGTCAGCGTCTTACCCGTTCCCGGGGGGCCGACAAGCAGCGCGCCTTTGGGAATCTTACCGCCGAGGCGCTGGAATTTCTGCGGGTCTTTCAGGAATTCGACGATCTCCTGCAATTCGACTTTGGCTTCATCGATCCCCGCGACATCCTCGAACGTCACACGGCCATGTTTTTCGGTGAGGAGGCGCGCGCGCGATTTGCCGAAGCCCATCGCTCCGCCGCCGCCTTTGCCCTGCATCTGGCGCATAAAGAAAATCCACACGCCGATCAGCAGCAGCATGGGGAACCACGAGATCAGGATGCCCATGGCACTTACTTTTTCGGGATCTTCGGCTTCGGCGGTAATCCGCACGCCGGTGCCAGAGAGGCGGTCGACGACATTTTCATTGGCGGGAACGCGGGCCTTGAACGCCTCGCCGCCCGAGGTAAAATGGCCGTTCACTTCCTGCCCCTTGATGGTGACGTCGGAAATGCGCCCGGCTTTCGCCTCGGCCATGAAATCGGAATAAGCCATCATTTCGGCGCGGCCTGAAACGCCGTTCGTTGGCTGAGCGCCCTGAAAGACGTTGAAGAGGAAAACCATCATAAAGCCGATGGCGAGCCAGAACATCAGATTGCGACCGAAACCGTTCACGACGATATATCCTTATCTTTATAGAAACCTTGCCCGATATTAGGGGGAAATAGCGCGCCTGTCCAAAGAAACAAGCCGCTTTCCGCCTTGTTTCTAGTATACCATAAGTCTGGGTTAAGGCTTCGTTTTCTGCGTTTGCGGCAGGTTCAGGATATTGCGGCTTTGATCCATCTCCTTGGACGGTTCGTATTTTTCCGCTGTATAATGAAGCTCATAGAAATCGGCGTTGTGATAGGCTTCCATCACGACCCTGGTGCCCGGCAGCTCCCATGTGGCCCGCACAATGACGTCCCCTGCCCTCATCGCCGAGCCCAGCCAGCGGGAATCACCCTGATACCGGTCGCGCTTCCAGACCAGCTCGTCCGTCGTCGGCTTGCCGTAAATTTGTTCGAGGGCGAGTTCGAAATCGGCGGCCCTGCGCAGGATCTCCATCGGATCTGGGTGATGCAGGTCGTTATAACCGTAATAGCCGCGCCATAGCTTGCCGTCGCGGAAGTCATAGCGGATGGTGCGGTTGTAGCCATCCAGCGGCTCGACGTAATATTCCGAAGTCTCGTCCTTGTTGTAGAAGGTCGCGGTTTCGAATTTGCGCACTTCTTCAGGCGTCGTCCCCCACAGGAAATGGCGCAGCGGCGACATTTCGTTCGCGGACGCGGGAAGAGCGCAAACAAGAAGGGTGAGAGCCAGGCTAGGGACGAAGATGAACGGGCGCAAGAAAATCATTCCTTTCCAACCACTAATGTCGCATTTTTTGCGTCCTTTGCAAAGATGCACCCGCCCAGCGTCGCCCCTTTGAATGCGGGATCGTGCAGGATGCGCTCGGTCAGCTTTTCCGCCTTTTCCAGCCGCGGGCCGTAATCCCCGCCCGGACGCAGTTCATCCATCGCATAAAGAAAGACTCGCAAAACAAGCTCCTCGTGCGCGGCCTGCAAAACGCCGTAATCGAAAACGAAACCCTCGCCGCGCCTTTCTTTCAGCGCCGCCGCGAAAAGTCCGTTCGCAAGTTGCGCCAGCGCCGACGAGGCGCGGCCAAGACGTTTTGCCGTCAGGCCAAGACGCTTGGCGCTGAGTCCTTCTTCTTCCAATATGCCTTGCGCTGCGCGCAGACGCGGGCGCAGATAGCGTTCATTTTTATTCGTCGGATCATCGACATAGGGAACGCCGTTCTCCTTGCACAGCAGGATCAGCTTTTCCTTCGGAACATCAAGCAAAGGCCGCAAAAGCGTAATTCCGCTCTCCATTTTTTGCGCGGCGCGCATTCCCGCCAGACCGTCGAGCCCGCTGCCCTTCGCAAGGCGGATCAGGAAAGTTTCCGCCTGGTCGTCCCGGTGATGCGCGATAAAAAGATAGGCGGCGCCCTCTTCCTTCATCGCCGCCGCCATCAACGCGTATCGTTTGCTTCTTGCCTCTTCGAGAATACGGCTGCCGGGTTTTTCTCCCTCCCACACCAGAACCTCATGCGTCACATTCGGCCAGTCTTTCACCCATGCGCCTACCGCGCGCGCCTCATCCGCTGACTCGCGGCGCAGGCCGTGATCGACCGTGTAAGCCATAACGGAAATACCGCGCTCCCCCGCCCAGCGCGAGAGCAGCCAGAGCATCGCCATGGAATCCGGCCCGCCGGAAACCCCTGCGGCGACGCCTTCCCCCGCCGGAATGTCCGGCAGGGCCTCCATGGCCTCAATAAAATCTGAATAGGAAAAACCCATGCCCCTCTATAGCGCGAAGCCTCGGCCTTGTCATCGGCGGAAGGGTCACTCCGGACAGCCGAGCGCCTTCATTTCCTGCTCGCCGCGTTTCAGGACAGGCCCGGGCCCTTTGGGGTACTCCTTCCTGAGCTGGGCGAGCGCTACGCACGCGCTATCCTTCTCCCCTTTACCCGACAAGGACATGCCGAGCTTTAAGAGATTGTCCGCGCCTTTCGGCCCGTCGGGATATTTCTGGTACGCCTCGGCAAAGGCACGGGCGGCCTTGTCGTAGTCCTTGCGGACATAATACGTTTCGCCGAGCCAGTACAGCGCGTTGGGCGCAAGCGCATGGGTCGGATAATCTTTCATGAACTGGGCGAAGGATTTTTCGGCCCCCGTATAATTCTCCTGTTTGATCTGGGCGAAGCCCTGCTCGTACAGGCCAGCGGCATCGGTTGCCGCGCCCGTTCCGGTTTCCTCGCCGGTAACATTCGCGGCGGAATCGTTCTGAGTGGCGGCGGGCATCGGCGGCTGGTCGCTGCCAATCACGACATTCGGATCGATGGCGGGTTGCTGCGTTTGCGGCGGCACCGGATTTTGCTGCTGCGCGGCCTGCGCGCCGCCGCGAAGCTGGGCTTCGATGGCGTCGAGGCGCATACGGGAATCCTGTTCCAGCGCGTCAAGTTTTTGTTGTACCTGCTGCGTGTCAAAGGCCTGCTGCTCGACCTTGCCGGTCAGTGTGCGCAGGTCGTTTTCCATTTGCGAAAGGCGCGACTGCATATTGGCGGTCGCCTCCGATATCCCATCCCCTGCAGAAGGCGGCGGCATGTCGCCTTTATATACAGCGCGGGAAAGCGTGTCGATTTCGTTCTCCAGCCGCTTGATGCGGTTGTTAACGTCACTTTGCGCGAAAGCAGGGGCCGTGGCCAGCAGCGAAGCCCCTACAAGACCGCAAAGGCACAAAGGAAAAATCCTTTGTGCCCATGCCTGTCTTTTATATCCGGGAACGGATGCGCTCATTACTGAACGGTCGTCACGCCGCGGCGGTTCTGGGCCCAGGAAGAAGCATCGGAGCCGACAACGGCCGGACGCTCTTTACCGTAGCTGATCGTGTTGACGCGGGAAGAAGGAATACCCATCGAAACGAGGTAGTTCTTCACCGTGTTGGCACGACGGTCGCCCAGCGCGATGTTGTATTCACGCGTACCACGTTCGTCGGAGTGACCTTCGATCGTGATTTGCAGGTTTGGATAGCGGTTCAGCCATTCGACCTGACGGTTCAGCGTGTCGCGGGCCTCGGGAGCGAGGTCCGAAGAGTCATAAGCGAAGAAGACGCGGTCGCCGACATTGGTGGCGAGGTCTTCCTGACTGCCGGGGACGGCAGAGCCGCTTACAGAGCCGTCGCCATAAACGCCGGTTCCATCGAGCGGGCCTTGACCGTCAACGCGCTCGCCAACCGTTACGCCGCCGGCATCTTCGTCTTTCGTGGAAGAGCAGGCTGCGAGCGATGTGGCCAGTAGGGCGATTGCAAGCAAGCGGATGAGCATTGAAAAAACTCCTTTAAAAATGAAATAGTTGAGGGCCTTGGACAGAATACGTTTGAGTCTTTGATTCGGTTCCTTTGGACTCTTGTATTCCCGAAGCATGAAGCTGACAAGTCCCCTCATAACAATGCCTTATTCTACACACATTTAATCCACAAAGCGGCAAACGCTAATGAACGGGATCGCGCAGGGAACGAAGGATGGCTTCAGCGTCACGGCGGTCTTGTGCGCCCGGGGCAATCTCAATGTATTTTTCCAGAACATCAGCCGCCGCCGCGGTCTGCCCCGTCCTGACATATAAGACGCCCGCATCCAGCAAGAGACGGTATTCGTTCGGGTCGAAGACCCGCATCAGGTCGATAACGTCCAGCGCGCCCTTGTAATCCTCGGCGTCTATCAGGCGTAGCTTCACATTATTCTCAAGGCGGATCAGCGTATCGCGGTTGCTGCAGGGAAGGTAATAATCGGCGGAGAGTTCGGCACTGCCGCCGTGCACTTTCTTCAGAAGCTTACGCAGCTCGGGGGCCTCCATGACGGCGCATCCGTTGAACGGATCGAAAATAAGGCGCTGCCCGCGGTGTTCGATACGGGCAAGGAAATGACCCGGAAAATTCAGCCCGTCCACCTGCCAGCCGTTGGCGCGGCCTGCGCTGATATAGAGAATGCACAACGAAATCGGCAGCCCCTTGCGGCGGTCGATCACGCGCATCATGTCGGCGTTTTGCAGATCGTCATAGGTTTCGGTATCGCCCGTATAGCCTTCCCGGTCGTGGAGAATATGTTTCAGGGCGGCAAGCTGAGTGCCCGCATCGTCGTCCGCGCCGGCATTCATCAGGGCGATATAACGCTCCCCGACTTCGCCTGCGATCTTCGTGCCATGGCTGAAATATTTGTCGATGCTGATACCCTCATGCGCAGGTGCGGCGAAAGCCAGCGCGAGAGTCAAAAGGTTGAGTTCAGAATCGTCTTTCCCGGCGCTTTCGCTTAACACAGCGCGGGCGTCGAACGTCATTGCGTGACGCCCTGCTGCGTGACGGGCTCACCCACCATCTTTACGTAGTTCACGACCTGCTTGACGTTCGGGATCGTGCGCGCGATCTGCAGTACCTTGTCCAGTTCCTGCTGATTCATGGCAACGCCCATCAGGTAGACGACGCCCTGCACTGTATCAATGGAATAGTTAAGCGACTGCACGTTCTTCTCGAACGTCAGAGCCGTCCGCAGGCGCGTCGTGATCCACGTATCGCGGACATAGCCGGGCGCGCCTTCGCTGTCCGCCACGCGGATCTCGTTCATCACCTGCTTGACGCCATCCACTTGCCAGACGAGGCGCACGGCCTCGACGCGGTCTTCGGGGTTTTGCACCACGCCGGTCAGAAGCACGCGTCCCTGATTGACCGTGGTCGAAAGCTTGGAGAAGGTATTAATGTCGTATTGCAGCCATGCATCGTTGATCTTCGCCTTGATGCCCGCGTCCGTGAACGCGCCGCCGATGCCGCCTTCTTTCGAGGCCGCCGTACCGACGCCCGCCGCCGCGCCCGTCGCCATGCCGAGCGGCGTACAGGCCGACATCATCATGACCGAGGAAACCGAGAGGAGAATCAAAGAGCGAATTTTCATGACAACCTTCCTGGACGAATATTATGGCGGCATTATGGATCGTATTCGCCCCTTTTGTCCAGCATCAGCCGGAATAAGCGACCTGAATCATGGATTGCGCGGCCTCGCTGACCTTCGCCCCTTTTTTCTTGAAAATCATTTTGTACATGCCCGAAAAAGTCAGAGGATGGTCTTGTTCAAATTCGTGCCAATGATCCAGATCGTTCATGTCCGGATCGTCAGGATAGCGCGCGGCATAAAGACGGGGAGTACGGTTGTCCGGATTTTTGAACCGGATGAATTCAAGGCCGAGCCCGTCGACAATCTTGCGTATCATCGGCAGCGAGTATGTCGTTTCCTGAATATGGAACACCAGATCGCGCGCTTCGGAAAGCGTGTAAAAATCGCGGGAGCGCAAAATCCGCGCCAGCGGATGTCCCGGCGTGTCCAAAATTTCCGCCCGCAAAGCGCGGATATTTTCCGCCGTTGGTTCCATCCCGCGCCCTGCGATATAATCCCGCACGGCTTTCACATCTTCCCGTGCCTTCTCGCTGTAAAGGCAAACCAGCATCATCCCGTCGGGCTCCAGCTTCGTCAGCAGCTTTTCCCATCCAGCGACGGGATCAGCCATGTGGTGAAGGACACCTGAACATTCCACCACGTCGAAACGTCCTTCCATTTGATCGATCGTCATGATGTCCTGTTGCAGGAATTGCACATGCCCGTTGCCGAATTTTTCCGCCATACGCATCGCATAGGAAATAGACCGGCGCGAAATATCGCAGGCGACGATCTGCGCATTCGGAAACACATTGCCCATTTGCGTGGCCGTGCGGCCCGTGCCGCATCCGGCGATCAGCATCCTGCCCGTAATGCCCTCCCTCTTCTTCAGGGGAAGGTCGATACTCTGCCAGCGCGGATAAGGATTTTCCTCATACATGGCGCGTACATTTTGCGAAACAGAATCTTCGATCGCCCCTTCGCGCCTGATCCCTTCCATCAGCTCCGCCTCGCGTCGCGGCTCTAGCACCTGAACCCGCACCAGGCTCCGGAAGGCGGCGACGGCTGAGAGTCTGTGATCGATCCCGGCGTCGCAAAGAGGCCTGTAGCACCCCAGAATTGCAACGCTGACAGGATTGTCGTGCGGCAGGCTTGCCAAAGCCTTCTCTTCTTCCGCGCTTAAGGCATAAACATATTCGTTAGAATAGCATTGCTCCGCCAGCGCGCATAGAAACGGCAGGTTCTTCGTCTTCAGCAATCCTGCTGGCCAAAGCTCCATCAGGACGAGCTTGCGGATATTCCGGAAGAAGAGTTCGTATGTGGGATTGCGGAGGATCAATTTCTGCAAGCCCCTGGTCAAAAACGAATCTTGCAGCGCCGGCTCTATACGGAGCCAATCGTCCACGGTGACTTTGCGGGATTGCACCACGGCCATAAGCTCCTGAAAAACGGGATCGAGCGTCAGCATCGCCGTCCACATATTGTGCGCGTAGCTGTGATCGACGCGCTCCTGCTCCAGATACGCCAGTATGGCCTGCCGCACGGACGGGTTGAATTTATAGAGCTGGAGATTTTGCGAGGCCTGCCCGAAAATGACGGCGGGCAAGCGCCCTGCCTGCGGGTTGTTCAAAGCGACGCAGGCCAGATCGAACGCCCGCACATCGTCTCCCTTTTTCAACGCATCGACCGCAGCGCTCTGGATGTCGTTTAAGGAAGGCTTGCTCAAACGGCGGTTTCCCATGCCTGCGGCGCGAAGGCGTAACCGTCGCCGCTCTTTACCACATGGCCGATGCCGGGGAATATCAAATGCATTCCGGCAACGCGCAGGCGGTCGGCGGCGGCCTCGGCTAGAACTTTCGTGCGTGTCGCTTTGGCCATATCGGGATCGGTGTCGAAGGCGATGGAAATTTCCGGATGCTCGAACTGCACCGCCGGAACATGGATCAGGTCGGCCCAGATCAGGAATTGCTCGCTGCCATCGCTGATGCGAAGGCCCGTATGACCCGGCGTGTGGCCGGGCAACGCGAGGCTGTGAATCCCGCCGCCCAGATCGGCGCCGAGCTTGAAAGTCTCTACCTGTCCTGCATCCTTGTACGGGCCGATATTCTTGTGGGCGAGATCGAACATCACGTTCTTGTCCGGAAAGGCCGCCATCTTTTCATCGCTGAACCAGTAATTCAGTTCTTCTTCCGACAAACGCAGCCGGGCGCGCTTGAAAGCCCGCCCGCCTTTGTCGTCGAGAAGCCCGTTCGTATGATCAGGGTGCGCATGCGTCAGCACGATTTCATCCACTTGTTCCGAACTGAGGCCGGAATCGTTCAGGTTGGAAAGAAGATTGCCGAGCGTCACCGCATATCCCTTCGCGCCGGTATCGACCAGCGTGACTTTTTTGCCCGTATTGACGACGTATCCGTTCACATAGGCCGGAAATTCCTTGCCCGCCTTGATGAAATTCTTTTCTCTCGCGGCGGCCAGCGTCTCAGCGTCGGTCTTCAGCATCAACTCGTCGCCCAGCGTCATGCCGCCGTCCGACAGAGCGACGAGTTCGATCGACCCGACCTTCGTGCGGTAATAACCCGGTGCCTGCTTCGTTCCCTGCGGCGCTTCCGCGCGCGCTTTCGAAAGACCCAGCGATGAAGCCAGCGCGGCGCCTGCGGCGACCATGGCGCTTCCCACGATAAAATGACGTCTGTCCATA
>DASTUM010000011.1:0-12304 GCA_035759665.1 Micavibrio sp.
TCCCAAAAATCCCCCAAGATAAAATTGATTTTATTTTTGGTGGCGCTTGTATTCCAAACGTAACAAAAACTGGGACTAAGCCCTATGCCAAGTTTTTGAAAATTCGCGCAGAAGCCTTGGCCAACACTGCGACGAATCTGATTAGGACTGGTAAACACTAACGTATTCAAAATTAAAGGATCAAAATGCCGCTTCGTGCGTTCATAGGGGCATGAGCGACGACGACATCCATAATAATGAAGACAGTGAAGACATGTCCCCGCAGCCGCAAAGCCGGGCGCCTGCCCGCTATAATTGGGGGCGGGGCATGAGCGTCAGTTCGATGGTGGGCGTGGTGGCAATCGTCGGGATGGGGGCTTTGCTCCTGTTCGGTGTGGCGCTGTGCAGCCGCCCACCGGCGGGCGAACCCCTGGCGGGTGCGGAAGGCGGCATTCTGGAGCGCAACGTGAAAGCGGCCTTTGGCAACAATACTCCGGAAGGCCATGAAGGGCGAGATGCGCCTGATCGCGCTTCGCCCTCTTCGTCCGACACTCCCGGGCAGGCTTCGGAATCTCAGCCGGAGAGAAGCCAATGGCCGCAATCCGGTTATCAGCAACAGCAAAACGAACAGGAATCGCCACAGGAACAACAGCAACGCGCCATGGAAGAACAGCAGGATACCCTAAAAGCGCAGGAAGAATTGCGCGACCAGCAACGCGAACAGGTTCCCTCTATCCTCCCAGAAAACCCGCCCACGCCCGTGCCGCTTGGCGGAAACGATTATTAGATTAAGGCTTTACGCTTTCTGATCTGAGTCGAACATATTCATGCGTGCGCCGGGCAGGCTTTCGATCAGGCCGATTTCACGGTTGAACGAAGAGAGGGATGTGTATTCCACATGCGGCAAGGCCTGAATAACGTCCAGCGCCTCCTCGCTCGCGCCGCGGTCTTCGCACCATGCCACAAGCTCGGCCTTCGTCATCGGGAATTTCGCGCCGTCCACCAGTTCCAGAAAATTGATCGCGCCCATGATATATTACTCCTTCGTTCTGAAAGCTTTTGCTTTACCTACCTCAGGGCAGCGCGGAAAGTTCCCGCCTCACCGCGGAACTCCCGAGCGGTTTGTGCCGTTGGCGAGGGCATGAACACAGAGCATAACATTCCAACCCCGCCAAAGCGCCTGTTCGACGACACGCGCGTTTGGAAAAACCCGTTCCCGCCAGAGTGGGAGCGCCGCCGCACCAATAAAATGCGCGAACGTTTTTATGTCAGAAACCACGAACCCCTGCAGGGCGCGAGCCTGATCTCCCCCGTGCAGCCGTCGGTGCCGCCATCCTATAGTTCCAATCGCGCGGTCTGATCTCATGGCCACGAAAGCGGCCGTGATGGATTTCGATAAAAACAAAGCCCTTTATAGCGCGGGGATCGCCATAGTCGTGATTTTCGCGCTGATCTTTCTCAGCGCGGTCCTGTATGAGGACCAAATCGCGTGGAAGGACTCCCTCGCCGCGTTTTTGGAACAGGCGCGGGGAACGCCTTGGGCCCTGCCCCTTGTCTGCGCCGTCTACCTGTTCGGCACGCTCATCTTCTTTCCCGTCATCCTGATGAACCTCGTCTGCGCCATGGTGTTCGGGCTATGGGGCATCGTCTATGCCCTTATCGGCGGAATGGTGAACGCCGCCGTCTATTTCGGCGTCGGCCATTTTTTACGGCATCGCAAAGGCGGTGCGCAATGGCGCGCCCACCCCAAAATCGCGCCGGTGGATAGGAAACTGCAAAAAGCCGGCCTTACCGGGGTGGTGATCATCCAGAGCCTGCCGGCGCCGCCCTTCATGGTGACGAATTTTATCGCGGGACTTTCGTCGGTCAATCTTGCGACGTTCATGACAGGCACGTTCGTCGCCCTTCTCCCCGGCGCGATCGTGCGCGGCATCGTCGGAGATTCCCTGACCAAACTTATCCTGCACCCGACGCAGGAAACATATCTCTATCTCGCCTTCGGCATCGTCCTGTGGATTTCGCTGATCGCCTGCATGCATGCTGCCTTGAAGAAATACACGCCGCAGGAAGCATCGGGGGCGTAAAAAACCGCCCGGCTTTCACGCGCGGGCGGTTTCTTGAAATCGGTCTCTAATACTAGAGAACAGCGGCTTTCAGGTCTTTGGAGACGCGGAAAGCGACTTTTTTCTTTGCCGGGATTTTGATGGTTTCGCCCGTTGCAGGGTTGCGACCCATGCGAGCGGAAGTGCGTTTCACCATCAGGATGCCGAAGCCGGGAACGCGTACTTTTGCGCCGCGTTTGATGTGCTTCGTGATCTGTGCGATCAGGTCCGTCAGAACGGCTTCCGACTGCTTTTTCGGCAACTGGTGCAGTTGGGACAGGTCGGTAGCCAATTGTTTCAATGTAACAACGTCACCCGTTGCAACGGAAACGAATTTAGCAGGCTTGGCGGGAGCAGCCGCTTTTTTTGCGGGAGCTTTTTTAGCGGGCGCCTTTTTTGCCGATGCTTTTTTGGCGGGGGCCTTTTTGGCGGCCTTTGCCGGTGCTTTTTTCTTTGCTTTAGCTTTTGCTGCAGCCATTGTTTGAGTTCCTTCTATAAGGTTTCAAGTACGCATATCCTACGACTCATTTTCAAAAACGCAATCATCAAAATGAACGGAAACACAATAAATACGGAGAAAAATGCGTTTTTTGGGCCTGCGAAGCCTTTTCGCTGCTCGCGAGTGCTGTGTTTTCAGGCTTTTCGTGATAGAAGACAGGGATGGACAAGATATCCACCGACCCGCGAAAACATTCAAAAAAGCCTGAAAACACGGCACTAACGATCGAAACGCTGGGCGATTTCGTGACTTACGCGACGGCCCTGTTCCGCGAATCGGATATCGCCTACGGCCACGGCACGGACAACGAAAATGACGAAGCCGCCTTTATCGCGCTGGAAGGGCTCGGCCTGCCCATCGACGATCCGGACGGAAGCCTGGGCAGGATACTCGATCCGGCGGAGCGCGAAAAACTGATCGGGCTCGCGCAAGCCCGCGTCGAAACGCGCAAGCCCGCCTCCTACCTTCTTAACAAAGCTTATATACAGGGGCTTCCCTTTTATGTGGATGAACGGGTGATCGTGCCGCGCTCCTTCATTGCGGAAATACTTTGCCGCGAAGACGGGTTTTCCGGCATTCCCGATTATGAATCCGTTAAGCGCGTGCTGGATCTGTGCACAGGGTCGGGCTGCCTCGCCATTCTTGCCGCCTACCTTTTCCCGAATGCGGCGGTGGACGCCGTCGATCTGTCGGGGGACGCGCTGGACGTCGCCCGCCGCAATGTCGCCGATCACGAACTGGAAGGCCGCGTGACCTTATATGAAGGCGATCTGTTCGCCCCGGTCGGGGATAAGACCTATGATCTCATCCTTACCAACCCGCCCTATGTGGACAAGGAGGGCATGGACGGCCTGCCAGCCGAATACCGTCATGAGCCCGCCATGGCCCTCGCCGCCGGAGACGACGGCATGGACATCGTCCACCGCATCATGGCGGAGGCGAAAAATCATCTGAAGGATGGCGGCGGGATGATGTGCGAACTGGGCCGCTGCGGCCCGGCGCTCGAGTCCGCCTACAAGAATCCCTTCCTGTGGCTGAGCACGGAAAACTCCGACGGGGAAGTTTTCTGGATAAAAAAGAAAAATCTATAAAAGGAAATGCGTTAGCGCAGCATCTGCACACGCAGGACGATCTTGTCCTTTTGCAGCTCCAGCGTCTTGCTGGCCCCTTTTGGCAGGGGAATGCCGATCGTCCGGCACATGATCATCAGCGCGGCGGAGATAAAATCTTTCGTGTATTTGATGGTCTCCATCGAACCGCTGCGGCTGCTCTCCAGAAAAATGTCGAGCTCCAGCGGGTTTTCAAGGTTCGGCTCCATCCGCATGATGTAACCGGACGGCGGTTTGGGCAGGCCTTTTTGCGCGCAAAGCAAATAAATCGCCTTATACGTTTCCTCGTAGTCGAAAAATATCCTTCTGTCTTCGCGTGGCATGCTTCTGAGCCTCATCCTTTCAGGATACAGTATGAGGAAGTTCTCATACAAACTCATGATGCCTGTAAAAACTTTACAAATCATGAAGTTGGTAAAAATTTTATGAAGAACGGCGGCTGCCCCGCACCCCGGACGCCACAAAAACCTCTTTCCGCGACGCCCGGCCGGGCTGAAGACCGGCCTATAAATTAGTTCGAATTTTATGCAAACTTAAAAGCCTTTTTACGTCCCTCTTATACTCTGGGGCGTATGGAGCAACACCATCATAACCACCCCATGAACCCCGCGAACAAGCCCGCGTCGACAGGAGATTCCCTGTTAGGCATGACCCTGGCGCAGGCATTCATGGGCATGGTTTATGGTGCCTGCGCCGACATGCTTTGGGAAGCGGGCGAAATTGCCTCCGCCGTGTGTGAAGATCGCCGGGCAAACGATAGCGGTATCGTTCTGGGTGTCAAAAATAGTCTGGCCGGCGTTTTCGCCCGCAGCTCAGAGCAAACCATCGCCGAGACCGAGCGCGCCTTTTTCCGCCCGTTTCAATCTGCCTACGCACCTGCGTTCAGTAAAAAATAAAATAATTTCAGTCACTTGCCTTGCTGTGGTAGACTCGCTGCATGAGCCTGGAATTCAAATCCACATTGCTGCGGGAAAAATTCGCACTGAAAGACCCGGCGGCGGACGCAGGGGAGGCCCCTGTGATCGTCCTGAGCAACAGGATGGTCCTGCCGCTCGTCCATTCGGGGGCGCTGGAAGAGGCAGAAACCTTTGTCGTCCGCACCCAGAACATGCATAGCTGCGTGCGGCTGTGTGCGGCCATCGGCAAGGAATATTTCGAACGCGGCGCAATCATGAAGCGCGTCTTGCCTTTCCGGTGGGCGACTCTCTGGAACGACGTTATCAAGGGGTACGAAAAAGACTGGAACCCCGATATTTGGTGCGCGATCTATTATAAAGGCCGGGTCATTTTCGAATACGGGACGCGCCACCCTTTTCTCGACATCATCGAGCAATGCGACGCGGTGAACCGCGACAATTACGCGCAGTCGGTCGTCTTCGCCGAAAAAGCCTTCAAGCAGGCCGGCAAGGAAATGAAGATCGAACATGATTCCAACATCGCGCTCATCGTTTCGGTGAAGGACGAGGAGGCGAAATGCGGTGTTATCCTGCGCGGCGCGAACCATAAGACGACGTTCAATTACACGGTCAGACAACGTAAAGGCGGCGATCCCGTGCGAATCCCGACGATCCTCACCGTCGCCGCCGCCTTCCTTGAAGGCGTACAGCTTGCCTTCAGCGTCGGCATGACGAACAAAAAAAGACAGGTATCCCTGATCGAAAGATTTTCCGACGACGCCCGCAAGGGCAAGCGCGGCGCCGAACGCCTCACGAATCTTTCCAGCGCCATCGCGGGGCTTGAACGCAAATACATGGTGAATTACCGCCCCGACCGCCCCGTCTTCCCTAAAATGGTGCGCGAGGCCGAGGAATTCGCCAGGAAAATCCTTAAACCCCAGATCGAGGCCAGGATCGCCAGCGGCGATCTCAATTCAGAAGACTGGGTATCCTAATCCCTCCTGCCTGCCTTTTCGCGCGCGAAAAAAGGGCCGGATATCCTCGGCCCTCCTTTTTGAAATGATTGTGCCTTACGCGGCGACGGATTTTGCCGAAGCCAGATGGCGCAGAACGTAGTGCAGGATGCCCCCGTTCTTCATATAGTCGATTTCATCTTCCGTATCGATGCGGCAAAGAAGCGTAACGTCATCCTTTTTGCCGTCGGCGCGGGTGATGGTGAGCGTCACATCCTGCAGCGGTTTCAGATCGCCTTCGAGGCCCGTCACGTCGAACGTCTCAGAACCGTCAAGCCTGAGGTCGGCGCGCGTCATGCCGTTCTTGAAGACCAGCGGGGCAACTCCCATGCCGACGAGGTTCGATCTGTGGATACGCTCCAGGCTTTCCGCGATCACGGCCTTGACGCCGAGCAGCGTCGTGCCCTTTGCGGCCCAGTCGCGGGATGAGCCCGTGCCGTATTCCTTACCGGCGATCACGATCAGCGGCGTGCCCTCGGCCTGATACTTCATGCAGGCGTCGTAGATCGGCATTTCCACGCCGTTATATTTGGTGTAGCCGCCTTCCTTGCCGCCGAGCAGTTCGTTCTTGATGCGGATGTTGGCGAACGTGCCGCGCATCATGACCTCATGGTTCCCGCGGCGCGAGCCGTAGGAGTTGAAGTCGATAGGCTGCACGCCGTTTTCCATCAAGTATTTTCCGGCGGGCGAATCTTTCTTGATCGAACCGGCGGGTGAAATATGGTCCGTCGTGATGGAATCGCCGAACAGCGCCATCAGTTTCGCGCCCCTGACATTCCCGATCGTTCCGGCCTTGCGGGTCATGCCTTCGAAATAAGGCGGGTTCTGCACATAGGTCGATTTCGAATCCCAGTTGTAGGTTTCGTTGGAAGCGGCGCCCTTGATTTCCTGCCATTCTTTCGTTCCGAGGAACACATTGGAATAACGGCTCTTGAACATGTCCGGCGTCAGGCATTTCGCCACCATGTCGGCGATTTCCTTATTGGTCGGCCATATGTCTTTCAGATAGACGTCTTTGCCGTCCTTGCCTTTGCCGAGCGCGTCGGTGAACAGGTTGACCTTCATCGACCCGGCCAGCGCATAGGCCACCACTAGAGGCGGCGACGCCAGATAGTTGGCCTTCACATGCGGGTTGATGCGGCCTTCGAAGTTGCGGTTTCCAGACAGAACGCCCGCAACGGTAAGATCGCCCGCCATAACGGCGTTGGCAATCGGTTCCGCCAGCGGGCCGGAGTTGCCGATGCAGGTCGTGCAGCCGTAGCCGACGAGGTTGAACCCGATCGCGTCGAGATGTTTTTGCAGATCCGCCTTTTCGAGGTAGTCGGTCACGACCTGCGATCCCGGCGCCAGCGAGGTTTTGACCCACGGCTTGCGCGTCAGGCCAAGCTCATGCGCTTTCTTGGCGACGAGTCCGGCGGCCACCATCACCGACGGGTTCGAAGTGTTGGTGCAGGACGTAATCGCCGCGATCACGACATCGCCGTGTTCGAGCGAATAATCCGTGCCTTCGACTTTGTGCGAATAGGTCGTGTCGTATTTTTCGGCGCGGTCGTAAGAGATCGGTTTTTCCGCGATCATCTGCGCTTCTTCCGGGCTTTGTCCCGTCGTGCCAAGCGATTCCGATAAATATTTTTTGAAATCCGGCGCGGCGTTTTTCAACAGAATGCGATCCTGCGGGCGCTTCGGCCCGGCGATGCTCGGCTCGACGTCGTTGAGGTCGAGATGCAGCGTGTCGGTAAAAGCTGGCTCATGCCCTTTTTCGCGCCACAGACCTTGCTCTTTCGCATAGGCTTCAACTAGTTTCACGCGCGCTTCGTCGCGGCCCGTGAAGCGCAGGTAGCGGATTGTCTCTTCGTCGATCGGGAAGAAGCCGCATGTCGCGCCGTATTCCGGCGCCATGTTGCCGATGGTGGCGCGGTCGGCGAGACTCATATGATCGAGGCCGTCGCCGTAGAATTCGACGAACTTGTTGACCACGCCTTTCTTGCGAAGCATTTGCGTGACGGTGAGGACGAGGTCGGTCGCCGTCGTGCCTTCTTTCATCTTGCCCGTAATCTTGAATCCGATGACTTCGGGGATCAGCATGGAGACCGGCTGGCCGAGCATCGCGGCTTCCGCCTCGATCCCGCCCACGCCCCAGCCAAGTACGGCAAGACCGTTGACCATCGTCGTGTGCGAGTCCGTGCCCACAAGCGTATCGGGGAACGCGACTTCCTTGCCGCCCTGGTCTTTTTCGACCCAGACGGTTTGCGCGAGATATTCGAGATTCACCTGGTGGCAGATCCCCGTTCCCGGCGGCACGACGCGGAAATTGTTGAACGCCTTCTGGCCCCAGCGCAGGAACTGATAGCGTTCGATATTCTGTTTGAACTCTTCGATCACGTTGTTCTGGAACGCGAGCGGCGAGCCGAATTCATTGACCATGACGGAATGGTCGATCACGAGATCGACGGCGCAGAGCGGGTTGATCTTTTGCGGATCGCCGCCGAGCGCGGCGGTCGCCTCTCTCATGGCGGCGAGATCGACGACGGCGGGAACGCCCGTAAAGTCCTGCATCAGCACGCGGGCCGGACGATACGCGATCTCCGCATCGGATTTTTTATTCTTCTGCCAATCGACGACGGCCTGAACATCCTTCACCGTGACCGAGCGGTCGTCTTCGAAACGGAGCATGTTCTCAAGCAGCACCTTAAGCGTGAAGGGCAGTTTCGAAATATCGCCGAACTTCGCCTCCGCCGCTTTCAGCGAAAAAATATCATAAGCCTTGCCGTCGACGGTGATCGTCTTGCGGGCTTTGAGCGTGTCGTGACCGGTGCGTGCCATGGATAACTGCCTTGTTGATAATGGTTCTTAACGGGTTGAATTGTCATAGAAAAAGCCGCGTGCGAATGCACACGCGAAGTGTATCATGAGGTCATATTGGATAAAAAGTGGTTAAAACCAGAGTGCGGCACATCAAAAAAGGCGGTGCGCCATTAAATTAAGGCAGAAACGATCCCCATTCCTGCCACAATCAGGAGGCATCCTGAAATCATACCGGTCATTCCTCCTTCTCCTGAAAGTTTCCAGCCGGTAACCAAAACCGTTCAATTTAAAACCGCAGCCCTCCCCCGACGGCTGCGGTTTTTTGTTCATTCTTACAGGAGCTTACCGTTTGCCTCGGCACAGCGATTGAACGCGCTCATATTCCTTCAGATTGTCGACGCCCTGCTGAAGCTTGCGGCGCTCGGCGCTCATTTCCGAAGAGTAATGGCGGACGATATCCTGCGAATATTGCTGCATCATCTCCTGCTTTTGCTTCAGTTCCGCAATGCGGAAGGGTCCCTGCATATAGCCGAGCTTCTTGAACGCCTTGTCGAGGCCGGTGATGATGATGTTCGTGTATTTATTGACGATCCTGCGATCGACCTCGATATGCTTCTTCTCGTGCTGCATGATCGCCTGATACATGCAGCCATCTTTCGGATATTCGTTGGCTATATAGATGACCGGCTTGATATGGATATCGACCTTGATGGAATCCACATACAGGCATCCGGCGTTCAGATGCGGCCAGCTTTCCTGCAGGATGCGTATATTCTGCGAAATGCTCACCTCGCCCGCCATCAATCCCCCCACATGGGTCTGGACGCTCGTCCCGTACGGAGACACCGTGTCGGTTTCCAGGGTATCGAGCTGACGCTGGTTTTTGGAGTGGTCATAAACAACCGACGTATCCGATGCCGCCACATGGATTTGCGGCGCTTTCTTAAGGCGGCACTCGATCGAGCCGGAGGCCAGGTGAAAATACCCGGCCATTAAATAATCCAATCCAATCAAATGCTAACACCCTTTGCCGTCAATGACTTTATAGAGTATATATCAAGGAGCGTTTATTGACCATTAATCAACCCCCCGGAACCCCCCTATCATGGCTTTTATCGGCGAAATTCTTCTCCTGCTCCTGAATATCTGCTTCTGGATCATCATCGTGCAGGTCGTCCTCAGCTGGCTGATCACCTTCGAGGTCATCAACATCAGAAACCCCCAGGCCGCGAATTTCGTCCGCCTGATCGACCGCATCACCGCGCCGGTCTACAGACCGCTGCGAAAACTGATCCCGCCGATCGCGGGCATCGACATTACGCCCATCATTCTCATCTTCGGCATCTATCTGCTGAAGAGCCTGGTTACCAGCATCTTTATCTATTAGGAACCTCCCATGAGTCAGGCCACCATCATCGACGGCAGGAAAATCGCCGCGGATTTGCGCAGGCACATCGCCGGTGAAGTGGCCGCGCTTGAAAAATCCGGTAAGAAACCCGGTCTTGCCGTCATTCTTGTCGGCGACGATCCGGCATCCCATGTCTATGTCGGCAACAAGGTGAAAGCCTGCAAAGAAGTCGGCATCGAAAGCTACGAACACCGCATGTCCGCCACGGCGACCCAGCAGGAAGTGCGCCATGTCATCAAGAATCTCAACGCCAATTCCGCCGTGCACGGCATTCTCCTGCAACTGCCCCTGCCCGGCCATCTCGATTCCGACGCGCTGATCCAGGCCATCGCGCCGGAAAAAGACGTGGACGGCCTCACCTTCGTCAATGCCGGAAAACTCGTCGCGGGCGATGAAAGCGGCATGGTTCCCTGCACGCCGCAGGGATCGCTGCGACTGATCCAGTCTGTGAGAACAGATCTGACCGGCCTCAACGCCGTTGTGATCGGGCGCTCGCTACTCTTCGGAAAACCGATGGCGCAGCTTCTTCTCGCCGCCAACTGCACGGTGACGACGGCCCATTCGAAAACGAAAAACCTGCCGGATGTTTGCAGCCAGGCGGATATTCTCGTCGCCGCCGTCGGCCGCGCGAAGATGGTGAAGGGCGACTGGATCAAGCCCGGCGCGATCGTCATCGATGTCGGCATCAACCGCCTCGATACCGGCAAACTCGCCGGCGATGTGGATTTCGATGAAGCCGTCAACGTCGCGGGCGCCATAACCCCCGTCCCCGGCGGCGTCGGCCCCATGACCATCGCCTGCCTCATGCAGAACACGCTGAAGGCGGCGAAATAAAAAAGACCGCCTTGTTCACCTCGGCGGCCTCTTCTTCTACGGTTATAAACCGAATTTCTTAACGAAGATCAAATGACGGATCGCAGAATGCCTGTCTGCGTCGTCAGCATGCCCTTATAAACGCGGGCGACGTTGGCGATAAATTGCTGCCCTGTGATGGCCTTGGTACGGTCGCGGGCGAGGTCGCCTGTCACCGCGCCGGATTGCAGCCCCTCTTCGATCGTCAGCACGACGGCCCGTTTGAGTTTCCGCGCCATGTCCACGCCTTCGGATTGTTTGTTCAGTTCGGCCTTGTGACGTATGGCTTCGGCATAGGCGAAGATATGCGCCGTCGGGTTGGCCAGAAGGATTTTCTTTGCATGCCATGCGGATTCGAGGTCGGGCGCGGTTCCGTGCGGCGGGTCCGCGAGCAGCGTGCCGTCAGCGGATACCAGCGTGGAATCCATGAGGCCAAGCGATTTGTGCTCGCCCGCCACCTGATCGGAAACGACGTCGCCGTCATAATTTTTCAGCGCGATGATCATATTGTTGAGCTTGCCTTGCGGGATTTTGCTCACCACGGCGTCGATCAGTTGCACCTTGTCGGCGAAAGTCAGGCCGGAAGATTTGAATTTTCCTTCATAATGTTCCGTGAAAACCTTGTTGAAGATGTCGATGAAGCGCCCGTCATAGGTCGGGTTGATCGTATCCTTCCCGGCGAAGATGACGGATTTGTGCATGGAAAGCGCCTGGCTAAACACCGCATTCGCGTAATCTGTAATGGATTTGTCCGTTTCCGTGGTCAGGAGCGCGACGCCCGCCTCCACCTTGCGGTTTTCAACCAGAACCGTTTCAGACCCGTCGCTACTTTCGAAAATCATTTTCAGCCTGCCGCTGCCCGGAATGGCCACGTTCGGAGCGCCGTAAATGCCGCCCACAGCCTGGCGCACGATGGTGACGTCGCGCATCAGCGGGGCGAATTTTTCGATGCCGGAAATTTCAATCGTGTTGCGCAGGATCGCGGCGCCGTCGATAGCGCGGCGGATGATGCCGTTGGGTGAATCCCATTGTTTGGTGAGGCCCAATTTCGCCGTCTCGTCTTTCGTGGGCGTGATCGTCGGGCCTTTCACGGCGGCCTTGTGGTTTCTCAAATCCGCGATGGCGGAGTTCAGCGATTCGTCGTTCGTCTTGTCGCGGGATTGCAGCGAAATGTCATGCACCTTCCAGTCGACCTGGAAAAAAGGCGCGATAAGTTCTTCACGGATTTCGTGGGACATATGTGGCCAGACGCCGTCCCCTGTCATATCGACGATGGAACCCTGGATTTTAAACGGCAGCGATACGGACATGGACATTCCCCTAAGGAAGGTTATAGCCCGCCTATTTAGCCCGGGATTGGTTAAAAAGAAATAAATATTCTCCATAACCCTTTTCTTCCAATTGGTCCTTGGGGATAAATTTCATGGCCGCCGAATTGATACAATAGCGCGTCCCGCCATGTTCCTTCGGCCCGTCCGGGAAAACATGGCCCAGATGAGAATCCCCGCCGGACGAGCGGACTTCCGTGCGTCCGGCGAACAGTTTCTTGTCCGTACGGGTCGTAATATTGTGGTCTGCGATAGGTTTCGTAAAGGATGGCCAGCCGGTGCCGGAATCGTACTTATCCGTCGAGGAAAACAG
>DASTUM010000012.1:0-31985 GCA_035759665.1 Micavibrio sp.
CGTCCATGGCGCCGAAAAAGTTGGATTCCTGCTCTAAGTCCTTGCGGCGTTGCTTGGCTTCTTCTTCGGTGATGAGGCCGCTCGACAGATCGGAGTCGATGGCCATTTGTTTTCCGGGCATGGCGTCCAAAGAGAAACGCGCGGCGACTTCGGCGATGCGGCCCGAACCCTTGGTAATGACTACGAAGTTGATGATGACGAGGATGGCGAAGACGATGCCGCCGACGATGTAGCTTCCCGAGATAATCAATCCGCCGAAGGCTTCGATGATGTGACCGGCGGAATCGGTTCCATCATGGCCGTGCGCGAGGATGAGGCGTGTCGCCGCGATGTTGAGGCCGAGGCGCAGCGCCGTCGAGATCAGCAGCACGGTGGGGAAGGTTGAAAATTCCAGGGGACGCTTGATCGAGAGCGTCAGCATCAGGATGAAGACTGAAAACAGGATCGATATTGCGAGGCCCATATCCAACAGGAATGTCGGGATCGGGATCAGCATGAAGGCGAGGATCGTGACGAGGGCCAGCGCGAGAACCGTGTCCCCACGTATGATCCCCGCGAAAGCGCTCTTCGCGGTGGTCATGCCGCCCGTGGCGGGCAGGTTGGGAGTCGGTTGTGCAGCCATTCGCTTAAGGATATCCGGACGGATCTTCGTGGACCTTCTTATATATTAAGGTGCGGGAGGCTTCATTGTATAGAGGTTTTAAGTCTTTGGTTTTTAGGAACTTCGCCGCTTCGCGCTATCAATTGACCCGGAAACGGCTTATTATGGGGCGGAGTTCCTTGCTATCCGGCTCGATTTGCCGTAATTATAGCAAATAATTTAAAAGGGGTCATTTCATGAAAAATATTACAATCGCATCCATTTGCGCCTTGCTGAGCCTCGGCGCATGCAGCCATTACAGCGACGATTTGTCCGCACTCGGCCAGAAGATGGGCGGGCAGCAATATGCAGGGGCCACTGCGCCGCAGGATATTGCGCCGGCCGCGGGCACGGCTTCGGGCCAGACGCTCAACGCGACGCTCGTGGGCGAGTATTACGCGATGGCGCGGTATGAAAACGACAAGGCCTATGATTATAAAGCCGCGAAGCTGTTCACGCAAAAAGCCAAGATGGCGAGCAACGGCAAGCTCGTCGTGCCGGGCAAGGTTTCGTCCTTCGATATTCCTCAACAGTGGCAGCCGGAATTGAAGCGGGCGCGCAGCGAGCTGATCTCCGCGCTGAAAACGCAGAACACGCCCGAGAACGCGGCGGCGCTCGGCACAGCGCAGGCCCGCTATGAATGCTGGCTGGAGCGGGCGGAAGAGGCGGCGGACGAAGCGCATTATCAATCCTGCAAGTCCGAATTCGAAGCCGCGATGGCGCAGCTCGTGATGCCCGCTGCAGGCTCAGCCGAAGCCACGACGGCGTATGACATCGATTTTGCCGGGCAGAGCGCCGTTCTCGACGAGCATTCCAAGGGTATCGTGCAGTATCTGGCGAATTACCTGAATTCAGGATCGAACAGCACGTATAACATCAACCTGACGGGCTTTATGACGGGGGCGGAAGGATCGCCCGAGCAAAGCGTCGTCAATGCCCGCGTGATCGCGGTGCGTGACGAATTGATCCGCGGCGGCGTTGCGGCCGCACGCGTCAATCCGATGATTTCCGCAAGCGCGCCGAAGGAGATGGCCGGTAAGGTTCAGGCGTTGCTGGTGCCAACGCAGCCGCATGAGAATGTGCGGACAACGACGGAATATGTGCCTTTGCCGCAGCCCGTTCCGGTTCCCGCTACGAGCGGCCAATAAGTTCAAAAGGCACCCCGGCGGTGCCTTTTTTCCCGTGTATGGTTGCGTATTCAGGGTGGTTGCCTGTTCCGCCGCGTGGTAAGTTTTGTGTGTATGTATTTCTCCAAGCGTCATTGCGAGCCCTGCGAAGCAATCCAGTCTGGATTGCCGCGTCGCTTACTCCTCGCAATGACGGGATTGGTTACGATAGGTTTTGGTTTATGAAGGTCGTTCTTTCCGTTCTCCTGTCTCTTTCCGTTGCCGCCTGCAGCACCGCTGATGTCCATACATCGACGACGCGCACGAGTGAGCGGAGCGTGACGGTCATGCCGGGAGCCTATGCGATGCAGACGGCAACGGCGGTGACGTTCGCGCCGAACGAGCAGCGCCTTACGTTATCGGATTGCGCGAGAAATTTTGACGATACGATTTCCTATCTGGAGCATCTGATGCAGCAGAAGCAGTTGCAGCAGCAACAGGCGCAGTCCGCTCTATAATATACTTTACGTCATTGGGAGCCTTTGCGAAGCAATCCGGTCTTGATTGCCGCGTCGCCCTGCTTCGCCAAGGCTACGCAGGGCTTCTCTGTGAAACTCTGCGGCTCTGTGTCTCTGTGGTTAAAAAGAGGGAGCATCGCGGAGCCTGCGGCAGCGTGTGCGGTTTTCTGGATTGCCGCGTCGCTTCGCTCCTCGCAATGACGGGGGGAGAGGGGGCGCTTCTACGCGCCGCCGGTGGCGGCGGGGATGTCGAGGCCTTCGTCTTTGTATTGGGACAGCTTGTTGCGCAGGGTACGGATCGAGATGCCGAGAATGTTGGCCGCGTGGGTTCGGTTGCCGAGGCAGTGTTCGAGCGTGTTGACGATCATGTCGCGTTCGACGTCGGCGATGGTGCGGCCAATATAGGTTTCGACGGCGGCGGCGTTTTTCGGAGCCGCGCCAGCGCCGCCCACGCCTGTGGGATCGGGGGCCTTGTTCGGCGCGGCGGTAGCGGCCCCGGTGGTGAAGGCGTTGTTCTGCAGATGGATGGCGTCGGCTTCGAGCTGGTCTTCGATGCTCATCAGGATCGCGCGGTGCATGGTGTTTTCAAGTTCGCGGATATTGCCGCGCCATTGATAGGCGGAAAGTTTTTTCTCCGCGGCCTTTGAAAGTTTCTTTTTCGCAACGCCGTTCGCGTCGGCGTATTTGTCGGCGAAGAACTGGGCCAGCGGGATGATATCGTTCGGCCGTTCGCGCAGGGCGGGCAGGCGGATGTTCACGACGTTCAGGCGGAAATAAAGGTCTTCGCGAAATTCGCCTTTTTGCACCGATTGTTCGAGGTTGCGGTTCGAGGTGGCGAGAATGCGCACGTCCACCTTTACCGAAACGTTGGAGCCGATGCGGGTGATTTCCTTTTCCTGAATGGCGCGCAGGAGTTTCGCCTGCAAAAGCGGGTGCATTTCCGAGACTTCGTCGAGGAGGAGCGTGCCGCCGGAGGATTCTTCGAATTTGCCGATGCGGCGCTGGGCCGCGCCTGTGAACGCGCCTTTTTCATGGCCGAACAGTTCGGATTCCAGAAGATTTTCAGGGATCGCGGCGCAGTTGACGGCGATGAAAGGGCCGTCCTTGCGCTTGGATTTCTTGTGCATGTGGCGCGACATGACTTCCTTGCCCGTGCCGGATTCTCCGGTGATGAGGACGGTGGCTTCGGAAGGCGCGATCTTGTCGGCAAGTTTCAGGATATTTTGCATCGCCTGGTCGTTGGCGATCATGGAAGAGGGTTCTTCGGTTACGGCCTCTAGCACGGCGGCGATCAGTTCGGCGTCGGGGGGAAGGGGGACGTATTCTTTCGCGCCGTCCTGAATGGCCTTTACGGCGGTGCGGGCATCGGAGCCGATGCCGCAGGCGACGACGGGGATGGCGATGCGGTTTTCTTCGAGCGCCTTGACGAAGGGGCCGATCTTTTGTTTGACGTCGCACATGACGACGTCTGCGCCCTTGCCGTTCAGCAATGCGCCGAGCGCGGATTCGGTATCGTCGCAATGGATGACTTTCGCGCCTTTTTGCAAAGCGATTTTGCCCGCCGCGCTGATATAGCCTTCGAGTTGTCCGACGATCATTAAACGCATGGTTTGCACTCTAGTTGGATGTTTTTGAGTCTCATCACCAAAGCGCCAAGACGCCGAGGAGTCTTCGACGAGAAATAAAGATTTTTGCAAGGCGGTTTTTTAAATGCCTGCGGCGCTCTCTCCAGGGAGGAAAACGTGGTGTCTTGGTGTCTTGGTGTCTTGGTGGTTCATATTGCAATGCCTGGATTGCTTCGCTGCGCTCGCAATGACGAATAGGTTCAAGCATGATGAGTTTTCTAATTTCTGTCCGATTTTACGATTTCGGTCATGGTGACGCCGAGCTTGTCTTCGACGACGACGACTTCGCCGCGGGCGACGAGGCGGTTGTTGACGTAGATGTCGATGGCTTCGCCGACTTTGCGGTCGAGTTCGACGACGGCGCCGCGGCCCAGTTTCAGGAGCTGGCTCACCTGCATCGTCGAGCGGCCGAGCACGGCCGATATCTGGACGGGGATGTCGTAGATGGCGGACACGTCGTTGGCCATCGGTTCGCCGACGGGCCATTCGCGTTCGGCTTCGCGCGCGCCTTCGGCTTCGCTTATTTCATCGAGGGACATGGATTTGTCCTGGTTGTCGTCGCTCATGGCTGTTCTCCGGGGGCTGATTCGCCGTTGTTGTCTGATGATACATCACCTTGGCCGATTTCGGAAATGCGCTCTTGCGTCTCTCCGAGCAGGCTTTCGAGGTTTTTGCGGATGTCCCGGGCAGTGCGCACGGAATCCCGCACCGCGCCGCCGTCGCTCCATTCGAGGGTGCAATCGCCGCCGGATAAAGCGGCATCTTCGAGGACGCGCCAGAGAACCGCTTCATGTTCGTCGCTGCGGATGCGGGTGACGAGGGCTTCGATTTCGCCTTTCATGCCTTGCGGCACGCGGATGGTGATTTCCTTGGTTTTCCTGTGGGCTGAAAGCGTTTCTTCAATGACTTTGCGAACTTCGTCTCCGCCTAGTTTTTCGCGTACAAGCGGGGAGAGTAGATCGAGCGCGGCGATGGCGAGACGCAGGGATTCCTTTTCGAAGATGGATTCGCGGATCGTTTCGGCGGCGAAGAGTTTGGAGAAATTCTGCGCGATGGTGTCGAGCGTCACCGCCACGAATTGCTCGCGGGATTCCACCTGTTCCTTCTGGCCCTGGAGGCGGCCCTGTTCGAAGGCCATGTCCTTTGCGGCGGCGAGTTCGTCTTCCGAGAAAACTGGCGGCGGCGGGGGCAGGTTTTCGACGATTTCCTCCGGTTCGGGGGCGTCGAAGATATGTTTGTCAAAAAGGAATTTTTTATCCCTGCTCATGTGTACCCGTATGCGGGATGCGGCGGCGGGCCGTCATCCGGACTAGTAAATAAGTTCGTCTTCTTCGTTGCCGGTGGCGATGGTGATTTCGCCGCGCGCTTCGAGGTCTTTGGCCACGGACACGACATGGCTTTGCGCCTCTTCCACATCCTTGAGGCGGACGGGACCCATGGCAGCCATGTCTTCGCGCATGATCTTCGCGGCGCGTTCCGACATATTGGAGAAGAAGAGGTCGCGCAGCGTTTCCGTCGCGCCTTTGAGGGCGGCGGGGAGTTTTTCCTTGTCAGCGGCGCGGATGATCTGCTGAATGCCCGCGGGCGGGACTTTTTGCAGGTCTTCGAAGGTGAACATGAGGGAGCGGATTTTTTCCGCGCTCTCCGGCACCGTTTTTTCCAGAGCGTCCATGAATTTGGCTTCGGCGGCGCGGTCGAGATGGTTGAAGATTTCGGCCATGTGTTCGTGGGAATCGCGGCGCGCGGTGCGGGCGAGGTTAGACATGAATTCCTGGCGCAGGGTTTTTTCGACGTCGTCGAGCACTTCTTTCTGCACTGTTTCCATGCGGAGCATGCGGTGGATGACCTCCATCGAGAAGCTTTCGGGGAGAAGGGCGAGGACTTTGCCGGCGTGGTCGGTGGTGATCTTGGACATGACGACGGCGACGGTCTGCGGATATTCTTTTTGAAGGAAGTTGGCGAGGATTTCCTCGTTCACGTTCGCCAGTTTTTCCCACATGGTACGGCCGGCGGGGCCGCGGATTTCCTCCATGATCTGGTCGATCTTATCCTTGCTCATGCCGGCCTTGACCAGCATGCGCTCGGTGGATTCCTGAGAGCCGACGAGGGAGCCGGAAGAGCTCATCTGTTCGGCGAAATCGACGAAGAGCCGTTCGACTACGTTGGCGTTGACCTTGCCGAGCGTCGCCATGGTTTGCGAGAGGGCGAGGATTTCCTCGTCGTCCATATGTTCGAAAATCTTGGCGGTGTAGTCTTCGCCGAGGGCGAGCATGAAAATGGCCGCCTTTTCGGTTCCGCTGAGTGTTCTATAATCTTCCCTGACCCGCATCCCCGATCCTTACCCTTTAATCCTGCGTCATCCAGCTGCGAATGACCGATACGGTTTCCGTCGGATAGGCGTCGACGATGTCCTCGACCTTTTTCACGGCGGACGCCTTGACCTTGCCCTCGACTTTCTGCACGTCGATCATACTGTCTTCTTCCTCCAGCATGGATGACTCGAATTGTTGCGAGGGTCCTTCGAGCGCCGGCGGGCGCGGGCTTGATGCCAGGAGATCTTTTTCCATTTCTTCGTCCAGGCCGGTTGTGCTGTCGTTCGCGATCAGGCGGCCCACCATCGGCTGGAGAACCAGTAGGATGACGAGAATGATCATGATGGCGACGGTCACGACCTCGGCTACGTCGAGAAGCTTGTTCTTGTCGAAACCTAAGATGGTGTTGTCGGGAAGGTCTTCGCTGGTATCGACCTCGGCGAATTTCATGTTGACGACCTGGATGGTGTCGCCGCGTTCGGCATCGAAGCCGATGGCGGATTTCACGAGGTCTTCGATTTTGCCGAGTTCGGCTTCGGAGCGCGGCTGATAGGTTTTCGTGCCGTCTTCGGCCGTTGTGTAGGTGCCATCCACCAGAACGGCGACGGACAGGCGGCGCACGTCGCCGCCTTCGCGCAGCGTGCTGCGCACCGTTTTGCTGATTTCGTAGTTGGTGACTTCTTCGGTGCGGTTGCTTTGCGAGGTGGGCGACTGATCGCCCATAAGGCCGTCATTGACGCCCGGCAGGTTGTTTTCAACCGTGACGTTTTCTTCGCCCGCCTCCTGTTCCTGGGAATTTTCTTCGGTGGTCTGCGTCGAGCGGGCGACCTGTTGTTCGGGATTGTAGAGTTCTTCTTCGGTCTGGATACGGTCGAAGTTCAGGTCGGCGGTGACGGACGCCCTGACCTTGCCGTAGCCTACGGTGCGTCCGACGAGGTCTTCGATCGTGGTGATCAGGCGCTGTTCCTGTTTCAGGCGGAGTTCTTCGGCCTTCATCGTCGCTTTGTTTTCAGCGCTATCGCCGCCGCGGGCGAGGAGCGTGCCGTTCTGGTCGATGATGGAGACGGCCTCCATCTTCAATTCGGGAACGGCGCTTGCCACGAGGGATTGAATGGAAGCGACCTGTTCGCCATCGAGACGTTTGCCGGGGCGAAGGCCGAGCGCGACGGACGCCGAAGCGGGCCGCGTTTCGCGGGCGAAAAGTTCGCGTTGCGGCAGGACGAGGTGGACACGCGCGCTGCGCACCGGTTCGAGAGAGGAAATGGTGCGGGCCAGTTCGCCTTCAAGGGCGCGCACGGCGTTGATGTTCTGCACGGCGTTGGTCGTGCCGAAGCCGGATTGCTTGTCGAATATCTCATAACCGAGCGAGCCCCCGTTCGGCAAGCCGGCCTGGGCCAGCAGCATGCGCACACGGCCGACTTCGGTATCGGGCACCATGATGCGCGCGCCGTCCTGAGAAATTTCATAGGGAATTTTGGTTTCTTCGAGTTTCGCGGCCATCGCGCTGGAATCCATCGATGAAAGGTCGCTGTAGAGAAGCTTCATTTCCGAGGTGGATACGCGCAGCGAGACGAAGACGAAAAAAATCATCAGGCCCACAAGGACGGAGCCCATGATGGCCATCCGCGCAGGGCCGAGCTGCTTCAATGTTTCAAGAAAACTGTTCACGCCTGTCAAAACCTGTCTAGTTGCCCCATGTCAGCATTGCCATCCACGCCACGAGAAACCCCACAGAGGAGAGGGGAGGCGCCAGAATGACTTGTTTTTCCCCAAACGATCCGGCCCGAGCGGGCGAATCGGAAGGTCATTCATTAACTATTATAAACAGTTTTGATCGGCTTTTCTATGGCGAATGGGGGAGATTCGACCCCATGTCATTCACCGGACTGCCAAAAACACAGGCCTAATTGTGTTGGGAGGGCGGCTGTTTCGGCGTTTCCGCGCGGCGGTAGCGGTTGATATGCGTCGTCCGCAGCGCCCCCGGCCCGTGCCGGTTGAGAGCGCGTTTCCAGGAATCCAGCTCTTCCTGTGAAAGGGAATAGCGCTGGCAGGCCTGGTCATCGGTTAAAACCCCGCTCTCTATCGCCTTGATAACGGCCAGTTTTCTTGATTTTACCCAACGCTGGGTCGTCGGCGGCGGGAGGAGCGTGATTTCAGCGCTGTGACTTTGAAATATATCAGACATGATCGTACCCACTTATTTTAGAATATGAAAATAGTATGGGGCCTATACCCTTAAAATTCCGCTAATGAAAAGGTTAATGAGGTGTTTTGCGAAGAGCTTGAAAAGGCTGGATTTTATTTGCGTTTTTACTCGGTGGATAAAATTTTTTTAATAAATAATATTTCAAATACTTGGGGTCTACCCGAATACTTACAGTATTGGGCGTCTATTACAGGCAGTAGTGAAGAATTAATGGTTCGTTAACTTGCATACCGATGTAAGTTGATTGCGTAATTATTTGGTTTCATTGATGAAAAAAATTGACAAGTGACACGGAGCGGGCTATCATGAGAGTAGGGTAGTGTGCCGTCAAGTTGCACGCTTGGTTTGGGAAAAATGATTGAAGCCGTGAACTCAGTTCTGTCGAATGCGCCGTACACGAAAGCGATCGTGGAACAGCAAAGCGTCGTGCGCTCTTTCGCGGCCAACCCTTCCCGCGTTCAGGAAGCGTCGATCCAGGCGCCTTACCTCAGTCTTTACATCAAGGTCGATACGAATTTCGACAAGGCCGTTTTGCAGATCCGCGACAATGAAAACGGCGACGTCCTCCGCCAGATACCGACGGAAAGCCAGCTGGAAGCCTATCGCCGCGCGCAGTCTTCGAACGCGGTACGTACCGCCACGGTAGAGCCGGAAACCAGGGTAGACAATTACGAAGATACCTCGGATGTCGAAACGACGTCACAGACATCCAGTTCCACCACTTCGTCCGCGCCGACGCCTGCACCGGATGCTCCGGCGCCAAGCGCGCCGCAGACCGTTTCGGTCGATACGCAAGCCTGATTGATTTTTAAGCCGAGCTTTCCCAGCCGCCAGAGGGCGGTTTTTTTGTGTCCGCCGTTCCCGCGGGCGCGGGTTCCTGCGGCGCGGGGGTGTTCCTGATGCTCGTCATCAGGCCGTTCGCGATGTCGCGGTTGATCTTGATGAGGATGTCGAGCTTTTTCGATTCCGGCTTTGAAAGAATGTCCAACTCGCGCTTGAAGATGAAATTCGCGAGGTTGTAGATGTTGTTGCGAAGGTCTTCCGGGCGGCCGTCGGTGTTTTCCACCGCCGTGTCGTAGAACATCATCCAGATATTGCGGTTGTATTTGAGGATGTCCTCCAGCGCCTCTTTCGGGCGGTTGTCCCATTCATTTTGCAGCTCGATCATGAATTGCGCGGATTTCAAAAGAACGCGCGCTTCCACTTCACGCGGATCGTTCGTGTGTTTTTGCGAGTGCGTTCCATATGCGCCGGCAGCCGACGCATAGGGATTATGCGGCTGGTTGTGTTTTCCCGGTGGCATGCTGAATCAGCTCCTCTTCAAGTTTGATCAGATCGCGCGCTTCGCGCATGGCTTTGTAGTAATTGTCCTGGATGATCCATTCGTTGATCACGAGGAAGCTGAAGGCCATCGTCGGGGCCGCGTGTTGTATTTCCTTCACCAGGTCGAAATATTTTTTGTGATATTCCTTCGGGCTCGGCGCCATATACATGCACTGAATCAGGAAATAGATTTTCTTGCACGGCGTGTTGGCATCCTCTTCCTGCATGACGTCTTTTTCACGCAGGATGGGGGCCTCGCCGGAAATGTGGAGACGGGTGCGCTGCGAGTCATTGATGATGACCGCTGAACCTATCAAAATTTTTTCGCCGGGTTTTAAATCGATAACGAGAGCCATGGATTTCTTCCTTTCTCATGCATGGCAGGACTTCTTCCTACAAGTATAATTATACTATGGGGCGGTAAGGAAAGCATTAATAAAATCGTTTTTGTCGTTGCGGGTGTGGTAAAGGAATTCATGTTTGCGGCATGTGGTTTCTGGATTGCCGCGTTCCCCGGATCAAGCCCGGGGTCCTTGCAATGACGAAAGGGGCGGATAAAATAAAACCGGCGGATTTCTTCCGCCGGTTTTGTTCTTGAAACTTTTTAATTCCGTAGCCGCCCCTCCTGGGTTGGCTCGTCTTATTAGAACAGACGGAGCACGGATTGTTGCGACTGAGACGCCAGCGACAGGGAGGTAACGCCCAACTGCTGTGCCGTCTGAAGGGCCAGAAGGTTTGCGCCTTCTTCGTTCAGGTCGGCATCCGTCAGGTCGGAAGCACCGGCCTTCAGGGTGTTGATCGTCTGCTCCGTAAAATCACGACGCGTCTGGATGATCGACAGGTCGTTCGCGATGGACGCACCGAATGCACGGATATCGTCCAAGGCGCCACGAACTTCTCCCAGAGATTGCTCGATAGAAGCAGCGTCTGTGAAGTTAGCTTCGTTGATGCCAAGGCCAACAACCGTAAAGTCGCCGCCTTCCGTTACCAGCGTGTTGGAGCGGTCTTCGTTGAAGAAGGACGTCAGGTTGTCGCCGCCGAGCAGGTTAACGCCGCGGTAGTTGGCGTCTTCCACGATACCGTCGATCTGGTCACGAAGCTTGTTGAAGTCGCTCGTGTACTGATCGAGGTTTGCAGAAGAACCGATCAGGGCAAAAGATTCACCCGTGAATTCTCCCGCAGCCACTGCTGCCGTGGTTCCGCCGGTTCCGCCGAAGTCAAAACCGATCGTCGCGCCGGCCGTAGATTCATAGGAAAGGGCAACCGTTCCTACATCGTCGGCAAACGTAAGTTCGACACGGCCTGTATCCTCGTTAAATGTGGCAGAGACTTGCTCGCTGATACCGGCGTTGTTGATTTCATCAACAATGTCCTGAATCGTATCCGTATCAGCGACGGTTCCCAGCGCAGTAGCCTGGCCATCAATCGTAAGGGTAAGCGTAGCGTCGCCACCGGTGCTGAGGTAG
This sequence comes from Micavibrio sp., assembly GCA_035759665.1. Lineage (GTDB taxonomy): Bacteria > Pseudomonadota > Alphaproteobacteria > Micavibrionales > Micavibrionaceae > Micavibrio_A. The sequence goes on from DASTUM010000012.1 coordinate 11,197, forward strand.
CCTGCAGCATCGAGCGTTTCGCTGGCTTCGAATTTACCGCTTACAGCGTTTTCGCCGACTGCGGATTCTTCGGATACCAGTATGCGGCCCGTTACAGCTGTACCGCCCTGACGAAGCGTACCGGCTGCACCGACCGTTTCCGAACCTACGATGTGGTCCAGACCGAGGAAGGCATAACCGTCAGCGCCCAAGGATGTACCGGCACCGTCGCCGATACGAAGGACTGCGCCTTCTTCCAGCGATTCCAGCTTCAGGTGGCCCTGCTTGTCAACGCTTGCACGAACATAGTCGTTGACGTTGGCGTCAGAGTTGATGCTGGCAACCAGGTCGTAAACCGTATCGCCGGCGTTGACGTTTATCGATGTAGTGGCAGAACCGCCCGTAATGTCTTCATCAACGATGGTAATGTCGAAGTCGTCGCCGGCAGCGATCGTGCCGTTGGATTGCGTATCCAGGATAATGCCGCGAAGATCGACGGTGCCCGTGATCGTGGCAAGACCTTCAGCCGCACGAATTTCAGCTTGCGCTTCTTCGGCGACGGAGGAGGCTTGTTCGACGAGGGAGGTCAGGGCGGTAATACCCTTGTCGGCTTCTTCGATGGTGCGGATCGACTGGCCGATGCCGTCCAGCAGACGGGTGAGGTCCGATGCGCGGTTGTTCAGCGACTGTGCCTGGAAGAACGATTGCGGGTTGTCCAGAGCGGAGTTTACCTTTTTACCCGTTGCGAGGCGCAGCTGGGTGTTGTCGATAGATCTCTGCGTGTTCTGGAGGGAGAGTAGGTTGGAGCGCATAGCTGCGCCCAAGACGACATCATTAGCCATTTTAAAATCCTTTCCTAGGGTTGTTTTGGCTCTATTTTTCGCCGCCCATACTGGACGACATTTTTTATACTATACCATGAATATTAACCGGGTGTTAATGGGGAAAAGCCGTGGAATTGCAGTTGGTTAATAAAATAATCCGGAAAAAGTTAATGTTTTCATAACGTTATACAGGCGACTTGATTCGGGGGGCGGCCGGGCCTTAACCAAAGCGGTGTTTTTTCAAATGATAATTTTTACAAATGCTTCTAAAATTTTCTTCAGTTTATGGGTGAAGTAAAAAAACGCCCCGGCGGGTGACCGGGGCGTGGGAAGGGCTATATTAGGCGTCCTATCTCAGGCGGAGGAGTTCCTCGGTCATCTGATCGACGGTGCTGATGATCTTGGTGTTCGCAGAGTAGGCGCGCTGGGAGACGATCAGCTTGGCGAATTCGTCGGCGAGGTCGACGTTCGACATTTCAAGGGTCGACGGTTCGATGAAGCCCGCCCCGCCGGTTCCGGCTTCGCGCAGGTTTTCCTCGCCGGATTCTTCCGTCTCGGAGTAGGCTGTGCCGGAAACTTCCTGCAGGCCGTTCGCGTTCGAGAATGTGACGAGCGGAACCTTGTAAAGCTTCGAGGTGGCGCCGTTCGAGAAGCGGGCGATCACGAAACCGTCGCGGTCGATGTCGATCCCGGTCCGCAGGCCGAGCTCTGCGCCGTTCTGGTCGGCGAAGAGGACGGTGAAGTTACCGGCGAACTGGCTGTTGCGCGAGATATCGACTTCGATGGTCTGAAGCTCGGAGCCGTTGCCCCAGTCGATGGCGGCGATTTCGATATCGATGTTGCCGTCGGCATCGGGCAGCGCGTTGATCGTGCCGTCGCCGTTGAAGTTCAACAGGCCGGTCGTCAGCGTGTTGTTATTCGGGTCGATGACCTTTGCCTGCCACCAGCCGCGCGGGTTGTAGAGCGGTTGGCCCGGCAGGTATTGAGGAGCAGGAAATTCACCCGTGCTGTACGGCGGCGTATCGGCGGCGGTACCGTTGGAGTAGTTGGTCATCGGGTCGGCCGTAAAGGAGCCGGCCGCAAGGCCAAGCGCCGTCAGCGGCGTACCTGTTGTGTTGGTAAGATCAACGCTGGTACCGGCGGCGTAGGAGTTGCGCTGGATAATCAACTCACCCGCGTTTCCGAGATAGGCGGAAACGCCGACGGCGGCATTGTTGATCTCATTGAGAATGTCGCCCATCGTCGCGATCTGTCCGGTACCCGGCGTTGCAGGCGCGGCGACAACCGTCAATGTCAGGACCGACGCACCACCGTCGATAGCAATGTCGATGACATCGCCCGCTATCATCCCGCGATCGGAGATGAGGTTGGTTGTGGCCGTCTGGTTGTTGATGTTCGAGGCAGCGGTACCGGCGGGGCCATAGACCTTGGTGTATTCGAAGGTCAGCGGCTGGGCGGTGCCGAGCGTGTCGTACATCGTGATGGAGCGGCTGAAGTCCGGAGCGGAGGTCAGGGCCGTCGTCAGGTCTTTATCGGCATTGCCTTTGTTGTTGCTGTCCAGCGTCAGGGCCAGTTCCGCCGTCGTCGTCGGACGGGTCAGGCCGCCGAGGAAGGCGACGTCCACAGGAACGAGCGAGGTCAAGTCGCCCTGGTTCGAAGGCAACAGCCCGTTCTGGTCGAGCGGCCAGCCGTACAGGTAGAAGCCCGCCGTGTTCGTCAGGAACCCTTGCGCGTTTTCGGAGAATTGTCCGTTGCGCGTGTAGAGATATTGCGAAAGCGAGGAGTTCAGGCCGTCGCGTTTGACCGGATAGAAACCGTTGCCGGAAATCGAGGTGTCCGTCGAGGACGCCGATTGCTGGATCGGGCCTTGCGACGTCACGCGCTGCATGCGGTCGACGGAAACGGTACCCGGCGAGTAGCGCGAGGAGCGGCCTTCCGTCGTAACCAGCGAGTAGAACGCGGCTTCGGAGCGTTTGAAGCCCACCGTGTTCACGTTGGCGATGTTGTTGGAGATCATGGCCGTCGCCTGTGACTGGGCGGAAAGGCCGGAAACTCCCGTATATAATGATCCGAACAAGCTCATAATTACCTCCTAGTTGTGTGTCTGCTGGTTATGCATCTGTTTCAGTTGTCGTGTCGGTTTCGGTATCTGTTTCGGTGTCGGCGGTCGTCGTTGCCGTTTCGGGTTTCGTCGCGTTCAGGATGGACGAAATCTGAACCGCGCGGTCGCCGACGAGGACGTAGACCACGCCGTTCTGCGTTTCGATGCCGCGGACATGGCCCGTAACGACGGTCGTGTTCTCGATCGTCTTGTTCGTCTTGTCGAGCGCGTCGATTTTGACCGTGTAAGTGCCGGGCTCGGCCTGCTCGAAGCCGTTGGTCTTCATGCCGTTCCACGTAAAGGTGTTGGTGCCCGTGTTTTTCGGCGCTTCGCCGGAATAGACGAGGTTTCCTTCAGCGTCGTAGATGTTGACCTTGGCGGTCACGGCCTCGCTGTTCAGCGCGTAAGTGATGTCGATGGGGTTCGTGCCGTCATAGTTCATGTCGGAGGAGATGTAGGAAATGTCCATGCCGACATAGCCGAGCGCGACGGAAGAAATGCTGGAGAGCTGCAGGGCGACGAGGTCGTCCAGTTTCTGGTTCTGGTTGATCTGCTGCTCGACCTGCGCGAACTGGACGAGCTGGTTCGTGAATTCGTTGGAATCCATCGGGGACAGCGGGTCCTGGTTTTGCAGCTGCGTCGTCAGCAGGGTCAGGAATTGCTGGAAGTCGTCTGCGAGTTTGACGACGCTGGAGCCTGTCTTGACGGCGTTGTTGGCGGCGCCTGTCGATGTTACTGGATCGGTTGTGGCCATGTTACTTCCTCATCACGCGAAAATGTTATAGCGGACGTGGCCCGTCGACGGATCGACCTGCCATGTTACGCTGGATTGAATAATATCGGTCGCGTCCGCATTCTGCGGGCCGGCCTTTCCACCACCAAAAGAATCGTTTGCGCCTTTGCCGTTGTTGTCATGGGCGAAGGTTCCGTTGTCCGAAAGCTGGAAGGACAGGGAGTCGGAACCCGTTTCCAGCCCGGCGGATTGCAGCGCGCGTTCGAGAGCGTGAGAGTCGCGCTGGAGCATCATGTAGGTTTCCGGTTTCTCCGCCGTGATTACGGCTTTGACCATTTTGTCCTTTCCGAATTGCAGGCGGATGCTGACATTGCCCAGTTCCGGCGGGTCGAGGCGCAGCGTCATGATATTGTCGCTGCCGTTCTTGCCGGCCTTTATCATCGTCGCGGCAACCATCTGCGAAGCGGGGTGCGCCTGTCCGGCCAGAGCGGGAGAGGAGACGAGGCTCGCGGCCTGCGCCGTCGTGCCGAAGGACAGGCCGGATGTGGGGGCGAAGCCGAATTGCTGATAGATCTGCGCGTCGGTGTCGGCGGCGAAGGCGCCCGCCGGGAAAAGCATCTGGCCTTGCTGGGATTTGTGCGTGTTCAGCATGTTGACGAGATTTTCGCGGAAATGCGTCGTGCTCTTTTTCACCTTGCCGTCGGTGACGGACGGATCGGCCTTGTCGCCCGCGCCGGAATCGAAGAGTTTTTTTGTTTGGTTTTCGAGGGCGTCTTCATCGGATATTTGCTCCGCGCCGCCGACATCCATCGCGTTCAGCTTTGCGGCGAGGTCGTCCGTCGGTTCGGTGTTTTCATCGATGGTGCTTATCACGCCTGCGCCTGCGGGCGTGGTTTTAAGGGCGGCGACGGCAATGGCCGGGGTTTCGGGAGCCGGGGGGATGAGCCCGCCGACACCGGCGATCAAATCTTCCACCGTGATGTCGCGGCCCAGTTTTTTCTCAAGGCTCTGGAGGCGTTCGGTCATCTCGGAAATTTCCGAAGGGGTGAGGCCGAGCGCGATGAGAAGCGGCATCGGGATTTCTTCGACCGGCGTGTCTTTGGTTATTACCGGGTTTTCAAGCGCGGACAGGCTGGCCTGGAGAGTGTCGGATTTGGATTGCAGCTTGCCAAGAATGGCCGCGAACATGCCTTCTTTTTCGGCATTGCCCGGGATAAGCGCCTTGAGCTGGTTGATGATGGTGTTTGTCATCTCCAGTTGCGATTGTAGTTTCGCAGGGTCGGTTTCGGGCGCGCTCACCACGACATTGCCGTCGGCGTCGAGCATCTGCGAGGACAGCGCGATTTGCAGGAGGGCGAGGGGGTTTTCGGCTTTGACGGGCGCCTTGGTTTCGGGCGCGGCGCTGGCCAGAAGCGGGTTGGTGAGGCCCGTCCCGGATTTGGGCTTATCGCCTTCGAGGCTGGCGGCGAATTGCGCGATGATCATATCCCAGAAATTCCCGCCGCCAAGACCGGCCGCGAACACGCCCGCGCCGCTGCCGCCGAGCGCCTGCGCGTTCTGGGCGGCGGCGGTGGAGCCGGAGGCTATTTTGGTCAGGAGGGGGGATATGTCGCTCATATATATGTGTATCCTTATGCCTGTTCGCTGACGCCCATGGAGGCCTTGTTGCCTTTTTGCATGGAGCCCGTGGCGCCGTAGGCGAACTGGGTCATGCTTTCGGCGGATTTGCGGGCGGATTTCATGATGCGCTCGCTGAGTTTCTCGGTGGCGCTTTTCATGCGTTCGAGGCGGATCATGTTGTCTTTCATGACGGCGGTGAAGCCCTGTTCCAGCGAGAAAAGCTGTTTCTTTATGGCGGGGTCGGCGTTCTTGATGTCTTCGCGGGCCATGAGTTCGACCATCAGCGCCTCGTATTTGCGGGCGGCGGCGACTTTTTCTTCCTGGATTTCCATGAAGGCGCGGGTGTTGGAATGGCCGAGGGCGTCGTTTTCGCGCAGCAGGACATCGCGCAGGGCCGTGATGGTCACGATCAGATCCTTGAGCAGCGCGTTGAGCTGGGCCGCGGCGGCAGGGGCGGCGGGCTTGGTTCCAAAGGTCTTTTTCTCGGCGGGTTTAAAGAGCATCGGTATCTCCTGTTGTTCCTATGGCGTTTCCATGCATGTTTTGTGCCAAAGCGGCTTCTTTCGCCCTGGACTGCATTTCTATCAACTGTTCCTTGACCAGCGCGGCTATGCCGACGCCGCCCTGTTGTGAGAACATTTTCGTGTATTCGTCGCGCAGGAAGCCGGAAAATATTTCCTCGGTCTTGCCGCCGCCGAACATCTCGTTGACCTTGACGCTCTCGAACATCGGCTTGAGCATTTCGGAGAGGAACATCGCTTCGAAATCCTGCGCCGTTTCATCGATGCGCTTCATGTCCAGATCAGGCATTTTCTTTGCCTGGGAGATGAGCGCGGGATTGAGTTGCTGGGGGGCGATACCGGTCATGGCTACATCGTCGCGATTTCTGCCTGCAGCGCGCCTGCGGCTTTGATGGCCTGAAGGATGGTGATGACATCGCGCGGGGGAACGCCGAGGCGGTTCAGGCCCGTCACGAGGTCTTCGAGCGTCACGCCGGTTTCGACGACGGCGAGTTTTGCATCGGGGGAATTGTTGATTTCAAGATCGGTGCGCGGCACGACCACGGTTTCACCGACTTCGGCAAAGGGGTTGGGCTGAGATACCTGCGGCGTTTCGGTGATGCGGACGGTGAGGTTGCCCTGCGCGATGGCCACGGTGCTGATCTTCACTTCGGAGCCGATGACGATGACGCCGGAGCGCTCATCAATCACGACGCGGGCGATCTGATCCGGTTCGACGGGGAGTTGTTCGACGTCGGTGATGAGATCGACGATATTGCCGGCATACATATCGGGGCGCTTGACGACGACGCTGGCGGAGTTTTCGGCGGAGGCGATGTTCGCCGACGTAAAGCCGTTGATCGCCTGCGCGATGCGGCGGGCGGTGGTAAAGTCGGGATTGCGCAGAGAGAGACGCACCTGCGCGAGATCTTCGAGGCGGAAGTCGATTTCACGTTCGACGATGGCGCCTTCGGGAATGCGCGCGGCGGTCGGAATGTTTTGCGTTACCTGCGTGGCAGCGCCGGCGGCGGAATAGCCGGCGACGTTCACGGAACCCTGCGCGATGGCATAGACTTCGCCGTCGGCGGCCATGAGAGGCGTGACGAGGAGCGTGCCGCCCTGAAGCGATTCAGCGTCGCCGAGCGCGGCGATGTTGATATCGATTTTCGCGCCCTGATTGGTGAAGGGCGGGAGCGTCGCCGTAACCATCACGGCGGCAACGTTGCCGGTGTTGAGATTCTGGCCGCGGACATTGACGCCGAGGCGTTCGAGCATCGCGAGCAGGGATTGCTCGGTGAAGGGGGAGTTCTTCAAGGAGTCGCCCGTGCCGTTCAGGCCGACGACGAGGCCGTAGCCGATCAGCTGGTTCTCGCGCACGCTTTCGAAATTGACGATGTCCTTGATGCGCGTCGTCTTGGCGTCGGCGGGGGTGACGATGCCCGCGAACGCCATTAAAAACACGGCGAGCGCCATCGTCGCGTAGACGGAGGCGCGGAAGAGGGAGGCGGTCAGTCGTTTGTATTCTTTTTTAAACATAATTCTGTTCTCACCCTGTAAAAATCCAGAGAGAACCTTGCGAAGTTCGTGCCAGAGAATGGGGATATTTTTAGCGTGTTATTTCAAGGGGATGAGGTGGGGATAAGAAGCGCGCTTGAGCCCTAAGCCACGGGAATCGGGCAAAAATTCCCCGCCGTCCGGCAGGCGGCAAAATTTGCCTCTTAATATAAAGTGTCCGATGGCGTTATACTGAAGAAAAGAAAGGCATTTTCAGCATGAAGATCGAAGGGCCATCCAAAACCCAGGGCGCGAACGCTTCGAAAAAAGGCGGAAAAGTAGGAAGCGACGGGAGTTTCGAGGATTTCATCGCCTCCGCTCCCAAAGGCGCCGGTTCAGCGGCTCCGACCCGTTCGATCGCCCGCGTCGATGCGCTTTTGAGCGTTCAGGGAGCGGAAAGCCCGACCGAGCACGCCGCCAGAAAGCGGATGCAGGAGCGGGGCGAGGATATCCTCAAGGAATTGGACAAGCTCCGCCACAGCCTTCTTATGAACAACCTAACTATCGGGCAAGTCATTGATATTGCTGATGTCGTGGCGTCCCATCGGGAGCGGGTCGTCGATCCGCGCCTGACCGCCATCCTTGATGAAATCGACCTTCGGGCGCAGATCGAAATGGCCAAAATCCAGAAGGCGCTTGGCGTCGTTCCGGCCTAGCGTTTCTCCAGGTATCCCGCTTTTACAAGGAAGTATGGGTAATTCGTGGAATACGGGGGAATCGGCTTGCCTTGGAGGGGCTTAATTCCTATATTCTCTCTTCTTTTTGAAAGCCTAAGTGTGCCGTTTATTTAGGGAATTTTTGTATGCCGACCGAGAAAAGCGTTATCGTCCCTCCCGACTACAATCCGAACAAGGACAAGAAGGGATATATGAATCCGATCATGCTGGAATATTTCCGGCAGAAGCTGATCGCGTGGCGTTCGGAGCTGATCCGTGAATCCTCGGGCACGATCCAGAACACGTTGCAGGAAACCGAATTGCAGCAGCCGGACCTTGCCGACCGCGCATCGGCGGAAACCGACCATGCGCTTGAACTGCGTACGCGCGACCGCGAGCGCAAGCTGATCTCCAAAATCAACGAGGCGCTGATGCGTATCGAAGACGGCGAATACGGTTTCTGCGAAGAGACGGGAGAGCCGATCGGCGTGGCACGCCTTGAAGCCCGCCCGGTGGCGACGCTCTCGCTCGAAGCGCAGGAGCGCCATGAAAAGATGGAAAAGACGCACCGCGAGGATTAGGCGCGCTGTTCTTCATAAAGGTTAAAAACCCCGTTTTTCAGCGGGGTTTTTATTGTTTTCTGTTTAAAGAAAGCGGATTTTTCTAGGCTTTTCGTTATGTATATGGAAATATGCGGGCGCAGAGTTTCGAAGTAGGGTGTGTATGCAAAATATCTATTCGCATGACGAGATCGTCGCGTTCGTCGACAGTCATTTGAAAAGGATGGGTACGGGCGCGATGAACGACAGGAAAATCGCGTCGGACGTCGTCGGCTGGATTTCACAGTTGCCGCCTTTGTTCCAGGTTTTGACGATCGCGTCGCGTCACGACCTGGTTTTCGCCGACCCCGGGGTGATGAACCGTCTTTTTAAGGAAGCCGATACATCGTTCCGAGGGAATGTGAGGGGATTTTATTCTTCCAGCGAGAAAAAGTTCGACAATTTCAGTCTGAATCATCCAATTTTCTTTTACCGGCGACCGCGTGGTGGAATCAACGCCGCGACGGCCAGCCATGAGAAGACTCATGACTTCGACCAGATGCTGGGCGAGCGATCCTTCAAGAAAAAAAACGTCAGGTTTTATTCGTCCATTAGCAAGGAATGGGAAGACGCACTCGAGCGGCAGATCGAAAGATTTTGCAGCGACACGAAATTCGCGAACGAAGATCCGGCGGAGCTTTTGCGCTGGGGCCGCGAGGAATTGTCGGGCGTCTTCGCCGCGCAAAGCAAGGGCAAAAGCCTTTATGACGACTACCGGCCCTTGCTCGACCATCTTTCCCTGTACGACACGAAGGAGAAAAGGCTGGCGGAGGCCCAGGCGGAAATGGGCGCGCATTACGCCATGCTCTATGCGCAGACCGGCGGCGATGAATGCGCGATCGATATGAAACTGACAGCGCGCTATCCCGAGCTGTGGGAAGAATTCCGCGACAATGTACTTCCGCAATACGAGGAGATGGCGCGGGAATTTCTGGCGGGGCGGGATGTCGCCATCGAGGATTACGTGGCGCGTGCCAGCCGGATGGCGGATATGTACGGCCTCGACGCGCGGGAAGACGATTTTATCAGGGAGGCCGCGCTTGCCCATGCGGGTGGCCGCATGGACGAGCTGATGGAAGATCTGGACATGCTTTCACGTTTCTATAGAAACCCGGTCGACAATTATGCTGCCGCGGTCAGAAGCCGTGACGATCTTTATTTCGAAAACGGCGATATTAATTTACCGGCAGCGGACGACGCTTATCAGCGCGGCATCGCCATGAATATGCTTCAGACTTACGGCCTTGCCATGCTTGGCGACGCCTATCTGGATATCGAGCATGAAATGGAGTCTTTTAAAAAATACCTGTCCGAGTATGACAGGATCATGAACGCATACGAAGATGGCGAATATGTGCAAAAATTCTTTTCCGCCCTTTATCCTGCACGCAGCGCCGCCAGCGCCTTCCGCGAGCTGTACGAGAATGGCGGGGGCAGGGCGGTGGACGAGCATCTTTCCCGCATGCCGTCCTGCGGGCAGGTCATGGCCTTTACAGAGGCGGCGGCGGAGTTGGTGTCGCTTCGCGATAAAATCGTGGGAAAATCCGCAGAGCCGGTATCGCCGGAAAATCTTGAACGCGCCATCATTACCGGCCTGCAGGAAATTTTCGAGAGCCGCCGGTACAACGAGATAGAGCGTCGCAGGAGCATATTGGCCGACGATATTTTCTCGCTGCGGTCTTATAATAATGAAGTGAACAGGCTCGCGGCCATCGCCTCGCTTTACACGGGGGCGCAGGGCCAAAAGCCGTCGGGGCAGGAAATCCTCGAAAGATACGATGAGATCAAAACGGCAAGGGGCATAGAAGGCGTTGACGAGGCCACGGAAAATCTTCTGATTACCGGCGAGGATATTAAGGAGTATGTCTCGCTGCGAAAGGACTATGACGATTGGCTGCGAAGCATATATGAGCACGGGGCCGCTTCCGTGCCGTTCGTGGAGGTGGAGAATGATGTGGTATTGGCCGGCCCGGAAAGAAGGCACAGCGCCGATCTCCTCGCCAAGATCGCCGACGAGATCATGGAGATGGGATTTGGCGGGGGCGCGAAAGAAATGGACGAGCGCAAGGAGACTTTGCGCGGGCAGATCGTCGCCCTGAAAAGCTATACGACAGGTCTGGATGTTATTGTAACCGAGGGGCCGGAGACGGGTAGGACGATCGCGCCGAAAGTTTTGCGCAGCGCCGTCGTCGGCACCCTGCTCAAACTCGAGCCGTAAAAAAACCCGGCACATCCTGTGCCGGGCTTTCTTTTGGAGTAAGGGTGGTTTTACGCCGACCCCGTCCGCTTCTTCCTAGAAGAGTTCCAAGCCATTCTGACTCAAAACGGGAAGAGGACGTCGTAAACTTGTTGGCCGTAGCGGGGCTGCTGGACATCTGTAATCTGTCCTTTGCCGCCGTAGGAGATGCGGGCTTCCGCAACCTTTTCATACGGGATGGAATTGTCGATGGTGATATCCTGCGGGCGGATAACGCCGGCAAGTTCGAGGATGCGCTTTTCGAAGTTGACGCGCACTTCCTGGCGGCCCTGCACCACCATGTTGCCGTTGGGCAGGATCTGCGTGACGATCGCGGCGAGCTTCATCGTGATTTTCTCTTCGCGGTCGACGGTTCCTTCGCCCTTGTAGTTGGAGCCGGCGGTGGCGCCGACGAGGGAGCCGTTCTGCACGGATTCGGGCAGGACGTCTGCGAGGCTCGTTTCATAGCCGAGGAACGTGTCGAGCCCGGCATTTTCATTGCCCGTGCGTTTGCGTTCGGTTTCGTTTTCGAGTTCGGCCTTGTCCTTGATGTCGATCATGACGGTCAGAATATCGCCGACATTGTCCGCGCGCTGATCCTCGAAGAAGGCCTGGCGGTCGCTGGCCCATAGGGAGTTGCGCTGGCGCGTGACGACCTGAGGCGCGGGCATCGGCATGGATACGGCCTGATAGCCTTCCTTCGTCGTCGGGTTTACGATGGGAGCCATCGACGGGGCCTTGCCGACTTCGGAGAGGCGCTCACCCGCGCCGCAGGCCGTGAGGGACAGGCCGAGAGCGATGCCGATCAAAAGATTTCCATGTTGTGTCTTCATTGTTTTACTCCCTTGTTCGCTCCATTACCGGATGGTCACTTCGCGGTGCGCGGTGACAATTCCCTGTAAATTCTTGTTGCTCTCGACGTTCGAGACGCGGATCGTGTCGCTCAGCGAGCCGGCCTGCAGTGATTTACCTTTGACCGTCAGGGTTATGGGGCCGTTGGCGAAAACCAGCGTGACGAGATCGCCGCGCTCGACCATTTTCGGCTGCTCCAGCTCGTTCGAGATGATCGGCTTTCCGGCCTGTATGAGGCGGCGGGGGGTCATGTTCACGATGTCTTTTTCATCGAGGATAGCGCCGTTGGCGAGATGCGTTTCCGTGATGTCGATATAGTCGATATCGAGCGCGCCGATAATATCGCCGTTTCTCAGCGTGTTTTTGAGGACGGGCACGGCGACGAGGGGGTCAATGCGTCCGGAAAGATTCAGGCGCTTCAGCGGTTTTTCGGCGGAAGGCGCGACGACAACGGCGTGGAAGGTGTTTTTCTGCGGATCGAAATTGAAAGCCGTGATCGCAAGCGTGGTTTTGGATTCGGCTGGCAGGAGGATATTGCCCGGCGCGTTTATGAAATTCACGGTGAATTTATCGGCCGCGCCGACTTCACGGATTTTGTCTTCGATGGCGGACTGGATTTCGGTTTCGGGAATGACCGACGCGTGACGTTTGAGAACGATTTGTTCCGCCGAGGACGAGGGCGACCATTCGACATCGAGCGCGGCGGCGATTTTGTAGAGCGTGCGCGCGTTCAGCACCATGTCCTTGCCGGGAGCGGGGGCGGGGCCGAGAATGTATTCTGCATTCTTGACCCCAGAAAAAATATCGCCGAGCTTGATGTAATCGCCGGAGATGACGGCTTCGGAGCGTAAGGACGCGGCCAGAGCCTGTTTGGTTCCGGCTAGGACGACCACCATGCCGATGCTCACGGCGAAGATGAACAGGGCGATGCGGGCCGCCAGTTCAAGCCTTTCGAGAAATTCGCGCGATAGTGTCATAGCCTTACTCTCTTTCATGCGGGTTAGCGGATGTTCGTTACCGTCTGCAGCATTTCATCGCTAGTCGTGATGACCTTCGAGTTCATTTCGTAGGAACGTTGCGCCGTGATCAGGTTGGTGATTTCCTCAACCACGTTGACGTTGGAATTTTCCAGCGCGGCCTGACGGATCTGGCCGAAATCTTCCGTGCCGGGGTTTCCGACGGCGGGAGCGCCGGACGCATCCGTTTCGAGGAAGAGGGTATCGCCTATGCCTTCGAGGCCGGCGGGGTTGACGAAGTTCGCGAGCTGGATCTGGCCGAGATTCTGCATGCCCACCGTGTTCGGCAGTTTCACGAGCACTTCGCCTTCGACATTGATGATGATGTCGAGCGCGTCATCCGGAACCGTAAGGCCCGGATCGAGCAGATAGCCCTGCGCCGTGACTATTTCGCCGTTTTCATTGAGCTGGAACACGCCCGAGCGTGTGTAGGCCACGTCCCCGTTCGGCATCTGGACCTGGTAGTAGCCTTTGCCGGTTATGGCGAGATCGAGCGGGTTTTCCGTCATCTTGATCGTGCCCTGTTCGTGCGAGCGGTAGATCGAGCCGAGGCCGACGCCGAGGCCGAATTGCATACCCGTCGGGATAGTATTGCCCGCGGAGGATGAGGTCGCGCCGGGGCGCATCTTGTTCTGGTAGATCAGGTCGTGGAATTCCGCGCGCTGGCGCTTGAAGCCCGACGTGGTGGTGTTCGCGATGTTGTTGGAAATAACATCCACGTTCATCTGCTGGGCCAGCATGCCCGTCGCGCCGATATCAAGGGATCTCATCATGGCTTACTTTTCCTTCCTTAGCTGGATCGCGACATGCGCTGTATCATCGTGCGCATGCGTTCATGTTCGTTTTGCATCATGTTCTGGACGGCCTGGTATTCGCGGGACACGTCGATCATCCGCGTCATTTCGATGACGGGGGAGACGTTCGAGCCTTCGAGCTTGCCTTGCAGGACTTTCGTTTCCGAGGCGGGCTTGGCGGTCTCGTCGGTTTTGTAGAGGCCGTTCCCTTGCGGATCGAGTTTCTGGTAGTCGTCGAATTCGGCGACCATCAGCGTACCGAGCTGGCCCTGATCGGTGGAGACGACGCCCGTCTGGTCGATGGAGACGTATCTGGCATCGGCGGGGACGCTGATCGTGCCGCTGCCTTGCCCTGCGACCTTCATGCCGCGGGAATTGACGAGTTCGCCTTTTTCATTCAGCGAGAAGTTGCCAGCGCGGCTGTACTGCACGCCGTCGGGGGTTTGAATGCCGAAGAAGCCGGGGCCGACCAGCGCCACATCGAGCGGGTTGCCCGTGACCTTGATAGGGCCGGGGTCGGTCATCTGGTACTGGCCGTAATCATAGACGAGGGAGACGTTTTCCTTCATCCGTTTCTGGTCGGAGATATATTCCTTGAAAACGGCGTTCTGACCTCGGAAGCCCGGCGTCGCCATGTTGGCAACGTTATTGGCGACGATCGCCATTTTCGCTTCTAGGGCTACCTGCCCGGATAGTCCGACATAGAGTGAGTTTTCCATTTACACACAGCTCCTATTGCCGGAAAGCGTTGCGAAACCCGTGCCAGTTTGAAAAACCGAGCGTTTGAAAGGCGTTATGGATTTATCCACAGCCGGAAAAACTTTCTCCGAGCGGCAATTTCGACAGTGCTCCCCGAGTCGGGCGGAAAATTTTGCCTGCCTTTTTTTGCATGATTTGCAAAGGGTTGTGGGCGAAATCCACAAACGGCCTGTTAACGATTGGAGAATCCGATCTATAATTCACCGCAATCATTTCCATTCGGGAAGGCACAATCATGACAGAACCGGAAAAAGAAGAAGTCAACGCATCGCTCGAAGAAGCCGCGCCGCTGGAAGGCGGGAGCGGCGAAGGCAAGAAGAAGATCGTTATTATTGGCGTGATCCTGCTCTTCGTGCTCGGCGGCGCGGGTGCGGGGCTTTATTTTTCAGGGTTCCTCGACAAGTTCCTGAAGAAGGACGAGGTCGCGGCGGAAGGTGTGGCCACTGAGGGAGAGCATGCTGCGGAGAATGTGTGCGTCAAGGACGCGCAAGGTAAGGAAGTCTGCGGCCCCGCCGGCGCACAGTTCCTGAAAATCCCCGACATGATCGTGAACCTCAATTCCGAGGACGGGACGCCGCGTTATCTGCGCCTGTCGGTTCAGCTGGAGTTGAAGACCGCCAGCGACCTGGCGCAGGTGGAGAAGGTCATGCCGCGCGTGATCGATCAGTTCCAGACCTATCTGCGCGAGCTGCGTGTGCGCGATTTGCGAGGTTCGGCAGGGATTTACAGGTTGCAGATGGAGCTTCTGGCCCGCGTCAACCAGGCGGCCTATCCGGTCGAAGTGCAGGATGTCCTGTTTCAGGAAATTCTGATACAATAGTCGTATGGTCTTTTTGCGTGCACACAGCGTTATCCTTCACTTTCACGTCCACGCAAATCCTCATACAGGGCGGACAAGGCTTTACAATACCGGGCGGCACGATTCTTGCGAGCCGTCTTAATGAATGTGACGGGATGATATGAGCGACACAGAAACCGCGAATATGACCGATGAAGAAAAAGCCATGATGGAGCAATGGGGCGCCATGGCCGGCGAAGGCGCGGGCGACGCGCCGGCGGAGGGCGGCAACGACCCCATGGCCGCTATGACGGGCGAGGCAGCGACGCGCATCCTCAATCAGGACGAGATCGACTCTTTGCTCGGCTTCGACGACGACCTTGCCGGAGGCGGGGAGACGTCGGGCGTCATGGCCCTGATCAATTCGGCGATGGTCAATTACGAGCGTCTGCCGATGCTCGATATCGTGTTCGACCGCCTTGTGCGGCTGATGTCCACGACGCTGCGCAACCTGACATCCGACAACGTCGAGGTGTCGCTGGACAACGTATCGACGGTGCGGTTCGGCGATTACATGAACTCGATCCCTCTGCCCGCCATGCTTTCGGTCTTCAAGGCCGAGGAGTGGGACAACCACGGTTTGATGGTGACGGATTCCGCGCTTATTTATTCGATCGTCGATGTGCTGCTCGGCGGCCGGAAGGGCACGCCCGCGATCCGCGTCGAGGGGCGCCCTTACACCACCATCGAAACAAAGCTGGTCGAGCGGATGGTGCAGGTGACGCTTTCCGATCTTTCGAGCGCGTTCGATCCGCTCGCGCCCGTATCGTTCAATCTCGACCGGATGGAGACGAACCCGCGCTTTGCGACGATTTCGCAATCGGGGAATGCCTGCGTTCTGGCGCGCCTTCGCGTCGATATGGGCGACCGCGGCGGACGGGTCGAGATCATCATCCCTTACGCGACGCTGGAGCCGATCCGCGAATTGCTGCTCCAGATGTTCATGGGGGAGAAGTTCGGGCGGGACTCCATCTGGGAAACCCACCTGACGAAAGAATTGTACCAGACCGAGGTGCAGCTTCAGGCCGTTCTGGGGGAAAGGACGGTCCCGCTGCGCGACATGCTGAACTGGAAGGTCGGGACGAAGATCATCTTCAATACCCGCCCGGAGGACGAACTGGAAATGCGCTGCGGCCATTTCCCGATGTTCCGCGGCCCCGTGGGGCAGAAGCAGGACAGCATTGCCGTGAGAATCGAGAAATATATACAGCCCAAGGAACAGGAGGACGATTGATGGAGTTTAATCTCGCCTTCTTCATGGATGCCGCCATTCTGGCCCTTCTGGCCGCGACCGTCTTCCTCGCGTTCCGGCTGTCCTTGTCGCTTCGCATGTTCAAGGAGAGCCGCTCCGAGATGGAAGGGGTTGTCAACCGCCTCAGCGCCAATATCGACAAGGCGGAACAGGCGATCCATGGAATGCAGAACACGGCGCGCAAGGCTGGGATTGATCTTGATGAAATTATCAGTGATGCCAAGAGGTTGAAGGACGAGCTTAAGATTATGGATGAGAGCGGCAACAAGCTCGCCACGCGTCTTGAGAATATAGCGCTCCGCAACCGCGAGCTGGTCGATGAGCTGGAAAGGGCGCAGGCGCAGCCCATCCGCATTAACAACGAGTTGCCGCGCGTTCTTCATAACGATTTTGAAGACGAGCTGGAGCAGGAATTTTCCATCCGCGACCGCGATCAGGATCTGGAAGACGAATTCGACCGCCAGTACGGCATGGACGGCGGCGACGGCGGTTTGCAGAGCCAGGCTGAGCGCGAATTGTTCGAAGCCCTTCAGAGCAGCAAGATCCGCCAGCGCGGGAGAGCGTAGATGACGATCGGGGGCGTGCGTATCCTACCCATCCTGATGATCGTCGCCGCCATCGCGTTCGGCGTGCGTTTTTCCGATTTGATCCGCACATTGTCTTCGACCGACGCCTATGCCGCGACCGATGTCGAACCGGCCGCCGGGGAGGCTCCGTCGCAGGATGGCTTGCGGGATTCAGCAAGCCCGCCCGATTTGAAAAATCCAGCGGATGAGAGCAAGGCACCCGGAAAGCCGGTGATCGAGGCTCCGCAGCTTGGTGCCGCGCCGCCCGCGCCGAAGAAGGAAGACTGGCAATCGTCGGACGATCTGGACGATGAATATTCCGAAGTGAAGATGGAGTTGTTCAGCGACCTGTCCAAGCGCCGCAAGGATATCGAGGCGCGGGAAAAGGAATTGGTCATGCGTGAAGCGCTGCTGAAGGCCGCGCAGGCGGAGCTAGAACAAAAAACGAATGAACTCAATACGATCAAGGCCGATATTGAGGATTTGCTTAAACAACAGACCGAGCAGGAAGACAAGCGCATCGCCAGCCTCGTCAAAATCTACGAGGGCATGAAGGCAAAAGACGCCGCGAAGATTTTCAACGACCTGGATATGGATGTGCTCCTGCAGGTTCTCAGCAAGATGTCCGAGCGGAAGTCCGCGCCGATCATCGCGGCAATGAACGCGGAGAAGGCACGCGACGTCACCATTCTTCTCGCCGAGAAAAACATGCTGCCGGATCGGCCGCAGCTCCCCACGCAAAATCCATAATAAGATAGTATTCTCTCAAAACAGGCACGCGTGAAGCGGCGGTATTCTTGCCCTTCAGGGCACATACGGGCGTTCGCCGGGCCGTTATAATTCATTAACCAATTCCGTTTTATACTGCTGCGGCCGGGCAGCTTTCATCCATTACCGCTTCAGGAGAATACCGTGACCGTTGACAAGAATATGAATGTTTTGGTTGTCGATGATTACCAGACCATGATCCGCATTATCAAAAACCTGCTGAAACAGCTGGGCTTCAACAATATTGATGAAGCGACGGACGGCACATCGGCCTATGAAATGCTCAATCTCAAAAAATACGGCCTAGTCATTTCCGACTGGAACATGGAGCCGATGTCGGGCCTCGACCTTTTGAAGAGAGTCCGTTCCACATCGGGCAACGACAATATCGCGAAGGTTCCTTTCATCATGGTCGCGGCGGAGAGCAAAACGGAAAACGTCATTGCCGCCAAACAGGCCGGCGTGAACAACTACATCGTCAAGCCGTTCAACGCCGAAACCCTGAAAACCAAGATCGCCAGCGTTATCGGCGATTTCTAGGCTCGGATAAGAGTCAGTCTCATGCCAAACACGCCACAATATGCCCGCGGGCAGGTCATCGAGATTATCACTTCCGTTCTCAACAAGATGGACGCGGACAAGGCCACGAGCCGCGATGTCTACCTGCATCTGGCCGAACTCGTCCAGATTATCGATTCCCTGAAAAAAACATATCGTCGGCCAAGCCGGGGCATGTGACCAATTCGCACATTCCCGACGCGACGGACGAACTCGGCGCGGTCGTGACCGCCACGGCGGAAGCCACGAACAAGATCATGAGCGTGTGCGAGGAGATCGGGCGGCAGCGGATATTCGTAGCCGTATTACGCAAATATACGAGGCATGCGGTTTCCAGGACATAACGGGACAGCGCATCCGCAACGTGGTCGCCACGCTGCAACTGATCGAGGACAAGATCGAGCATATCATGAACAGCCTGACCGAAACGCTGGGCATCAGCGTGTCGGAGGAGAGGTTGGAAAAATCCGTGTCCGTCGATGACGTGAAGAGCCTTTTGAACGGCCCGCAGCTCCCCGACAAGGCGATCACGCAGGCCGATATCGACAAGCTGCTCGCCGAATTCGACAATCCGTAATTCCCGCCATTTCGGGGTGTAAAACCCTTGATTTCGTTAGGCGTTCGCTTGTCGCGGCGAAGGCGTTGTGGCAGGATTTTTTTATGGTGTCCATCCGCTCCTTGCTGATCCTTCTTTCGCTGGCGATGGCCTTGCTCGCGCTGCCGGCGCTGGCGCAGGAAAAAGTCGCGGCGCGCACGGGTGCGCACCAGGGCTATACGCGCCTGGTGTTCGAATGGCAGCAAAAACCGGCCTATTCGATTTCGAAGGAGGGCGGGCGCATTCTCGTCCGTTTTTCGAAGGCGGGCAGCATCGACAAGGCCGGCGTTTCACCCGGTGACGGGAATATCAAAGCGGTCGAAACCTTGTCCGCCGGGGGCGAGCCGCTGCAGGTGGCGATCACCATTCCGGACGGCAGCCGTTTCCGCGATTTCGTCGTCGAAAACAAAGTGGTCGTCGATGTGTATGACAGCGAGGGCGCGAAGACCGCCGAGGCGGCGAAAGAGCCTGAACCGGCAAAAGTGAACGCCAAGGAGCAGCCTGCGAAGGCGCCGGAAAAAACCGAAAGCAAAGGCGATTTCAGTATCTCGTCCGCGCAGGCGCAGCGGCCAGCGCCGGTCCATCCTGTCGAGGCGGCGAAGGTCGAGGCCCCCGCTATCGCGCCACACACGATCACGATGACGACGACTTTCAGCGTCGGCATTGCGGCCTATGTCCGCGCGGGCAATCTGTGGATCGTTACCGATACGCCCGATCTGCCCACTCACCCGAAGATCGAGGGGCCGCAGAAAGAAAGATTCGGCGCGTTCGAGAAAACGGAAGTCGCGGGCGGGGCGGCGTTCAGGCTCCCCATCCCCGAAGGGATGCATGTCTATGGCGATGGCGGCGGGCTTTCGTGGAAAATCACGCTGACGCCGAAGGTGCGCAAAACCAGCCCGGCCCTTCCGGTTGCGGAAACGAAGGAGGGGCAGGGGCAACTCGTATGGCCTATGCAGGGGATGCGCAAGGTTTTGAGCGTTCACGATACGGTCGTCGGCGACACGGTCGTCGCAGTGACGTCGGGCAATGCCAGGCAATATTCCGGCGCGGGGCGAAATTTCGTCGATCTGCAATCTCTGGATAGCGCGGTTGGTCTTGCCTATGTGCCGCGCACGGACGGGCTGAAGACCGATCTTACGACGAAGCAGGTGATTGTGACGAGCGGCGGCGGGCTGAAACTGTCTGGCGCGGCGGCAGCGCCGTTGCGCGTCGAAACGCATCCGGAGGAGGAGCCGGATATCGAAAAGGAAGCCGGCGAGAATGAGGACGAGGCCGCGCAGGAAAAGCATGAGGGGGAAAAGCCCGCCGGGGATATGGCTTTGACCGAAGCGCTGCCCGAAGCGCAGGACAGCCACGGGCATGAAGATGCCGCGCCGGTGCAGAGCATTACGACGCAGGATATGTCGCAGGCGGCGGGAGAGAAGCCTTCCGGGAACAATATTTATAATTTTCCGCGCTGGGAGATGGGGGGGCTTCAGGCGCTCGACCAGAACCAGCACATCATGATGACCGACGTGTCGGCAAAGCCCGATGAATCGCGCGCGGAAGACATCATCACGATGGCGAAGATGAACATCGCCAACAACCGCGCGCCCGAAGCGCTTGGCCTGCTGCGCGTGGCGCTTCAAAAGGTGCCGGAGCTGGAAGGCAACACGGAGTTTCAGTCGCTGCGCGCCGCCGCCCTTGCGCTGTCCGGCAAAAACGACGAGGCGATTCAGGATTTCAGCCGCCCTGAACTCATGAAGTTCGACGATATCAAATACTGGCGCGCTTATGTCCTGGCCGGTCTGGAGGACTGGAAGCAGGCGGGCGAAGTGATGCCGAAGGATTTTACGCCGATCCATGCGTATCCCAAGGATATCCGCACGTCGCTGCTGCTGACTTTTACAGAGGTGGCGCTGCGCAACGGGAGTGTGCCTGTGGCGCAGGGGATTTTGAAAACGCTGGCGCCGGAGCTTGAGAAGATGCCGCTCTGGTATGCGTCGGCCT
>DASTUM010000013.1:0-14313 GCA_035759665.1 Micavibrio sp.
CGAGCCATGCGGGCCGCGCAATGGGTCTATCTTTTTATCGCAGGAAAAGCGGAGTTGGCGGCGGCCAGGGCGCGCTAGAATTTTTTTATCACCGCCAGGAATTTTTCCGTATCGTCGTCGCCAAGGGGGCGATGAAAAACATTCATGCCTGCCGCCGTACCGGATTCCACGCCCTTCGGATCGTCTTCGATGACGAGGCATTCTTTTGCGTCGATGGATTGCCCCACGACCTGCTGCATCTTCGTTTTCGCAGCGAGATAGGGGGCGGGTCCGGGCTTGCGGCCCTGATAATCCTCGATACAAAGGATGAATTTAAAATGCCGCACGAGATTTTTGGCTTCGAGCGCGGCCATGACCGAGCGCCTGCGTCCGTTCGATACGACGGCCATGGGATAATTCCTGCTCTCGAAAAAGGCCAGGGCTTCTTCAACGCCTTCGCGGATTTCTATCCGGTCAATATGGCGGTAATACCATCCGTCGATCGCGTCGAGATAGGCGTCCTTGTCCATCTTAAGGCCGAGATGAGCGCAGAGCCATTCCCAGTTCTGCGCGCCGTTGTTGGTATAGATGCGCTCTTTCCATTCATCGCCGAGATGGATGCCCTGTTCCTTCAAGGTTTCGAAATGCTTGTTCCAGTGATGATCGTATGTTTTCACCAGCGTGTTGTCGGAATCCCAGAAGACGTATTTGATGCTCATAACGGTTTCACCGTGCCGTAATCGGTTTCATGAAGCTTCTCATCCTTCAGCAGAGCAAGGCCGAGATCGCCGCAACTGGAAAGCATCGTGCCACCGTTGGGCAGGTCGCTGAACGGGGCGGGCGCGGCGCCGTCGATCTTCACCGTATGGATATGCTTTTTGGCGAGGCCGCGATAATGCAGGCGGGCCGTAAGTTCCTGCCCCATGTAACAGCCTTTCTGCCAGTCGATTCCGTTCAGCTTGTCGATATGCGATTCCAGCAGTGTGGCGCGTTCGGGCTGCATATCGCGGCTGCCGTCGGGAATGGTGAGGGATATACGCAGGCGATCCCATTCTTCGAACGCTTTTTCTTCACAGGGAGGCTTTTGAAAGGTGCGATGGCCCAGACGGGAATCCCGTGGATCTATTTTTGCATCCAGACGTAAGTCAGGATCCGTGGATCCTGGATCAAGGCCGGTATGCGAGGAAGGAAGAATGGCATAGACGGGATGATTTTCCTCAACGGAGAGCTTCACCTTCGCGCGCAGGCGGAATTTGTTCAGGCGGTCATGAAGGTCCTGCGCGCGGGCGCCGCCCTCGCAATCGAGCAGCAGGAAATTATCGCCTTCATGGATAAAGAAATCGTGCAGGAATTTTCCTTGCGGAGTCAGAAGGCAGGCATAGGTGATCTTGCCCGGCGACACCTTCTCCATGTCGTTGGAGACAAGTCCCTGCAGGAAAGACTTGCGGTCTTCGCCCTCGATATGGACGAGGCCGCGGCGGGGCAGGGCAATGGAAAAGGGCTTTGACATGGGGGGAGGATACAAGTCTAATGCGGCTATGAAAATACTCTTTATTACGTCCACGCGCCTGGGCGATGCCGTTTTAAGCACGGGATTGCTGGATTATATTGCGCGGACCTGGCCGAAAGGCAAGGTGACGGTTGCCTGCGGCCCGCTGCCTGCGAGTATTTTCGAGGGATTCCCGAATGTCGGGCGCGTGATCGCCCTCAAGAAACAGAAATATCACGGCCACTGGATCAAATTGTGGAAGCAGGTCGCGGGAACGCGCTGGGATATCGTCGTCGATTTGCGCAATTCCGCCGTGTCGCGCCTGGTGCTGGCGAAGAAACGCTATGTGTTCGGCAGCCGGAAAGGCGAGGCTCTGCACAAGGTGGAGCAGGCGGCGTATCTGATGAAGCTCAAGGACATTCCCGCGCCGCACCTTCACTTCACGAAGGCGCAGGAGGATTTTGCCCGCCGTCTTGTTCCGGACGCGCCGGGCATGGTTTTAGGCATCGGCCCGTCGGCGAACTGGATCGGCAAGACCTGGCCCGCGCAGAATTTTATTGAAGTGATGAACTGGCTGACATCGAAAGACGGGCCGATGCCGAACGCGCGCGTCGCCGTTTTCGCCGCGCCGAGGGAAGAGGCGCAGGCTTTGCCCGTCCTGAACGCCCTGCCGCCGGAGCGCCGTATCAACGGTATCGGCAAGGGCAACCCTGGTGAGGTGGCCGCCGCGTTGGCCCGCTGCGATTTTTATATCGGGAACGATTCCGGCCTGATGCACGCCGCCGCCGCCGCGGGTGTGCCCACCTTCGGCCTGTTCGGGCCGAGCTATCCGCATCTTTACGCGCCGTGGGGCGATCATACGGGCTATGTCTGCACACCGCAGACATTTGACGAACTGATCGATTTCGAAGGATATAGCCCCGGCACGCTCAAGCGCAGCCTGATGACGGGATTGACGGTGGAAGACGTGATCGGTGCGCTCAGGAATTTCGACCCGCTGTACGAACAGGTTGCGCGGCATTTATCAGCATAGAACGCGCCGTTATTGAGAGCGCAGCGAAGCAATCCAGCCTGGATTGCCGCGTCACCCTGCTTCGCTAAAGCTACGCAGGGCTCCTCGCAATGACGGGGGTGGTTGAGGCCATGCAGATTTATCTTAATCCGTCCATCGCCATTGCGATGGCAACGCCGAAGCAATCCATGGATTGTTCCGACGCCTCGCAGCGGGAGGATAGGGGATCAGTTGTTGACGGACATGTCCGGAGAGCTGTTGTAAGGGTTCGTGCTCTTCGTTTCGGGTTCGGGATATTTGCTGTTGTTTTTATAACCGTACAGCGTGTCCATGTAATCCTCGCGGGCGAACTTGGCGCGCTCATAGGGCAGGCTCTCGACCCGCTCCCATCCCTTGTAATCCATGCAGCCTTCGAAATCCGTGTAGTTAAAATGTTCGGCGTACAGGTATCCGTCGCGCTTGGGCGTGTCCCAGCGCTTCAGGCGGCCATCGGCGGAATTCGGATCCGGCACCTTGCCGTTCTGCGTGTCGGCGGGCAGCGCCTCGCGAAGCGGGCCGAGGCGTTCGAGCTCGTCGATCTCTGTGACGCAGTCGGCGATATCTTTATGAAGCGTCTGCTGCGCCTTGGGGCCGCGCAGATAGAGCGCGGAGGTCGCGTTCTTGCGCTGCCAGTATTGCGCGTCCTCAAGCGTCGGTGGAACCTGACAGGCGGCGAGCAGTGCCGCGCCCGACAGCGAAAGGAGGAGGAGGAATTTGGAGGTTTTGAATGTCATTGCCATGTTACCCGAAGCGAATCTTATCCCAATATTAAACCACAAGCGCCTAAGGCTTTGAAAGTCCTGACGGCGCATTCATCCACCATGTTTCCAGAACGGTGCCGTAGAGCGGCATCGATTCGGGGTGGGCCAGCGGTTCCCAATAGGCCACGAAATCCGTGGGGTTGTAATAGAGGGGAACCATATACTGGCCCGCCATCAGCGCCGAATCCAGCGCCCGGACCTTGTCCACCAGCTCTTCACGCGTTTTGGCAGTGGCGATGGACTTGCTTAACAGATCGATGTTTTTATCGCAAATTCCGGCATAATTCCAGCGGGAGGGGGATTTGGCCGCCTCGCAGCTCCAGTAGAGATACTGCTCCGTCCCGGGTGAGAGGGTGGACATCCAGAAATAGAGCGTCATGTCGAAATCGTAGTCGTTCAGGCGGCCAAGGAAGGCGGCAGAATCGAGGACTCGGACATGGGGTGAGATGCCGAGGCGGCCCAGGCTGCGCACGAAGGAAAGGGCGATTTTCTCGTTCGCTGGATCGTCGAGCATGATTTCAAAGCTCAGGGCTTTGCCAGTTTTCGCGTTCACGCGCCTGCCGTCCCTGATGACCCATCCTGCCTCTTTCAAAAGACGGTCGGCCTCTTTCATATTTTCGCGCTTTTGTTCGGGCGTCGCGTTTTCGACGGGCGGCGGCGTATCCAGTGCCGCAAGTTCGGTGTTGGGATAATAGCTGTTAATGCGCTTGTAAAGCCCGTGATAGAGATTCCTGTTCACCCATTCGAAATCGAAGGCGAGGTTGAGCGCCTTGCGCACGCGGATATCCTGGAAAGGCTCGCGGCGCGTGTTGAAGATGAAGCCGCGCACGCGGTCGGGGCGTCCGTGCGCCAGCGGTTCCTTCTTCACTTTCCCGGTTTTGATCGCGGGGAAATCATAGCCCGACTTCCACAATCCCGCATCCCATTCCCGGCGGAGGTTGAACTCGCCCGCTTTGAAGGATTCGAAGGCGATGGAATCGTCGCGGTAGAAGTCATAGATGACAGTATCGAAATTGTTCAGGCCCTTGTTGGGGAGAAGGTTTGCAGCCCAGTAATTCTTGACGCGCTCATACACGATGCGCCGCCCCGGTTCGATCTGCTTGACCTTGTAGGCGCCGTTGGAAAGGAACGGCGTGAGCGTCGTTGCATCGAACGTCTTGCCCGTCCAGTATGTCTTGGACAGCACGGGCATCAGCGCAAGGATCATGACGGTTTCCCGGTCGTATCCTTCGCCGAGCGAGAATTTCACGCTGCGAGCATCCGGCTTTTCGACCTTGGCCACCAGCTTGTAAATCCGCCGCATGTTGGGGCGGCCAAATTCTCTGAGCGTTTCGAAGGTGAAGATCACATCGTCCGCCGTGACGGGCGATCCGTCATGGAACCGCGCCTTGGGATTTAGGTGGAAGGTGATGAAAGAGCGGTCGTCCGGCACGCTCACACTCTGCGCGATCAGGGGATACATGGTGAACGGCTCGTCCCAGACGCGGGCCATCAGGCGGTCGGTGACGAGATCCATGCCCATCGGCGCCTTGCCCTTGATGTTGAAGGGGTTGAGCGTATCGAACGTGCCGATGGCCGCCTGTTTGAGCGTCCCGCCCTTGGGTGCGTCGGGGTTTGCGTAATCGACATGGGTGCTTTTCGGCCCATATTTAGCCTTTCCGGTCATGGCAAGGCCGAAAAGCTCTTCCGCTTTGGCCGGAACAGACGCTACTATAAGCGCGGTTAGGGTAAGTATTAGGACTCTCATGATCTTCAAACGCATAGCCCAGAAAATTCTGCCGAACAACCCGCATAAGCATACAGGCCGGGTAAGGATAGAATATGGCAGCCTGCTTTCACAGGACGATTGTGAAGCCGTCCTCTTTTTCATGCACCCGAATTTGAAGTGGGGCGGCGGGCTGAACCGCGCGGTGCTCGATCTCGCGGGGCCGGAACTGGACGAATATATCCTGTCTCACGTCACGACCCCGCGCAGCGGGGAGGTTTTCGCGCTGCCGCCGTTTGAGACGGGATACAAGGCGCTGTTCGTCGCCATCCTCGCCGACTGGGACGGCGGCAATGGGTTTGAAGAGCGCGACCTGCTCGATTGCTACCGCCTGACCGTGCTAAAGGCGCAGGATATGGGAATTCGCGTTCTCGGCATCCCCGCCATGGGGCGCGACAAGCGGGATTTTCCGCATATCCGCTTCGCCCGCGTGGCGCTGAGGGGCATTCTCCAGCGTTTGGATGAACGCATGGATTATGTAAAGATAATGTGCGTCGACCATACGATGATGGCGACATACCAGACGCAGATGAAAAAGATCCAAAGGCACGGGACATGATCCGGGTTTTCAAGGTAGCGGGCGACAGGCTGACGGAGGTTGAATCGCTCGACGCTTTCAACCCCGCTGCCGATACCGGCTGGATCGACCTTTTAAACCCTACCGCCGAAGAAGACAGAACGGTCGAGGATTTTTTGAAAATTTCCGTCCCGACCAAGGAAGACATGCAGGAGATCGAGCTTTCCGCGCGGCTCTACAGCGAAGAGGCTGTGGAATACCTTACGATGCTCGCCATATCGCAGGTTCATATCGACGATCCTATCAAATCGCCTGTGACGTTTATTCTGAGCGGCCATGCGCTCGTCACCGTGCGCTATAACGAATTCCTGTCCTTTTCCGCCTATGTGCAAAAGGCGAAGAAGAAAAACGGGGTGACGATCGTATCGCCCGGCGGGATGATGGTCGATATCCTCGAATCCTTCGTGAACCGCGTCGCGGATTCGCTGGAGGTGCTCGGCGCGGATATGGATACGCTCTCGCGTGATATTTTCCGCGCCAAGAATATTTCCATCAAGCGCAAGACCGGCATGCTCCAGTCCGCCATCCGCAAGATCGGCGGAAAGGGGGATTTGATCAGCATGCTGCGCGAAAGCCTTGTGACCTTTGCCCGTCTGCTCGCCCATTGCAACGACAAGACGGACGAGGCCGCGGACAAAGCTCTGAGAAGCCGCATTCGCACCCTCATGCGCGACGTTTCTTCGCTGGAAGATCATGCCGGATTTCTGTCGAGCAAGATGAGTTTTCTGCTCGACGCCACGCTGGGTCTGATCAATCTGGAGCAGAACCAGATTATCAAGATTTTTTCGATCGCCGCCGTCGTCTTCCTGCCGCCGACGCTGGTCGCATCCGTGTATGGCATGAATTTCCACCACATGCCCGAACTGGACTGGCCGCTGGGCTATCCCATGGCACTGCTGGCGATGCTGGCGGCGGCGCTCGTTCCGCTGGCGTATTTCAAGAAAAAAGGCTGGCTCTAGTTTCCGGCGGGCACGAGTTTTTTCAGCGGCCAGCGGTTACTCACCCGTTCGAATGCCAGCATGCCTTTTTTACGCGCAAGCACGGTCAGGCGTTTTTCCGCAAGGACATGGAACGCAACGGGAATGGCGATGGAGATAAGACACATGACGATAATGTTGAAGGTTTCATAGGCGGGGTTGATAAGACCAAGGGTGTGTATGGCCTGAAGAATGGCGTCGTGGAAAAGGTAGATGGAAAAGCTAGCGGCTCCCATCAGTCGCATGGACTGGGTTTCTAGCGAGGCGCTGAAGGGCGTCGACCGGCTCAGGCTGCCTATGCTCAGGGCGATGAGCGCCGTAATAATGAGATCGTCGTAGATTTTGTGCCGTTCCAGGCCATAGACAGCATAGAGCATCGCTCCCGCCACGAGCGCAGCCTGCATGGCCGGGTGGCACAGGTATCGCCGGATTTTTTCGTACTTCACCATAAAGGCGACCAGAAAACCGCTGAGGAAAATATGAATCTTCGATGGGAGTATCAGCCCGCCCCATAAATCGCGCGTGGCGATAAAGCCAAGGCAAAGAAGGGCGACTGCCGCGGCCCACCAGAAATTGCCGCCCTTGAGTTTCTCGTAGGAAAACCAGAGAAGCAGGAAAAAACCGTAGAACTGGATTTCCGGCGGGATGCTCCAGAACACGCCCACATTGCCCATGAAGAATACGGAGCGCAGCATGGCGAGCGGCGTCATATCGTAATGATAGCCGCTGGGCAAAATCAGGTAGAGAATCCACACGAATGCAATCGCGACCCAATAGGCGGGGGCGATGCGTGACATGCGGGCGATCACGTATTTTGCGGAAGCGTCCAGCGAGAACCTCTTGTCGCTATAAAGCATACTCATAAGAAATCCGCTGAGGGCGAAGAAGATCACAACGCCCATGCTGCCGATATTGTATATGTCTTCCTTGAAGTTCAGATTGAGGATCGCGGCGATGTGCGATGCCACGACCAGAAGGCAGGCGATCCCCCTAAGCCCGTCGAGAGGCCGCATATAATGTGCATGCGGCGTTCCTTCGGGCGGGAGGGGGGCGTCCTGTTCTTTCATGCTGCCTTGCGGGGGATCAATCCGGATAGTTTGACATGCGGGCGCGGGCCTATATGCGAAATCACTTCCGCCGCGGCGACGGAGCCGAGGCGTCCGCATTCGGCCATGTCCAGCCCTTCGGTGTAGCCGTACAGGAATCCGGCGGCGTAAGCATCGCCGGCGCCTGTAGTATCGACGACTTTTTCGACCGGTTCGGCCTTCACTTCAATGACGGAATTCCCCTTGACGATGACGGAGCCTTTTTCACTGCGGGTCAGCGCGGAAATCTCGCATTTGCCTTTGACGATGTTAAGCGCTTCTTCGAACGTGGCGGTTTCATAGAGCGATTTGATCTCTTCTTCATTGGCAAACAGGATGTCGATGTGGTTTTCGACGAGGTCCTGGAAAGCGGCGCGGTGGCGGCCGACGCAGAAGGAATCGGACAAGGTGAGCGACACCTTACGCCCCGCGGCGTGCGCGATCTTCGCGGCCTTGTAGAAAGCCTCCATCGCAAGCGGCGGATCGAAAAGATAGCCTTCCATATAAGTGACAGCGGCGCTCTTGACGGTTTCCTCGTCTATATCGTCCGGCGACAGCTCGACGCACGCGCCGAGGAACGTGTTCATCGTACGTTCTCCGTCGGGCGTGATAAGAACCATGCAGCGCGCAGTGTGCGTGCCGCTCATGGCGGGGATGGTTTTGTACTGGACGCCGATGGCTTTCATGTCGTGTGCGAACACCTGACCCAGATAATCGTTCCCTACTTTTCCGATATAAGCGCCTTTGCCGCCGAACGAGGCGTAAGCGGCGATCGTGTTTCCGGCGGAACCGCCCGATGCCTGCGTGCTTTCGCCCATGGCGTCGTAAAGCGCGATGGCGCGTTCGGCGTTGATAAGATTCATGGCGCCGCGCTGCATTCCGTGCGCGACTTGCGTTCTGATGAATTCTTCCGTGGAGGGGGATAGAATATCGACGATGGCATTGCCGATGGTAACGAGGCCGAGGGTCGAGGGCGAAGCGGTCATAACTTTTTCTTTCGGTTGATATTTGGGTTGTGTGTGAGTATCTCTATATAGACCTTACGGAAAGGCAAGGCGAAATGCCCGCGAAGAAAGCTAAATCCTCCCTGAAAACCACGCAGATTCCGCTCAAGGAGCGGGTCGTGACGGCGGCGCTGGACCTCGCCTCGCGCATGGGGTGGGAGATGGTCACGATGACCGATATCGCGGACAAGGCGCATACGAACCTTGCCGGCCTGTTCGAAATTTTCGACGACAAGAGCGATATCCTCGCCGCCTATGGCCGTCGCATCGACAAGGTGGTTCTGGGGCGCGCGGGCGACGCCGACCCGTCGGTGCTGGAGCGCGACCGCCTGTTCGATCTCCTGATGGAACGCTTCGACGTGCTGAACGAAGACCGCGATGCCGTTTTGTCCATCCTCAAATCCTTTACATCCGATCCGAAACAAGCGGTGATTTCCCTGCCGCATCTGGGGCGGTCGATGGCGTGGACGCTGGAGGCCGCGGGGATAGACACATCGGGTTTGAAAGGCGCGGCGCGCGTGACGGGGTTGGCCCTTGTCTACATGAACGCCCTGCGCCAATGGGGCAGGGATGACTCCGCCGATCTATCTAAAACCATGGCCGCTCTCGACAAGTCCCTGAGCCGGGCCGAGCGATGGGCCAATAGTTTTATGCTTTGAAATAAAATTGCGCGTGTCTTATGACGGAAGGCGGCCCGCGGTCTGATGCCGTTCGTTTTGAAGCGCCTCGACTCTTCCCTTGAATCTGTGATTATATTCATGGCCGCTTAATAAGGCGCTGGCACAGCCAGGAATAACAATTTTTTCGTAGGTTATTGCATGATAGTGGTTTTCGGTTCCATCAATATGGATATTGGCATGAGGGTGAAAGAACTGCCCCGCGCCGGTGAAACCGTTCTTACCCCCCTTTATGAAATGAGCGCCGGCGGAAAAGGCGCGAACCAGGCGCTGGCCTGCGCGCGGGGCGGGGCGAAAACGGCGCTGATCGGCAAGGTCGGCGACGACGGGATGGGAACCCGCATCCTCAACGGCCTGCGCCGGAACGAGGTGATGACCTCCGGCGTCGCGACGTCGGATTTCCTGCCGACGGGCATCGCCGTCGTTATGACGGACGCGCACGGCGAGAACCAGATATCCGTGGCGTCGGGCGCGAACGCGGACGTCAACGCGGATCAGGTACCCGATGAAATATTAAAGCCCGGCAATGTGTTGCTGATGCAAATGGAAGTTCCAATTCAGGAAAATTTCAAATTGATGGAGCGGGCGAAGAAACTCGGCGCGATGGTGATCTTGAACCTCGCTCCTGCCTTTCATATCCCGCAAAAAGTCGTTGATCTGGTGGACTATTTGATCGTCAACGAGCTGGAGGCGCGGATGATCGCCGAAGCGCTCGGCATTCAGGCAAATCAGGATTTGATGCTGGTCGCCCACGCGCTTTCGAAGCAGGGAAAGCTGGATTGCATCGTCACGCTCGGCGGCAAGGGCTCTGTTGCCGTTACCCAAAAAGGCGAGAGCTGGCGCGTGCCGGCGCTGGACATACAAGAAGTCGTCGATACGACGGGGGCGGGGGATTGTTTTTGCGGCACTTTCGCCGCGGCCATCCATGGCCGGCTGGCGCTAGGGTCTGCCATGCGCCGCGCGAGCGTGGCGGCAAGCCTGTCCTGTACGAAAAAGGGCGCGCAGGATTCCTACCCGTTCATTGCCGAAATCGAAGAGGTTTTGGAGAGTTTTCCGCAGGCGCAGTTTTGCTGAGCCCCTAAGCGGCAATATTGACGACGCTGCCGCGGCCGGACACGCTGGCCATCAGGATATCGGCAATTTGAGTCTGCATTTCCGCCGTCTGCTTTACCATCGACAAAGCGACCTTTTGCTGGGCCATGGCCATCTGGGCGGCGATTGCGGCGGGCATCAAATCCATGACTCCGATTGTACCATGCTTTCCGGTGGGCGGGGAAAAAACGATCAGATCTTGATGCCGTGTTTCGTGTAGTAACGCAGGCAGGCACCGTGCAATTCCTGTGTCAAAGCATAGCCTTCCGCGCCGCCGTTGCCTCTTAACTTTTTGTTAAGGACGATTTCCAGCACATTGGTGTAAACCCCGAAAATTTCGTTGAAATCGTCGTCCAGTGTTTTCGCATGTTCGAAGAAGCGGAGCATTACGTCCGAAATCATCGAAATCAGTTGATAATGGAACATGCTGCCGTTGGATTTGAGCTGCATGATGATGTTCGTCATCTCTCCTTGCACGTCGCCCAGCTGGACGCCGCCTTTGTCGATGCGCAGCTTTACTTCCCGCAACTGGCTCAGATAGCGGTAGCCGTAGGGCGTAAAATCGACCGGATTGCTTTCAAGATAGCCCTGGCACTGTTTCAGGATGTAGGCCGGAATGCCGCCTTCCCCGACTTTGGCTTTCAGAGTGTTGGGCGGCGTGATGAAGCTGGGAACTTTCCTGTTGTCCGTCATGGTCTAGATGTTCTTTGCGTCTTCGGTAATATTGCGCAGAATGATCTGCATGTCTTCGTCCGGTTCATCCCACTTGGCCGTATTTTTGTCGGCCTCGCCACGCTTTTCGCTGCCCCGGAAATCGAAATTCTTGCGGCGGCGGCGGTCGGGGCCGAAAAACTCGCCCGTATCCACGAACTGGCGCGGCTTTTCGATGATCTGGACGATGCGGGCATACATGTCCCGCGCGCTGTAGGGTTTCATCAAAAATTCCGTCACGCCCATGTCGCGCGCATTTTCCACGCGCGGCTGGTCGCTATAGCCCGTCATCAGGATGATCGGCACGAATTTGTTGGGGGAGTCTTCCTCCTTGCGGATGCGGCGAATGAATTCCAGCCCGTCATGCGGCTCCATCAGCCAGTCGGTGATGACCAGGTCATGGTTATATTGAACGAAAAGTTTGAAGCCTTCATCGACCGTGCGCGCGCCGTAGACGTTCTTAAACCCGAACATGGTTAGCAAGGACGTCGTAAGGGCAAGCATCGGCTGCATGTCCTCGACAATCAATATGCGAACTTGGCTTAAATCGTATGGCATTCAAAACAGCTTATATATATCTCCTTATAGAATCTCATTTTTTTGGTTTTTGTACAACAGTTAAAGCGGTGGAGCTATTTCCATACAGGGTTGGCAAGCCGTGCTTTTAAGCGTAATTTGAAAGGAATCACGACATTTAAGCGCTTTCTATGGGGCAAGGGACTGCAGGGGAATTACAGATATGGATCAACATCGTATCATTATGAGTTTTTCACGCCCGCCGGGCGCAGACGATATTGAAACCATCGCCGGTGAAATCCTGTCGTCTCTGCCCGAAGAGATTATCGAACATTGCGAATCCCTGACGATCGAGGTGGAAGAGTTCCCTGACGAGGCGACGCAGACGGAAATGGAACTGGACGATCCTTACGAACTCGTCGCCCTTTACCGCAGCGGCAAGGAAATATCGCCGGGCGTGGAGCGCAAGATCGCGAACGACGACGATATTCTGGTGCTGTACCGCCGCCCGATTCTCGATTTGTGGTGCGACACGCAGGACGACCTGACCGCGCTGATCCGCGAAGTGATGATCGAAGAACTGGCCGGCAATTTCGATTTCTCCGACGACGAAATCGAAGAAATGACCCGCCGCCACCATCAGGGGATGCTTTAGGCGTTATCCTTTTACGCCGCCAGTCCGCGCTGCATGAACTCCGCCATCCGCCGTGCGAAGGAGGAGGGATCGTTTACAGGTTCGCCCTGGATGATGCAGGCCTGATCGTAGAGAAGGCGCGCGGCGTCCTTTAGCGCCGGGGCGTCCCTGTTCGCTTCGGCTAGGCCCGCGAGTTTCTGGATCAGCGCGTGATGCTCGTTGATCTCCAAAATTTTCTTGTTGTCCACGGGCTCGTATTTCTGCTGGGTTTTCAAGATGCGCTCCATGTGTATATCCACGCCCTGTTCGTCGGCGATCAGGCAGACGGGGGAATCGGTGAGGCGGTTCGAAACGCGCACCTGCTTCACGTCGCTTTTCAATTCTTCGCTGAGGACGGCGAGAAGGGATGCAACGCTTTCTTCGTTTTCCGGCTTGGTGTCATCCTTCTTCTCCTGCTCGAACTTTCCGAGGTCGATGGAGCCTTTGGTGATGGATGTGAATTTCTTTCCCTTGAACGTCCCGGCCATTTGCAGCCAGAAGGAATCGATCGTGTCGTTGAAGAACAGCACTTCGAGCCCGCGCGATTTGAATCCTTCGAGCTGCGGCGATTTTTCGAGGCTTTCGAGTTTTTCGCCGAGGATATAATAGATTTCCTCCTGCCCTTCCTTCATGCGTGACACATAGTCGTCGAGGCTCACGAGGCGGCGGTTTGCGTTCGTCGAAAAGAACCGGCAGATCTTGAAAATATCGTCGCGGTGCTCGGCGGCGTCGTAAAGCCCTTCCTTCACCACCATGCCGAACTGATACCAGAACGTGTCATAGGCGGCTTCGTCTTTTTCCGCGAGTGCGGCGAGGTCCGAGAGGATGCGTTTCGTCACGCCGCTGCGGATTTTGGCGACGACGGGATTGTTCTGGAGCATTTCGCGGCTGATATTGAGGGGTAGATCTTCGGAATCAATCACCCCGCGCACGAAGCGCAGCCAGGGATAGATCAAATTCTGCACCTGGTCGGTGATGAACACGCGCTTGACGTAGAGGCGCACCGCATGTTTGCGCCCCGGCTCATACAAATCGAACGGGCGCATCGTCGGGATGAAGAGCAGGGCGGTATATTCGATCTTGCCTTCCGCACGCCAATGGCTCGTCATGATCGGCTCGTCGAAGACATGGCCGATATGGTGATAGAACTCGTTATATTGCTCCTGCGTGATTTCGCTTTTCGGGCGCATCCATAACGCGCTCGCCGCGTTCACCGGCTTGTCTTCCGTGCCGACATAAACCGGAATGCCGATATGGTCGGAATAGGCGAGGATGATACGCTTGAGATTGTCCTCGTTCAGGAAATCATACGCATCGGATTTGAGGTGCAGGGTGATCTTCACGCCGCGGTCGATCTTGACGCTTTCCTCCTCGGCGATTGTGTAGCCCGTGCGCCCGTCCGATTCCCATCGCCAGGTGTTATCCTCCCCGGCCTTGCGGGAAACGACTTCGACCCTGTCCGCGACCATAAAGCTCGCATAAAAACCCACGCCGAACTGGCCGATCAGGCTGAGCGCGCCTTTTTCCTGTCCCGCGTTCTTCACTGCCTCGACCATCGCCGCTGTGCCCGACCGTGCGATCGTGCCGAGATTCTCGATCAGCTCCTCGCGGTTCATGCCGACGCCGTTGTCGGTAACGGTCAAAGTATTGTCGTTGGAGTTTTTAACGACGGTGATTTTAAAATCCGGGCTGCCGTTCACAAGCCGGGGATTTTGCAGCGATTCATAGCGCAGCTTGTCGCACGCATCCGCCGCGTTGGAAATCAATTCCCGCAGGAACACATCGCGGTTGGTATACAGCGCATTTGCGACAATATCCAAAAGCCGCGACACGTCCGTTCCAAAAGCCAGTTTTTCTTCGCTCATCCTTATAACCTCTTATGGGTTAATCATATAGCGCCGCCACGCGCCGTTTTCCAGTTGGAAAACATAACGCCTGTGCAGCCGGAACTCGCCT
>DASTUM010000014.1:0-5407 GCA_035759665.1 Micavibrio sp.
ACGAGAGGTTATCCACAAGCGCTGTGGAAAATTTCCTGGTGGAGGATGTGGATATGTCCAGAACAAAGCGCGATCAAGTCGTCGATAAGCTCGCCGCGCAGCTTATTTTACAGGGTGCTATCGATTTCCTGAAGCTTGCCCGATAGTCACCGCGAGGCTTTCCAGCATCAATTCGAAAATCTCATTTTTGTCCGTCACGCCTTCCAGCCACAGGGCGTTCGCGCCGCCGCCTGTTAAAACCGCCTGACCTCGCCGCTCGTTTTCAGGCGGCGCTTCGGTGAAAGCAAGCTCCGGCAGGGGGCGGGATTTGTAAAGATCGGGGCGCAGGGCATAGATGATGACATTGGGATCGTGGATCGCCGGGCCATCGAGGCCGAACTTCATCCTGTCCAGCGCCTCCACCGCCAGCAGCATACGATGGAATGCAGGAGCGTACGATTGGTCAATTTGTAAAAGCCGCGCCTGCCGCTCTTTGGTAAGCACCATATGCTGAGAAGCATCCATCGCCATAAAGACGATCTTTACCCCGCTTTTTAAAAGCATATTCAGGGCGTTAGGATCCTGATAGGCGTTAAATTCGGAGTAGGGCGTGATATTGCCGGTGCGAATATCCCCGTTCGGCAGGATCACGGAGGAGCCATCGTCGCCAGGGGGCATAAGGCCGCCGCCCATAAAAACGATCTTTTCGATTTTCCCTTTTACATCAGGATGTTTTTCAATCAGGCGGGCGAGATTGGTCGCAGGGCCGGTGGCGAAAATCGTAGTGCCCATTTTTTGTGAATACAATAGCGTGCGATACCAGTCTTCCACTGCGACTCGGGGTATAATTCTGGCCGAGCCGGGAAGGATGACTCCGCCCACGCCGCCGTTTCCGTACGCATCGTCGCCGAAAGG
Organism: Micavibrio sp.; assembly: GCA_035759665.1. Classification (GTDB taxonomy): domain Bacteria; phylum Pseudomonadota; class Alphaproteobacteria; order Micavibrionales; family Micavibrionaceae; genus Micavibrio_A. The sequence goes on from DASTUM010000014.1 coordinate 895, forward strand.
CCGCATACCATCGCATGGGGTGTCGGAGCCTTGTATGACCTCTATATCCTCCCGCCCCAGCCAGTGAAGGAAGTTCGAAATATTCTGCGTGGCGAAGGGTTGGCTGACATTCCCGAAAACCGACGCGATACCCAGCAGGGCGAACTTGTCCGGATGGGCGAGCAACATCGCGATCGCCCACAGATCGTCGCCCCCCATATCGCCATCATAGATAACCGGCTTTGGAATCATAAAATCAGTTTAGCGGATTTTGGGTTAAGAAAAACCCGCGGCCGCCCTATAATGTGTAAGTACGGGGCAGACCGCGGGTTAGAGACGGACCTTATCTCGGCTACGAGGATAAAGCTCCGAAACGCATGAGGCCGTGGGCGTTCTTTTGCATCCAGCTCTTGCCTTCTTCGTAGGCGCGGGAGGTCTTTTCGCAAAGACGCCAGAAATTCTCCGAGTGATCCATATGCACGAGGTGCGAGCATTCATGAGCCACGACATAATCGAACGCCTTGGGCGGCGCAAAGATCAGGCGCCAGGAATAGGAAATCCGGCCGTCTTCGGTGCAGCTTCCCCAGCGGGAGCGCGTGTCCTTCACCTGTACGTCCATAAGCTTGCGGCGGACGAGGTGGGCCTTTTCCAGCGACAGCTCCGTCAACTTCTCACGCGCGAGGTCTTGCAGGAAACGGCGGATACGTACGGACGGGTCAGCCTTGTTGGTCATCACCAGCAGCTCATCCTTCTTCAAAACGATCTCGGTTGACTTCAGAGCCGGGTTGTAAAGCACGATGATCGTCCGGTCGCGTCCAAAAATCGGCAGAATTTCGCCATCCTTAAAGGGTACCTGACGGGGAAGGTCGCGCAGCTTCTCGCGGATCCATTCCTTGTTCTGCTCGGCGAACAGGTAGGCGGTACGCAGGTTGGCGCGCTTGGGGATCACCAGATGAACCGTACGTGAGCGCGGATCGAGGCGCAGCGCCATCCGCTTGGCGCGCTCGCTGATCGACAGCTTCAGCCGGGGGGAAATCTCGGCAAAGGGCAGGCCGAACCACCCGTTTTCCTGTTCAAAGGAAAAGAGATCCCGGCCGGAGCGGGCGCGTGCCCGTTCCGCATTCAAAGGTTTGACCCTTCGTTTCATGCGTTCCTCTGTTGAAGTTCTTAACTATAGAATAACACGAACCTAGCCAGTTTGAAAATAATTGGCAAGCGACAAATGAAAAAATTTTTGATTGATTTGGCGCAACAAAATTACTTTTTGTTAACCTATTGATATTATAATATATTTTCTTGATTTTGGACGGCGGGAAGGGCTTGGTTAACGGGGGGCCGAAATAGATGGCATTGGCCTACTATCGGCTGGAATTTCGTCATATTTCAGGCGGTTATCCACACCATGTTTCCGGAAGAAAGCGGCAAGACGGGGCATGATATCGTTTCTCCAGCGGCGCCCTTCAAAAATTCCATAATGCCCAACATCGGGATGGACGAAAGAAAAGTGCTTCTCAGGCGCAAGATTGTTACAAAGGGCATGGGCCGCCGCCGTCTGGCCGACGGCTGAAATGTCGTCTTTGCCCCCTTCTACCGTCAAAAGGGCGGTTTTCCGTACGTGTCCCGGGTCAACGCCTTGATTTGACAGAATCATTTTGCCTTTGGGCAGCAAATGCCGCTTGAAAACCTGATCGACCGTCTCCAGATAGAACTTGGCCGGTATATCCATGACGGCGAGATATTCGTCGTAGAACGCCATGATTTTCGCCGCCGATTCGCGGTCGCCCTGACGCAGGTGATTAAACATGTCCCGGTGCGAACGGTTGTGCCGTTCGGGGTTCATCGCCATAAAGCCGGTGAGTTGCTTGAAACCGGGGTAAACGACCTGCCCGAAACCGGCATGACCGTAGGGGACGTTCGAAAGCGCGTTGCGTTCGAACCATTCCATCGGGTGCCGCTCGGCGAACTTCGTCACCTTAGTCGGATTCGCGCGTGCATCGACCGGCCCGCCCATCAATGTCATCGAGAGCGGTTGCGCCGGATCGTCGTTCGCCGCCATCTGCGCAATCCCCGCGAGAACGGGGACGACAGACTGACACACCGCCACGACATGCGTGTCGGGACCCATGTGGTGAAGAAAATCTTTCACATACTCTGCGTAATCGCCCAAAGCGAATCCGCCTTGCTGCGGCGAAACGTCGCGCGCGTTGATCCAGTCGGTGATGTAGACGTCGTGATGCGGCAACAGCGCCTCGACCATGCCGCGCAGGAGCGTGGCGTAATGCCCGGACATCGGCGCGACAAGCAAAACTTTCGGGTCGTGCCGCGCGGTGTCGCGTTCGAAATGAAGAAGATTGCAATAAGGTTTCTTCAGAACGACGTCCTCGCGCACGGCGATATTCGCGCCGCCGATCGTCGTCTTGCTAAGATTGAAGGCAGGTTTGCCGTAGCTGCGGATGCCCCGCTCGATCATCTGCCTCGCCGCCTCGAATTCGCGGCTTGCGGATTGCAGCCCCATGAATTTCGCCTGATGCGACAACGCGCCATAGCCGGCCACCGCCGCGCCGAAGAACGATCTCAGGGCGCTTTGCCCCGCTTCATACAAGGTGTAATCGGCAAACATAGGACGAAGCGTAAGCGGGATTCTGCGCTGTGCCTATGTGCGGCGCAACAAGAGGGCTAAAATGATTGTGGATGAAGCGTGCCTACGCGTCCTGAGGCGCGTCGCGCTTTTCTTTCGGCGTCGCGTCGCGTTCCTTGAGCCAGCGGCGGACGGCGGCGACGCCGTGCGTGTCGCGGTTGAAACGGTCGGGCGCGATGTCCGGCGTGACCGCAAGATCGGCCTTTGGAACGGGATCGCATCCGGGATCGAACTCACGCATGAAATTGCGGATGCGCGGCATGATTTCTTTCCGCCAGCGCGAGCCGTTGAAGATTCCGTAATGGCCTGTCTTGAGAGAGAAGAGGTGATACTGCTTCTTCTGCGCAAGGTTGTAGCAAAGATCGTGCGCCGCCGTCGTCTGGCCGCGCGATGAGATATCGTCAAGCTCGCCCTCGATGGTGAACAGCGCAGTATGTTCGATATCCTGCGGGCGAACATCGACCAGCTTGTTCGAAATCGGGTCGCGCCATTTCATCTGGCCGCGCGGGAGCAGGTGGCGCTGGAACACCGTTTCGATGGTCTGGAGATAGAACTCCGCTGTGATATCCATGACGGCGTTGTATTCGTTGTAGAACTTGCGGTGGAACTCCGCGCTCTCGCCATCTCCCTGCACCAGGTGCTGGAAAAATTTCATGTGCGCGCCGACATGGCGGTCGAGATTCATAGACATGAATCCCGAAAGCTGGAGGAAGCCCGGATAGACTTTCCTGAACGCGCCGGGGTAATAGGCCGGCACGGTTTCGATGACGGCGTTTTCAAACCAGCTCAGCGGCCTTTCTTCGGCGAGGCGGTTCACGGCCGTCTTGGAAACGCGGGTGTCGATCGGCCCGCCCATCAGGGTCATCGACAAGGGCTGGTTCGGATCGCCTTCGCTCGCCATAAGGGATACGGCGGCGAGAACGGGCACAGCCGGCTGGCAAACTGCGATCAAATGCGTCCTGGGGCCGAGGAGCGCCATGAACTCGCGCAGATAGGTGATGAAGTCGTCAAGATTGAAGCGCCCTTCGCTCAGCCGTACCTGGCGCGCATCCGTCCAGTCGGTGACGAATACATCGTGATGCGGAAGCAGCGCCTCGACTGTGCCGCGGAGCAAGGTGGCATAATGCCCCGACATCGGCGCGACGACAAGGACACGCGGGTCTTTGCGCTTGGTGTCGCGCTTGAAATGAATCAACTGGCAAAACGGTTTTTCGACGATGATCTCTTCCTTGACCGCGACCTTCTTGCCCTCGATGATCGTTTCGGGCAGCGCCCAGTCCGGCTCACCGAAGCGGCGCGTCACGCGCTCGAACACTTCCGCGCCGGCCGCGACCGTGCGGGCGATATGGGTATGCGAAAGCGGATTCCACGGGTTGCGGAACGCAGCGCGGGTCACTTCCGCGGCCAGCCGTGCCGGCGTGAGAAGGGCGTGTTGGAGATCGTAGAGGTGATAGAGCATAAGCGTTTGTGCCTTTTAAGAATTATATCATACGGCGAACCGAACTGGTTAATTTATGCGACGCACAAAGCCGGTGCCCGGAAAGCCGTTTTCTATAAATGTTATGGAAATAGGAGTGGGCGTGCGATGGTCACATAGCGGAGTCTATGATACGTTTTCTGGCGAACAAATCCAGCGCGGTCTTATGGGCAGGATTTTGATTGGAAAAAGAAAGATCGGAAGCATCCGAAAGCATGGATAAGATCACCGCCTTCATACAAAACCTTCATTCCCAGATTTTTGACCCGGAAAGGCTGCCCGTCGCGGTTGTCGCGGTGGCGCTCGTCTGCCTCGCGGGCGTGCTGACAGGTCCTTTGGGCGGGAATGCCAATCCGCTATTCTGGCGGACGGTCGATTTCCTGTTCGGGCCGCTGGGCAGCAAGCTCGACAAAACCGAT
>DASTUM010000015.1:0-30415 GCA_035759665.1 Micavibrio sp.
GTCGAAGGCGCGGGCGCCGCCGCACTCTGGGAAAAACTGACACCCTCCGCCATTTCCAAACTCGGCGCGGGTGTCGCCAAATACACCGTCCTCACCAACGAGCAAGGCGGCATCATCGACGACCTCATCGTCACGCGCCTCGCTGAAGACCGCTTCTTCGCCGTCATCAACGCCGGTTGCAAGGACAAGGACATCGCCTGGATTCAGAGCAACCTTCCCGAAGGTGTCACCTTTACGTATCTGGACGACCGCGCCCTCATAGCCCTGCAAGGCCCGCTGGCGGAGAAAGTGCTGCGCGAAGCGCTCAGCATAGACGCAGCAAATCTTGGCTATATGCGCATCATGGAAAGCGGCAATCTGTTCATCTCGCGCCTCGGTTATACGGGCGAAGACGGGTTCGAAATCAGCGTACCGCAAAGCGAAGCCGCAGCAATGTGGGATAAACTGGCGCAGCATGCGGACGTGAAACCCGTGGGCCTCGCCGCGCGGGACTCGCTCCGCCTCGAAATGGGCTATCCGCTCTACGGCCACGATATCGACGCCGAAACCACGCCGCTCGAGGCCGATCTCGGCTGGGTTATGGGCAAAGACCGCACCGGCTATATCGGCGCCGACAAGATCGGGGAGCCGAAACGCCGCAGGCTTGGGATAAAACTAACCGGCAAGGGCATCGCCCGCGAAGGTGCGGAGATATACACAAAGAACGGTCAAAAACTTGGGGATTTGACCTCCGGCGGCTTCTCCCCCACCTTGAACGAGGCCATCGGGCAGGCATACATTGACACCAAGCTTGGACAAATTGGAGACGAAGTTCTGGTCCGCGTGCGCGGACGGGACATCGAAGCGCTCATCGCCCCGCTCCCCTTCGTCAAACCGAAAACAAAAGCGGCCGCAAAACCCAAAGCCGCATAGGAAGGACAAAACCATGAGCACCGTCAAATACACCAACGACCATGAATGGATCAAAGTCGAGGGCGACACGGCCTGGATCGGTATTACGACCTACGCCCGCCACGCGCTCGGCGACCTCGTCTATCTGGAACTGCCGGAGAATGGTCGCCAGTTGAAAAAAGGCGACCATTTCGCCGTCGTCGAATCCGTCAAGGCGGCATCCGAAATCTACACGCCCGTGTCCGGAGAGATCGTCGCGATCAACGACAACCTGACCGACAATCTGGACGACCTGAAGGAAGACATCGATAAAGGCTGGATCATTAAGGTGAAGATGAGCAACGCCGCAGAGGCCGAGGGATTGATGGACAAGACATCGTACGAGAAATTCACCGAGTCGTTGAGCTAATGAATTTTTTACAATCGTCATTGCGAGCGGAGCGAAGCAATCCATGGATTGCCGCGTCGCTACGCTCCTCGCAATGACGGAAAGGGAAGTTTAACACCATGCGCTACCTGCCCCTCACCGCCCAGAACCGCAAGGACATGCTGCAGGCCATAGGCGCAGCATCGGTGGATGAACTCTTCAAGGATGTGCCGAAAACGGCCTTCATGAAGGGCCTCGCCGACCTCCCCATGCATATGGGCGAGATGGAAATCGAGCGGAAGCTCGGCGGCTACGCCAACGAAAACCACCATGCGGGAAAAGGGCCGTTCTTCCTCGGCGCGGGATGCTATTACCACCATATTCCGTCCACCGTCGATTATATCATCCAGCGCAGCGAATTCCTGACGGCCTACACGCCGTACCAGCCGGAAATTGCGCAGGGTACGCTGCAATATCTCTATGAATTCCAGTCGATGATCGCGATGCTCACGGGGCAGGAAGTCGCTAACGCCTCGCTCTATGACGGCGCGACAGCAATGGCCGAAGCGGCCCTGATGGCGATGCGCGTTACAAAGCGCAGCAAAGTCGTTTACGGCTCAGCGATCCACCCGCATTACCACGAAGTTCTCAATTCCTACCTGAACAATATCGGGGCGGAGCACGAGGCGCATGACGGCAATCTCGACGACAAGACGGCCTGTGTCATCGTGCAGTCCCCGGACTTCTTCGGGAATGTTTACAGCTACGCCCAATGGCGGAAAAAGTGCGACGAAGCCGGCGCGCTGCTGGTCGTAGTCACCAACGAAATCCTTTCGCTCGGCCTGCTTCCGGCACCGGTGGAAGCCGACATTGTTTGCGGCGAGGCGCAATCGATCGGCGTAGCCATGTCGTTCGGCGGGCCGCATTTGGGCTTCTTCGCCTGCCGCGAGAAATTCATACGCCAGATGCCGGGCCGCCTGTGCGGGGAGACGGTCGATGCGGACGGCAAGCGCGGTTTCGTGCTGACCCTGTCTACGCGCGAGCAGCATATCCGCCGCGAAAAGGCTACATCGAACATCTGCACGAACCAGGGGCTTTGCGCCCTCGCCTTTACGGTGCATCTATCGCTGCTCGGCGAGGACGGGTTCAAAACCCTCGCCCGCCTCAACCATGAACGGGCCTGCGCGCTGGCCGACGCCCTGAAAGCGGCGGGTTTCACGGTTGAGAATGAGAGCTTCTTCAATGAATTCACGATCCGCCTGAACGGCGACGCTAAAGCGGTGGTCGAGGCCCTGACCAAACAGGGAATCATTGCGGGCTATCCCGTGGAGAACAAGCTGATCATCGCCGCGACGGAAATGAGCAGCGAGGAAGACATCGCCGCCTTCGCCGCCGCGCTGAAAGGAGCGACCCCATGACCGGAGCCGCCCTGAAAACTCCCGCCAACGACGCAGCCAAGAATGAACCGCCCATGGATTACAACCGCGGCCTGAATTACGATGAAAACCTGCTCTGGGAAAAGACCCAGACGGATCATCCGGGGGTCGATCTGGCCGCCCCGAAAAACACTCCGCTTCGCACGGGTCAGGGAGCGCGTGACAGGATCGGCCTGCCGCAAGTGAGCGAGCCGGATGTCGTCCGCCACTTCGTCCGTCTCAGCACGAAAAACTTCTCAATCGATTCAGGCTTCTTTCCGCTCGGGTCATGCACCATGAAGCACAATCCGCGCCTAAACGAACGCGTCGCCCGCTATCCGGGCTTCGCCCTCGCCCACCCGATGCAGCCGGCATCCACCGTTCAGGGCACGCTGAAAGTCATGTTTGAACTTCAGAACTGGCTGGCCGAACTGACCGGGCTTCCGGGGGTTTGCCTCACCCCCGCCGCCGGAGCGCATGGCGAGCTGGCGGGTCTGATGACCATCGCCCGCGCTCATGCCCTCAAGGGGCGCACGGACAAGGCCGTGATCCTCGTCCCCGATTCCGCGCACGGCACAAACCCGGCCACCGCCGCCATGTGCGGATTCAAGATACGGGTCATCCCGACCCGCGATACGGGCCGCGTTACGGTCGAGGCTTTCAAGGAAGCGCTGGGCGACGGCGCCGACGTTGCGGGGATGATGGTGACGAACCCGAACACCTGCGGGCTGTTTGAATCCGATATCCAGACCATCTCAAAACTGCTTCATGACGCGGGCGGGTATTTCTATTGTGACGGGGCGAATTTCAACGCGCTGGTCGGTAAAATCCGGCCCGCCGATTTCGGCGTCGATGTGATGCACATCAATCTTCACAAGACGTTTTCCACACCGCATGGCGGCGGCGGCCCCGGCTCCGGCCCGATCTGTGTGTCAGAAGAGCTTCGGCCTTACGTGCCAAATCCGGTCGTTTTGCACGAAAACGGATCGTATCGTTTAGAGGAAAATGGAGAGCGTTCCAGCAGCTGCGGACGGATCAAAGGCTTTCAAGGACAGTTCGGAATGCATATCCGCGCGCTGACCTATATGATGTCTCATGGAGCCGATGGGCTCCGTCAGGTTTCCGAGGATGCGGTGCTCAACGCCAACTACGTCCTTTCCCAATTGGAACAGGACTATAACGTGCCGCTGGCCGGCCCCTGTATGCATGAATGCCTGCTCACCGACAAGGTGCAGAAAGAGGCCGGGGTGACCACGCTTGACATCGCCAAGGCGCTCATCGAACACGGCTTTCATCCCATGACGGTCTACTTCCCCCTCGTGGTTCAGGGGGCCATGCTGATCGAACCGACCGAGACGGAGTCGAAAGACACGCTCGATAGATTCATCCGGGTCATGAAAGACATCGCCGCCGACGTGAGAAACGGAGATGTGGATAAGTTTCATACTTATCCACAGAGCGCCCCTGCCCGCCGACTCGACGAGGTAAGGGCCGCGCGTGAACCGAAACTGCGCTGGAAGAATTAGGGAAATAATGGCGATGAAAAAAGCGGCTGCACCGGTTTTGCTTCTCCTGCTCCCCGTCCTTCTGGCGGGCTGCACGACGACAACGAAAAAGCGGCCCGTGGTAACCCCGCAGCCGATGGCCTGCAACGGCAACGTCCCGGCGCAGGTTACGCTCTATTCCCCCGCCGAGGCCAAGCTGACCTTCGAGGAAAAGAGCTATATGCTGAACCGCATCGAAACCGCGTCGGGCGTGAAATACGGAAATCATGACATTACCTACTGGAACAAGGGAATCGACGCCATGATCACCAAAAAGGACGGCACGATTTCCACCTGCACCTACGTGCCCCGCGCCGGACTTTAAAAAAGTTCCCGAAAATCTTTTGCTGTCCTGTGGACATCCGCGCCGCGCCTCTGGCCTCGCATAGATTCGCAGGTCAGACTTTCCCGGTATCCTGAGTTGAGTCGTTTTCTTTCCTTTTCATTACTCTGGTTTCTACGTGAGCAAGACCAAGTTGATACTTGCGGTGTTCGCCGCGCTGGCCCTTCCTTCTCTCGCCGCCTGCGGCGGTGTGGAGAAGGAGGATCTGGCCTACACCGCCCCCGATATGTTCCGGACGCCGGTCGATCCGTCGGATGCGGAGCTGAAACATGCAGTGGACCAGTTCCTGGCCGAGCGCAAGGGTCCGCCTAATTCACAATATGAATATACACGCGCTGACCTCAACAATGACGGGCTGCGCGAGGCGGTCGTCATTTTCAACCTGCCCCATTCATATTGGTGCGGGTGGAGCGGCTGTACGATGGCGGTCTTCCAGGCCGGCGACAACAGCTTTCAGATGGTATCCGAAACCACGCGCATCCGCGGGCCAATCCAGATCGCCGATACAGCCACGGACGGCTGGCGCGACATCGGCGTGCGCCTGAGCGGCACCAACAATTACGACAAGAATGTCCTGCTGCAATATAACGGCGCGGGATACCCGGAAAACCCGATGGGCGCAGCCGAAGCGCCGTTCGACCTCGCCCAGCTCGGCGGCACGCGCGTCCTGCCGTAGCGCCGTAGCCTCAGGCCGCGTTTTTTCCGATCATCGTCCGGATCATCGCCATAAAGCCGGGATCGCGCACCTGCCCGTTGCCTTCGATATAAATCTCGTTGAAATGAGCCATGGCGTATTTCATGACGCGCTTCTCGTCACCCGTCAGGGACAGGCCGTGAAGGTGGTTTAAAAGGGATTGCTCGGATTCATCGAAATCGCCGTCTGACCAGCACAAAGCGCGGGCAAAATGGAAGAAATCCTCCTTGTCGCGCGGGCTGGTGATCTTCCCGAAGACGGTCTGCATCGAGGACGGAGAGCGCAGGTCGAAAGCCAGCCTTTCGCGCTGCGCTTCGGTAAGCGGTAAATCCTTCGTGTTCTCCAGAATGAAATGGACTTCGTGCGGCCTGACGATGGAATCGGCGTGCGCCATCGTGGCCACGGCCCGCCACATATTGAAACGGCTTTCGTTCAATCCCGCTTTCGACATGGATAGTCTTATCCCCTTAGCTCCATGGTAGCGGGCGACCGGTTAAAAATAGCTTGCATTTTCACCCCTCATAATACAGAACAAAACAAGAACGATTGGATAAATTCATGGTTTTACACACACCCGAAGAGCTGGGCCTGAACACCCTTTTCCTCGACCTCAACAGCTATTTCGCGAGCGTCGAGCAGAACGAACGGCCGGAACTGCGCGGCCGCCCCGTCGCCGTCGTGCCGATGATGACGGACGCCACCTGCGCCATCGCCGCCTCCTATGAGGCCAAGGCCTACGGCGTGAAAACCGGCACCAAAATTTACGACGCCAGGAGGATGTGCCCGAACCTGGTGTGCGTTCTCGCCCGTCATGACAAATATGTCGAATATCACCACCGGATCCTGAAGGCGGCGGGAGAACATATTCCCGTGACCAAGGTCTGGTCGATCGACGAATTCCATTGCGATCTGATGGGGCGCGAAAAAATTCCGGAAAACGCCCGCGCCCTCGCGCAAAGGATCAAGCGGCAGATATGGCGCGATGCCGGCCCCGCCATCAACTGCTCCATCGGCATCGCGCCGAACAGTTTTCTGGCCAAGGTGGCGAGCGACTTGAAAAAGCCCGACGGCCTTGTTTTGCTGCGCCCGGAAGATTTGCCGGGGCCGCTTTTCAGCCTGAAACTCACCGACCTGCCGGGCATCAATGCGCGTATGGAAGAGCGCCTGCTGCGCGCAAACATCCGCAGCATAGACGATTTGTGGCGCACAACACCCAAGCAGGCGCGCGCGATATGGGGCAGCGTCGGCGGCGAACGGTTCTGGTACTGGCTGCGCGGCTACGACGTCCCGCACCTGAAAACGAACAGCGTCATGATCGGCCATTCCCGCGTGCTTGACCCCGAGCTCCGCATGCCAGAAAAGGCGCGGCTGATGGCGCGGCGGCTATTGTTCAAGGCGGCGCTGCGGCTGCGCCGGAAAGGCTTTCACGCGGGCGCACTCTCGCTTGGCGTGCGCTGTCTCGACGGACGGCGCTGGGGCGGCGATGCGCGGTTTTTTGCTGCGCATGATTTCTTTACTTTCATGCAGCATCTGGACGATTTGTGGGGGCAGATGACGCGTGAATTCTTCGGCCGGACGCCGCAGCGAATGCCGAACCGGATCGCCTTCAAGAAAGTCTCGGTCATCCTCCACGACCTCCAGGAAAGCGGCGCGATGACGGGCGATCTGTTCCAGAGCGGTATCGCGAAAACGAAAGAGCAGGTGTCAAAACGGGAATCCCTGACCGCCGCCATCGAGGCGCTGAACAGGAAATATCACCAGGATGCCGTTTCGCTCGGCCTCGTACCGCAGACGCTGGCGGGGCATGTCGGCACCAAGATCGCCTTTTCGCGCGTGCCGGACAGGGAAGAATTCCTGGATTAGAAAAGCTGTTCGAATTTTTTGATCTGCGCCGCCGAAACCTGCACGGGCGTCACCATGACGTAATGCTTTTCGACGGGGCCGCCGCACCTCTGGCGTTCCTGCCCCATCAGCGCCGCGGTGCGGTTGGCGGGCAGTAGGTCGTTGGGATCGATTTTTGCAGTCTTTTTCTGCAGCATTTTTTCGAGCGCGATGTTCGCCCGCCCTTCCGTCACGGGCACGGAAAGGATGGCCGTCGTGCCGTCGGCGGCGCGGTGCACGAAGCGCGCCTCCATGGGATACTGCACACTGCTGATGGGCAGCGCGGCCTGTCTGGGAAGCTCGATATATTGCAGCGTATATTGCACGCCGTTGACGAGCATGATGCCGCCTTCGGAGGTTGCGCGCAGCGCCTGCGCGTCCGGCGCGATGGAGGCGACGGGAAAAGGGTAGAAGATCGAAATTTGCGCGTTCGGATTTTCTGGCGCCCCCGCAATGGCGGTGCACTCGTCGGAGACGGGGGCGGCGGCGGACGGGTCGGCCGCGGGCTCGCTCAAAATTTTCGGCGGCGTTCCCGCCTGATCAAGCGGCAGAGCCGTCTGTTCGTCCGCCGCGCCGGGTGCAGCCGCCGGATTGGCGTGAAGAGGACCGGAGGCAAGGATAACAAGCGATGTTCCGAGAAGAAATTTATGCCAACGTGCCATTGCCTAAGCCTCTGCCGGGTGGTTCATATCGATACGGAATGTACGATCAGGATGCCGATAACAAAGCCATGCTAACCGATACGCCCAAGGTTGAAAACCGGCCGTAGCGGTAAATTTCTTGGTTGTTCACAGGCTGGATTTTCCGAACAAAACCTGACATAAAATCTCTCATGAGCTTGAAACCCATTCATATTATCGGTGCGGGCCTAGCAGGCTCCGAAGCCGCGTGGCAGGTCGCCTCGCTCGGCGTGCCCGTCGTCCTTCATGAAATGCGCCCCGTGCGCATGACGGACGCGCATAAGGGCGGAGGGTGCGCGGAGCTGGTCTGCTCCAATTCATTTCGATCCGACGATACCTATTATAACGCGGTGGGGCTTTTGCATTCCGAGATGCGGCGTTGCGGATCACTGATCATGGCCGAAGGCGACGCGGCCGCCGTTCCCGCCGGCGGCGCGCTCGCCGTCGATCGCGACGCCTTTTCGGACAAAGTCACAAAGAAACTCACGAGTCATCCCTTGATAACGATACGTCGTGAACATGTGGAATTTCCACCGGACGACTGGGACAGCGTTATCGTCGCGACGGGTCCTTTAACCTCGGTTGAGCTGGCAAAACAGGTTCAGGCCGTCGGCGGCGAGGAACAGCTCGCTTTCTTCGATGCAATCGCACCGATCGTTTACAAGGAGAGTATCGATTTCGATACAGCATGGTTTCAGTCGCGCTATGATAAAAGTGGCCCGGCAGGAACCGGTTCCGATTATATCAACTGTCCGATGAATAAAGAGCAGTATCTTGCTTTTATAGAAGCCCTTTTATCGGCGGAAAAAACGGAATTCCGGGAATGGGAAGAATCCACGCCTTACTTCGAAGGGTGCATGCCGGTCGAGGTTATGGCATCCCGTGGCGTGGATACGCTACGCTATGGACCGATGAAACCGGTCGGCCTTATCGATCCAGATTCGGGAAACAGCCCCTATGCGGTCGTGCAGCTCCGCCAGGACAATGCGCTCGGCACACTCTATAACATCGTCGGCTTCCAGACGAAGATGAAATACGCGGAGCAGATCAGAGTGTTTCGAATGATCCCCGGCCTGGAGAACGCCGAGTTCGCCCGTCTCGGCGGCCTCCATCGGAACACTTTTATCAACTCCCCGCGCCTTCTGAACGCCACGCTCCAGATGAAGGCAATGCCGCGCCTGCGCTTCGCCGGGCAGATCACCGGATGCGAAGGCTATGTCGAATCTGCTGCGGTCGGAATCATGGCGGGACGCTTTGCAGCATGCGAGCGGCTAGGTAGGCCGATGACACCGCCTCCGGCGACCACGGCCATGGGCTCGATCCTTTCGCACATCACGGGCGGCGGCAACGCGGAAACCTTCCAGCCGATGAACGTGAATTTCGGCCTCTTCCCGCCCATTGCCGATCCGGTAGGCGTGAAGGGCAAGGAAAAAGGGCGCGAGAGGAAAAAGCTGATGGCGATCCGCGCCCTCGAAGACCTCGACCGCTGGCTCGGCCAGTTCGAGGGGCTGAAGGCCGCGTAATGACAGGCAGACAGGGCGAAGCGGTTCTCCTCCTCCACGGCATTGCCATGCCGAAGCTGCGCATGGCTTATGTCGGACACCGCCTGAAAAAATCAGGTTATACGATCATCAATATCGGCTATCCGTCGGTGCGAAACGATATCGAGACCTGCGCAAAAATCGTGGCGGAGCGCATCCGCAAGGCGACGCCGGACGGCATCGAAAAGCTGCATATCGTTGCGCATTCGATGGGCACGCTTGTTGCGCTTCATCTGCTCGCCGACGGGTACGTTAAAAATCCGGGAAGGCTGGTGCTCGTGGCGCCGCCTTATGGCGGCAGCGAGGTTGCCGATTTCATGCACAAAACACTGCCTTTCAAACTCGTCTTCGGCCCTGCGGGCGCGCAACTGACCACCGCCTATCGCCGCGCGGTGACATATGCCCTGCCCGAAGGAACCGAGATCGGCGTAATTGCCGGATCGCACGCCTACAAACATCCGTTTTTCATTCCGATCATGAAGAAAACAGGGATGCATGACGGGCTTGTATCGGTCGAAAGCACGCGCATTCCGGACATAAAAGACCATATTACGCTACGCTTCTCTCATTCATCTTTGCTGGAAAAATCACGCGCGCAGATGGTTCATTTTTTGGAGCAAGGACGCTTCATTCACCCGGCTATATAAATTACCCACAGGCTGTGGATATTAATTGTTTTTATCGCAAACTGAGAGCAAGGCGCAGGGCCAAAAAGGCCGGAGGTGTCCGCATTTTGCTGTCAAACACATCAAAACCGCATTTTTTTATCTTATCCAGATAGATAAAGGTCAGTCTTTGCGTAAGCGCCAGAAAGCGGGATTTCGGCTTTCGATACGGCGCGATGGACGAGATGGCACGTTCGATACATTGAACAAGCTCTTGTTTATAATTGAAATCTATCACGCACTCGGGCGTTAGATCTTTTTCATCGAGCCATTGTCTGGGAAGATAAAAACGCCGCTCGGACAGGCGTAACGGTACGCTGCGTAAAATCTCCGAAAGCCCCAGATTCATTGAGATTGTGCGAATCTCCTCTTCCGGGGCCTCTTCGCCGAGGATTTTGAGCGCAAGTTTGTTCAGCGGCGTCGTGGTGAAGTCGGCGTAATTTTTCAAGCCATCGAAATTTTCGGGCGGAACGTCTTCCAGATCGAATTCATGGGCGAAGATCAGCGTCTCGAACAAATCCTGCGGCAATTCCCTTTCCCGGATCGCGGGGGCGAGTGTGGATAAGATGGGGATTTCTCCACCGTCCCCACCCCGGTAGAGCCTGGCGATTTCATCGCGCCACCATTGCAGCCGGATCAGGCCGAGCTGCGTATTTGAAACCATCGAGCGCGTACGGGCGATTTCGTGCTTGAGCAGGAACAGCGCCCAAAGCGGCGCGCGACTCCTTCGTGGCGTGAACAGGCTCAGCAAATGGCGGTCGGGATCGGCCTTTTTTAAGTCCGCGGCCAGAAAAGACGCATCCATTTGGCGATCCATCCTTGAGAAATTGAACAAAAACTATAGGTTAGCTGTTAGCATTTTAGAACCCATTCGAAAAGCAGGAGAATTTGTTATGACCTTTACCCTCCCCGAACTCCCTTACGCCTATGACGCGCTGGCGCCGTATATGTCGAAGGAAACGCTCGAATTCCACCACGACAAGCACCACAAGGCCTATGTCGACAAGGGCAGCGAGCTGATCCAGGGCACGGGGCTGGAAAACCTTTCTCTTGAAGAAGCGATGGTCGCGGCGTTCAAGGACAAGTCCAAGGCAGGCCTGTTCAACCAGCTGGGCCAGCATTACAACCACACCCATTTCTGGAACTGGATGAAGCCAAAGGGCGGCGGGTCGAAAATGCCCGGCAAGCTGGAAGCACAGATCGGCAAAGACCTGGAAGGCTTCGAGGGCTTCAAGAAAAAATTCATCGAAGCGGGCGCCACGCAGTTCGGCTCCGGCTGGGCGTGGCTCACCCTCGACAATGCAAGCGGCAAGCTGGAAATCACCAAGACGCCGAACGGCGAAAACCCGGTGGTTCATGGCAAGACCGCCCTGCTCGGCGTCGATGTGTGGGAGCATTCTTATTATATCGATTACCGCAACGCGCGCCCGAAATATCTGGAGGCATTTGTCGACCACCTCATCAACTGGGAGTATGTCGCCCAGCTCTACGAAAAAGGGCCGCTGAAAATAGCGGCGTAAAAAAGAAAAGCCGGGATCAGCCCGGCTTTTCTTTTTGTGTGTACCGCCCTTCACAATCGAGCGCTCCTTCCGGCACCGTCGATGCGGGCCGTCGGGTTCCTAACCCCGCACCTTGCGCTTTTCCCGGTTCCTCTTAGACCAGAGATTGAGGCACTCCACGCCGAGCGAGAAAGCGACGGCGAAATACAGGTAGCCGCGCGGGATGTGATAGTCGAGCCCGTCGGCGATCAGCGCCATGCCGACCAGCAACAGGAAGCTGAGAGCCAGCATCTTGACCGTTGGATGAGCGTTCACGAAATCGGACACCGGCTTGGCCGCGAAAAGCATCACGCCGATGGCGATGATGACCGCCGCAATCATGATGGCGCGTTCATCCGCCATGCCGACCGCCGTGATGACGGAATCCAGCGAGAAGACGATGTCGAGAACCATGATCTGCGCCAGAACGCCGCCAAAGGTTGCGTGTTTGATATTTGCGGTTTCGCCGCCGTGGTCCCCTTCCACCGTATGATGGATTTCCATCGTTCCCTTGACGAGCAGAAACAGGCCCCCTCCCATCAGGATGATGTCCCGCCACGATATTTCGTTGCCCAGAACATTGAAAAGCGGCGCGGTCAGATGCGCGATCCAGAAAATCAGAAGCAGCAGCAGGATGCGCATGACCAGCGCCAGCATCAGGCCGAGCATGCGCGCCTTTCCCTGCTGATGCGCGGGGAGCTTGGCGGCGATGATGGAAATAAAGATGATATTGTCGATGCCCAGGACGATTTCCAAAACCGTCAGGGTCAGAAGGCTCGCCCATGCTTCGGGGCTGTAAATCAGGCTTAGCAGATGTTCCACGTTTTCTCCTCGGAATTATCTCACTGGCATCAGGGCGGCGGCAACGCGGCGCCCTTCGGCCATCAAAACATTATAAGTGCGGCAGGCCGCGCCCGTATCCATTGTTTCCACGACCAGTCCTTTTTCGCGGAGCGCCGCGCGCAATTGCGGCGGAAAAAATTCACCGCGCGCGCCGCATCCCAGCAGCAGCACATCTATGTTCGCGGCGTCGGCCTCGATCATGGAAAAATCGGATTCCCGCAGGGCGGAGAAGGTTTCAGGAGCCTTCCAGTCCTGCGTTTGCCCCGGCGATACGATGATCGCGCCCTCGAAGGAAACGCCGCTCACCTTGAAGCCTTTCGGCCCGTATCCCTGGATGATCTGGCGGCCTTCGGGAATGAGAGGCGTGACGTCCATCGTTACTGAACGACCCCCAGATTGCGCAAGGTTTCTTCGTTCAGCGCGCCGACGGGCAGCTTGTTCTGGTTTTGATACATCACCAGCGCGTTGAGGAAGGCGGCGTCGACAGAACCTGTCGCCTCACCCGTATAAGCGCCTTTCGCTTTCAAAGCCGTTTGCGCGGCACGGATGATGGCGGGGTCTGAATAATTGACAGTGTTCGCGGACACCGGCGCGGCAGGTGTTGCCGCCGTGGCCGTCGTCGCGGCCGCCATGGCCTTGGGCGAATACGGCGCGTTCGGATCGAGCGGATAGGCGGTTCCGGCGGGAACGGGAACGTAGGCGTTCGGCGAAGGTTCTGGCGCGACCGGCGCGGGAGCGGAAGCCGGAGCAACAGGTGCCGTGTCCGGCGGCGTGACGCCTGCGGCGGCGTAATCCGCAGCGGGATAAATCGAAGATGGTGAAACGGCAGGCTGCGCCGGTGCGGGAGCAACAGCGGGATTTGCCGCAGGCGTTGTCGCGGCGGCATAGGGTTGAACCGGAATCGCTTCCGACGGAGAGACGGCAGGATCGGCTGCAGGCGTTGCAGCGGCATAAGGTTGAACCGGAACCGTTTCAGATGCCGTCGGAGCCGGAGCGGCGGCGGGCGTGGCTGGAGCCGCGAAGGCGGCGGGCGCAGGAATGTTCGCGGCGTCCTGAACCGGCGTTTGCGGAACGACCTGGTTGATGCGATTGCCTTCGGTCGTCGGCGTCGTCACGGGCGTCGTGGCGGCGGCGGACGGCAGCGGCGCGTTGGCTTCGGCGACTTTCTGCGCGGCGTCCTCTACAGCCGGTGAGGAATCCGGCAAGGGCTGCGCGGTTTCAACGGCGGGCGCAGAAATAGCCTCTGCCTGTTCGACGGAGGAAGAAAAATCGGCGTTGGGCGGCGGGGCCTTTGCGTCTTTCGATCCGGGCAGGCCGTTGTTGCGGACGACGATGTCCTCCTTCGTCCCGATTTCGCCGGGGCCTTTCGTGCCGGAACAGGCGGACAGAACAGCCAGCGCTGCGCCGAGCAACAAAGCGGATTTCGAAAAACGGATCATAAAAAGCTCCTTGGTGAATGCCCGCCCAAATTAAAGAAATTCAGGTACAAACACAAGAGCGGTCAAAGGCTTATGCGTGCTTTTCTTCCGCCTCGGGACGCAGGCGCATATACAGCAGAAGCGACGCCGCGACATACACCGACGAGTATGTTCCCACAATAAAGCCGAAGAGCAGCGCATCGACAAAGCCCTGGATCACCTCTCCCCCGAAAATCCACAGCGCGACCAGCGCCAGCAACGTCAGCATACTGGTCATAATCGTACGGGACAAAGTCTGGTTGATCGAGATGTTGCACACTTCGGCGAGCGGCATCTTGCGGTATTTGCGCATGATCTCGCGGATACGGTCGAAGATGACGACGGTGTCGTTGATGGAGAAGCCCGCGACCATCAGGACGGCGGCGAGCGTGGACAGGTCGAACGTCATGCCCGTGAACGCCATGAAGCCGAGGACGGCGATGACGTCGTGCGCGATGGAGATCAGCGCCGCAAGGCCGAATTGCCATTCGAAACGGGCCCAGACATAGGCCATGATCCCCAGAAGCGCGAAAACGACGGCGTAGAAGCCTTTCTTTTTGAGCTCTTCGCCGACCTGCGGGCCGACGAATTCGACGCGGCGGTAATCAGCGTCGGCGTAGTCTTCATCGATCGTGCCGCGCACTTTGTCGATGGCGGCTTTCTGGACAGCGGGGTCATCCCCCTGACCCGGCACGCGGATCAAAAGCGTGTTGGCATTGCCGAATTCCTGGAGCGAAACTTCGCCGAGTTCGAGATCGTTCAAGTCTTCGCGCAGCCCCGCGAGGTCAGGCGTTTCCTTGACCGCGACTTCGATGAGCGTGCCGCCCGTGAAGTCGATGCCGTAGCTCAGGCCCCGGTCAAAAACGAAGTAGAACGATCCCAGAATCATCGCCAGCGTGATCGCAAAAGCAATATAACGCTGTCCGATGAAATCGAACTTCGTGTCTGGGGGAACGATATGAATGCCTTTCCACATAGCCTTAATCCTTTATACCGGCAGATCCGTGACGCGGCGTTTGCCGATCCAGTAAACGACCATCAGGCGCACGACAGAAATCGCCGTGAAGAACGATGCGACGACGCCGATGGCGGTCGTGATGGCAAAGCCCTTGATCGGCCCCGTTCCGAACGAGAACAGGATCAGCGAGGCGAAGAGCGCGGTGAGGTTTGAATCGAGAATGGTTGCGAACGCGATGCGGAAGCCGTTGTCGATGGCGGAGATCGGCGAGCGGCCTTCGCGCAATTCTTCCCGTATGCGTTCGAAAATCAGCACGTTGGCGTCCACCGACATGCAGACGGTGAGGACGAGGCCCGCGATACCCGGCATGGTCAGCGTCGCCTGCATCACCGACAGGAAGGCGAAGCAGATGGAAAGGTTGATAATCATGCCGAAGCAGGAGAATACGCCGAACAGACCGTAACCGCAGATCATCAGAATGAACACCAGCGCGAGGCCGAGCAGCGCAGCGTCCTTCCCCGCCTCGACCGAGTCAGCGCCCAGCGAGGGGCCGACCGTGCGCTCCTCGACGATATTCAGCGGCGCGGGCAGAGCGCCGGCGCGCAGCAGGATCGCAAGGTCGTTCGCTTCCTTCAGCGTGAAGGAGCCCGAAATCTGGCCCGAGCCGCCGCAGATCGGCTCGCGGAACACAGGCGCGGAGATGATCTGGCCGTCGAGGACTATGGCGAAGAGCTTGTTCACGTTGGAGCGCGAGATTTCGCAGAATTTTTTCGTGCCTATCGGGTTGAAACGGAAGGACACGGCGGGCTGGCCGTTCTGATCCTGCGAATAGGCGGCGGAGACGAGCATCTCGCCCGTCAGCGCCGGACGGCGTTCGACGGCGAGCGTCTGGCCTGGCGCTTCCGCCATCGGCAGAACCATGTCGCCGCCCGTCGCGCGGATATTGCTGTTCGCGACGTCCATATTGACGAGGTGGAAAGAGAGTTTCGCCGTGCGGCCAAGCAGTTGCTTGACGCGGTTGGGATCGTCCAGGCCCGGAAGCTGGACGACGATGCGGTCTTCGCCCTGGCGGTTGATGATCGGCTCGTTCGTGCCGGTTTCATCGATGCGGCGGCGGACGATTTCCAGGGACTGGTTGATGACCTGATCCTTGATCTGTTTTTCACCGGCTTGCGAGAAGCCTGCCTCGACGACATCGGGCGAAGGCGTTGTGACCGTCAAAGTGTTGTCGATGGCGAGAATGGCTTTGCGCACGGCCTCGGCATCCCCAGCTTTGCGGAGCGTCACGCGCACGCCGCCGCCGGGCAGCTCAGCGAGGCGTTTATAACCGACCCTGGATTCCCGGAGGCTCGGGCGCAGGCTCTGCACCAGATCGTCCGAGCGCTGCTTGAGCACGGATTTCAGATCGACCTGCAAAAGAATATGCGATCCGCCCTGAAGATCGAGGCCCAGATTGACCGTCTTGTGCGGCAGCCATGTGGGAATCTTTTCGAGTATATGGGACGGGATAACGTTGGGCG
This sequence comes from Micavibrio sp., assembly GCA_035759665.1. GTDB lineage: Bacteria > Pseudomonadota > Alphaproteobacteria > Micavibrionales > Micavibrionaceae > Micavibrio_A. The sequence goes on from DASTUM010000015.1 coordinate 16,338, forward strand.
CGGCATACAGAAGCGACAGCAGGACTGCGCCGATAATCAGGATGCGTTGCCAGGTCGGGATATGAACCATAGTATGACGTCTTATTTTCTGGCTTCTTCAACGGGTTTGTCGGCCCGGGTCTGGATGCTGGAGCGCAGGGCCGTGACCTTCACGCCGCCGCCGAGATCGACGACGACTTCGCTGTTGTCGATAATTTTGTCCAGTGTGCCGATGAAGCCGCCGGAGGTGACGATCTTGTCGCCGACTTTCAGCGCGTCGAGCATTTCCTTATGTTCCTTGAAACGCTTCTGCTGCGGACGGATCAGCAGGAAGTAGAACATCAGGACGAGCAGGATGATCATGCCCACGTTCTGGATCAGCATGTTTTGCGTGCTGGGCGGCGTCAGGGCCGGATCTCCCGCAACGCCCGTTTCGCTGTTGGTGGCCGGAACCGGCGGGGTTTCCTGTGCAAAGGCTTGAGAGATCAGCATTCTTGATGCTCCTTCATACGTAAAGAATTATTGGAATTCATGAATGGACGGGACTATAACGCGCCTTAAGCCAAACGCAAGTGGCAATCACGGGCCATCAACAGGCCGGAAACCGCGGAAATCCACCGCCCGGCACATTAAATATATTTCGCGGGGTTTTCGGCCTTCGTGCCTTTGCGCACTTCGAAGTGAAGCTGGGGAGAATCGACCGATCCTGTCGCGCCCACGGTGCCGATGCTCTGCCCGGCTTTCACAACGTCGCCTTTTTTGACGAGGATTTTGTCCATGTGGGCATAGGCGGTGATCCAGCGATCCTGATGGCGGATCAGCACGAGATTGCCGTAGCCCGCCATTTCAGACCCGGTATAGGCGACAACGCCATTCTCGGCGGCGCGGACGGCCGTGCCTCTGGCCGCCCTGATGTTGATGCCGTCATTGTGGAGTCCGCCGTCCTTGGGGCCGTATCCGGAAATGACCTTGCCGTCGACGGGGCGCATGAAACGGCCCGTCCGCGCCGGGACTTTAGGCGCGATGTTGGAGGAAAGCGACGCGGCAGCAGGCTGCACCGTTGCGGGCTGTGCAGTGGGTTGCGGCGGGAATCCGGTGGCGGACGTTCCGGCGGGCGGCGATGATTGGATCATGGCGGGCGTGATGCTCGCGCTTTCAATGCTTCCGGGCGGCGGCGCGAGCGCTTCGGATTCCACCGACGGCACGCGCAGCGCCGCGGTTTCAAAGGTCGGCGCGGACGCGGCGGATGCGAAGCCCTGCTCCACCACGGCGGGCTGCGGCGTCGGGAGGCGCAGAACTTGCCCTTTTTCAATCACGTAGGGCGGCGGAAGATCGTTTAGCTTCGCGGTTTCGCTCACGCTCACGCCGAAGACGCGCGAAATGCCGTTGAGCGTGTCGCCGGGCCGCACTTTATAATCGTTGGGCGGCGGCAGTTTCAGGCGAAAACCCGAGCGCAGGTGATATGGCGCCTCCAGAGAATTTAGGGAAATGATTTCGCGCAAAGGGAGATTGTAGCGCTGCGAGACCGTGTAGACCGTATCACCGTTCAGCACAGTATGCATACCCGCGCTCCCCGCCCCGCCCTTGACGCCGTAATTCACGACTTCCGCAGGCTGCTGCGTGCCTGTCGGTGTCAGGCAGGATGAGAGCGAAAGACACATTCCCGTCACAGCAAGCACGGCGCAAAAACCTGGGAATGGATTGCTTCCCCCTCGCTTAGCTCGGCGTCGCAATGACGGTTGATGCCACATCAGGCCGGCTCCTTTCTCGCCTCCTTGGGCGGCGCGATATCGGGGAGCAGCGGCACGAACCGCACTTCCATCAGGTTTTGCGAGGAATAGGTTTCCACCGTTTCGCGTTTGTAGCGTTTGAGCATCTGTTCGCCCGGCGGGCCGATGGGAATGACGAGGATGCCACCGACGCGGAGCTGGTCGAGCAGCGCGGGCGGCGGCTCATGCCGCGCGGCGCAGGTGACGATAATCTTGTCGAACGGATGCTGGTAGATGCCATGGATCGGCGGCCAGCCTTTCATGCCGTCGGCGCATAGAGTCGTGATGTTGCGAAAGCCGAGTTCCTTGAAAACCCTTTCGGATGATTCATGCAAGGGCCTGTGGCGTTCGATCGTATAGACGCGGCGGCACAGTTTGGCGAGGATGCAGGCCTGATAGCCCGACCCCGTCCCGATCTCCAGCACCTTGTCGCGGTCGGAAAGTTCCAGCGCCTCTGTCATCTTTGCGACGACGGTAGGCTGCGAAATCGTCTGGCCTTCGGCGATGGGGAGCGCGATGTCTTCCCACGCATCCAGTTCGGAAGCCTCCATGACGAAACGTTCGCGCGGTACGGATTCGATCGCGGCGAGCACACGCTCGTCCTCGATGCCCGAGACATTGCGCAAATGATCGATCAGTTGTTTTTTACGGCGTGTAAAAGGCAAGGGCAAACTTTCACTTTCAAGTCCTCCCCCGGAGAGGATTTAGGTGAGGGGTATCGGATATCTTCCGTTGCGGACAGCGTCGATACCCTCACCCCTGCCCTCTCCCTGAAGGGAGAGGGAGATTTATGCATTGTGAGTCATCGGGAGAATCTTGTCCAGTCCGCCCATATACGGCTTGAGGGCTTCCGGCACAAAGACGCCGCCGTCGGCGGGATCGTAATAATTTTCCAGAACTGCAATCAGCGCGCGGCCGACGGCAAGGCCGGAGCCATTCAACGTGTGGACGAAGCGGTTGTTCTTTTCTCCCCTGACGCGGCAGCGGGCGTTCATGCGGCGCGCCTGGAAATCCCCGCAATTCGAGCAGCTTGAAATTTCACGGTAGCGGCCCTGACCCGGCAGCCAGACTTCGATGTCGTAGGTTTTATAAGAGCTGAAACCGGCGTCGCCCGTGCAGAGCACGATCGTGCGGAACGGCAGGTCGAGTTTTTTCAGGATGTTTTCGGCGCATTGGGTCATGCGCAGATGCTCCGCCTCGCTCTCCTCGGGCGTGGTGACGGACACCATTTCCACCTTGTAGAACTGGTGCTGGCGGATCATGCCCTTGGTGTCCTTGCCGGCGGCGCCCGCCTCCTGACGGAAGCAGGGAGTGAAGGCGGTATAACGCCTTGGCAGCGTTTCTTCATCCACAATCTCATCGGCGACGATGTTGGTCAGCGGCACTTCGGCGGTGGGAACGAGCCAGTCACCGCGCGTGGTCTGGAACTGGTCATCGCGGAATTTAGGAAGCTGTCCGGTGCCGAACATCGTTTTGTAGTTCACGAGAATCGGAGGCGAGACTTCGGTATAGCCATGCTCTGCCGTGTGCGTATCGAGCATGAATTGCGCCAGCGCGCGTTCCAGCCGGGCGAGGCCGGAATGCATCAGCACGAAGCGGCTGCCCGACATTTTGGCGGCGGTTTCGAAATCCATCATGCCTAGGGCTTCGCCGATATCGCTGTGGTCGGGGATTTTTTCGTTCCGGCGCTTTGGCTCCCCTACTTTGCGGATTTCGACGTTCTGCTCCTCGCCGTCACCATCGGGAATGTCGGCCGCCTGCGCGTTGGGAAGCGAGGCCAGGAGGTCATTGAGCTGGATCGCCAGTTCTTTTTCCTGAACTTCGAGGCCAGCCATTTTGTCCTTGATGAGGCTGACCTCTTCCATAAGCTGCGAGGCGTCGCCGCCCTTGCCTTTGATCTGGCCGATCTGTTTGGATTTTTCGTTGCGCTCGGTCTGGAGATTTTGGAGCTCCGTCTGCACGGCGCGGCGATCCTCATCCAGCTTCAGGATTTTGGGGCTTTGCGGGCCGAGCTTGCGGCGGGCCATGGCCTTGTCGAAAGCGGCGGGGTCCTGGCGAATGGCCTTGATATCGTGCATTATTCTCTCAACTTTTCAGTAAGTTAATGTATGGTACACTAGGGAGTCGGTTCATGTGACACCTCTGTGTTTTCCGGCGTTCGGTGACTATATAAAGGAATGCGTTCTTTGCAAAAGGATAATCTGCACGGCATTTATACCCTGCATCGCCCGAAAGACCCGCTTCCGCTCGTCTTCGATTCCCCTCATAGCGGCATAATCTATCCTGAAGACTTTGATTATTCTTGCGAATTTTCCCTGCTCGAAAAGGCCGAGGACAAATTCGTGGACGAATTGTTCGGGGCCGCGCCGGATTTCGGGGCGGCGTTGCTGTGCGCCGAATTTCCGCGCTCTTATATAGATGTGAACCGTTGCGAGCGGGACATCGATGTCAATCTTCTGGAAGATATCTGGCCCGAGGAATTGAATCCGACGCCGCGCAGCCATGCTGGGATCGGCCTGATCCGCCGCCTCGTGCGCCCGGGCGTGCCGCTTTACAGCCGCCACCTCACGGTCTCCGAGATCAAGAACCGGATCGACACTTATTACAGGCCGTATCATGAGGCGCTCGAAAAACTGATTGAAGAAGCGCATTACCTCCACGGTCATGTCTGGCACGTCAACTGCCACTCCATGCCCACGCAGGAGGGCAACGCTTTTCGCGCCAGCCCGCTCAGAGCCGCCGATTTCGTGCTCGGCGATCGCGACGGGACGAGTTGCGATGTCGCCTTCACTCATGCGGCGCGCGATTTTCTGAAGGGCCTCGGCTATAAGGTCAGCATCAATGATCCTTATAAGGGCGTCGAACTGGTGCGCCGTTACTCGTCGCCGGCCACGGGACGGCATTCGCTGCAGATCGAAGTCGCGCGCAATCTTTACATCGATGAAGATACTTATAGAAAATCTTCGACCTTCGGCAAGACACAGGACGACATCACGAAGCTGATCCGATTCTGCGCCGGTTATGTGGCTGCGCAATCCCTGCCGATGGCTGCAGATTAAGTGAGAAAATAATTAACACGCTGATTGTACTGTTATTTTCATGGCTTCAGTATTGCGGAAAGAGCTGGCCATGTCCACGCACTGGGGGCCAGGTCGCGCGTCATGCGCAACATCTCCTTAGCGGCTTTCCGATCAGCCGGATCCGGGAACAGCCGTGAATGGGAAAGCTGCTCACGCCAGACGGTCACGTCCCAATGGCTTTTTCTCACGGCAGCTACGCAGCCAAGCCAGCCGTCGCCGTCGAGCAAGGTAATGGGACGGTTCATCGAAAAGACCCGCAGGCAGATCAATTTTCCGGAAGCTTCCTTCTTGACGGCCACCGTCCTGTCCCAAAGATAGGCCAGCTTCGGGCATTCATTTTGAGACGCAGGCGCCGCAAATCCGCGCGGGATGTCCGCCCTTTGAAATGACGCGGCCAAAAAGGCCGGCTTACGATTTTCCATTTTCTATAACCTTACACAGAAGCAATGACCCGAAAACGCCTTCGAATTCTTGCTTTAAAACACTATCAAACTCATTCATGGAAATAGATTTTCCAAGATCTTGAAGCGACGTTACGCCGTATTCCTGAATGCCGCAAGGAATGATGCCGCCAAAATGGGTCAGGTCGGGGTGAATATTAATTGCGACGCCGTGATACGTCACCCAATGGCGGATGCGCACCCCCACGGCGGCGATTTTTTTCTCCCCGGCGGGCGTGACGACCCAAATGCCGATCCGCCCGTCGCGGCGCTCCCCCTTGATCCCAAAATGCGCCAGGGAGCGGATCATCCACTCCTCCAATTGACAAACATATTTTTTAATATCAGGGACTTGCTGACGTTTTTTAAGATCCAGCATGACATAGGCCACGCGCTGACCCGGCCCATGATAGGTATATTCCCCGCCCCGTCCGGTCTGAAAAACAGGGAAGCGGGCCGTTAACAGGTCTGCGGGGTCGGCGCTCGTCCCCGCCGTATAAAGAGGCGGATGTTCGAGCAGCCAGACAAGGTCGTCCGCCGCTCCGGCGCGGATCGCCCCGACCCGCTCCTCCATGGCAGAGACAGTGGCTTCATAGTTTTGCGGGGTGTCGGAGACGATCCATTCCATAAGCCCTATCTATACTATCGGGCAGGCTTTGTCATTCCTGCCAAAAAAGCCCAAAAAGAACAATTGACGCCCAAAGGGGCTTTCTCTAGATATCTTGCATCGCAGCGACTTCGGAGCTTGCTCTGGCCCCTGCGGTTTGATAGGAAACCTCTGTCTTTACAGACAAATCCGCGGCCATGGCGGAATTGGTAGACGCGCAACGTTGAGGTCGTTGTGGGAGAAATCCCGTGGAAGTTCGAGTCTTCTTGGCCGCACCATCCTTCTTCCCCGCGACGCGGGCTACGCAGAATGCCCTGCGAAGCTTTGGCAAAACAGGGCAGATTTTGAAAATCTTGCTTAAGGTTCTATCCGATGTCCGACGACGAACTCCGCGAAGCAGCCCTGGCTTATCACCGCCTGCCGACGCCCGGTAAAATATCCATCAAGCCGACAACATCGCTCGCGACGCAGCGCGACCTCGCCCTCGCCTATTCGCCGGGCGTTGCCGCTCCCTGTCTCGAAATCGAAAAAGACCCGCTGAAGGCGCTCGATTATACGAGCCGCGGAAACATCGTCGCCGTGATTTCGAACGGCACCGCCGTGCTCGGCCTCGGCAATATCGGCGCGCTGGCGTCGAAACCGGTGATGGAAGGAAAATCCGTCCTCTTCAAGAAATTCGCCGACATCGATTCTTTCGACATCGAAGTCGACGAGACGGATGTCGACGCCTTCGTCGAAACCGTCGTCAGGCTCGAACCGTCTTTCGGCGGAATCAACCTCGAAGACATCAAGGCGCCGGAATGTTTTGAAATAGAGCGCCGGCTGCGCGAACGCATGAAAATTCCGGTCTTCCACGACGACCAGCATGGCACGGCGATCATCGTTTCCGCCGCCCTGCTCAACTGGTTGGAGCTAAAAAACAGGAAAATCACGGATGTCCGCCTCGTCGCAAACGGCGCGGGCGCGTCCGCACTCGCCTGCCTGACGCTGCTGAACCTTCTCGGCCTGCCCAAAGACAACATCATCGTCTGCGACCGCAAGGGCGTGATCTATAAAGGCCGCGCCGAGGGCATGGATCAATATAAGGAAAAATTCGCCAACGACACGAACGCCCGCACGCTCGAAGATGCGCTCGAAGGCGCGGATATCTTCCTCGGCCTGTCCGGACCGAACGCCGTGAACGCAGCGCAAATTTCCAAAATGGGTGACGCGCCGCTCATCATGGCGCTGGCAAACCCGACGCCGGAGATTATGCCGGACGAGGCAATGAAGGGCAAACCCGACGCCATCGTCTGCACGGGCCGCTCCGACTTCCCGAACCAGGTGAACAACGTCCTTTGCTTCCCGTTCCTGTTTCGCGGCGCGCTCGACGTAGGCGCAACGGCGATCAACGAGGAAATGAAAATCGCCTGCGTGAAGGCGATCGCCGCCCTCGCCCGCCGGGAGCCGACCGACGAAGTCATGGCCGCATACCCAGGCGAAAACCTGGAATTCGGCCCGACCTATATGATCCCGAAACCCTTCGATCCGCGCCTGATTACCGAACTGCCGATCGCGGTCGCCAAGGCCGCCATTGAAACCGGCGTCGCTGTGCGGCCGATCAAGGATTGGGAATCGTACCGCGCGAAACTGCAGCAGAATTTCGCGCGCTCGACCATGGTCATGCGCCCGCTCTTCTCGTTCGCGAAAGACAAGCCCAAGCGCATCGTTTACTGCGAGGGCGAGGAAGACCATGTCCTGCGCGCCATACAGATGGCGCTAGACGAGAAAATCCTCAAGCCGATCATTATCGGCCGCCGCGAAGTCGTTATGACACGCGTCAGACGCCTGCGCCTTCGCATGGAAATCGACAAGGATTTCGAACTGGTCGATCCGCAGGACGACCGGCGTTACAAAAATTATTGGGAAACCTATCACGCCCTGATGGAACGCCGCGGCGTAACGCAGGCGGTTGCCAAACTGGTCGTGCGCACGAATCCCACGGTCATCGGCGCGCTGATGGTTCATTTGGGGGAGGCCGACGCCATCGTCTGCGGCTGCATCGGGGATTTCCTCGATCACAAAAAGCATGTCGTAGATATCATCGGGCTCAAGCAGGGCGTCGAGACTGCCGCGGCGCTCCGCGCCCTTCTCGTGCCCAAAGGAATATTCTTCGTGTGCGATACGCACGTAAACCCCGACCCGTCGGTCGCGCAGATTTCAGAGATGACCCTGCTCGCCGCCGAAGAAATACGCCGTTTCGGAATTGTGCCGCGCGTGGCGCTCCTGTCCTATTCCAACTTCGGTACGCACAAGAGCGGCAGCGCCTGTAAAATGCGCGACGCCACCATCGACATCAAGCAGCGCGATCCGGATCTCGAAATCGACGGGGAAATGCACGCCGACACGGCTCTGTCGGAAACCATCCGCAAGAATTTGATGCCCAATTCGACGCTCAGGAACGATGCGAATCTTCTGATTATGCCGAACCTCGAAGCCGCGAACATCTCGTTCAACATGCTCAAAATCCTTGGCGAAGGCATTCCGATCGGCCCGATGCTGCTCGGCGTCTCGAAGCCGTCTTATATTCTGACGCCTTCCGTCACGGCGCGTGGTATATTGAACATCTCCGCGATCGCCAGCGTGGCTGCGCAGGTCGCGGAAGCCGACAAAAACCCTAGTACGAAATCCGCCTAGAACCACCGGGGACGCCTATGAGCGATATGCTGACGCCCCCTTCCGACCAGAAGGGACATGAAAGCACGGCCGAAATGCTGGAGGAGATGACCGAAGAAGGTTATTCCTTGAGCGACGAGCGCATCGCCGACATCATAGAGGCCCTGCACGCCGAAGACCTCGAAAGGCTGAAAGCGGATCTGGAAGACCTGTCGGAATCCGACATGGCCGACCTCTTTCACAAGATCAGCCGCGAAGACCGCCACGATTTCTTCGAAAAATATTCCGACATCATCGCGCCGGAAGTTTACGCCTATCTCGATTCCGACCTGCGCACCGACATACTTTCCGACATGCCGCCGGCAAGTGTCGCGAAGATCGTCTCCGAACTGGATTCCGACGATGCGCTCGACCTGATTATCGACCTCGACACCGATCTGCAAAAAGCCATCCTGAAAAAGCTGTCCGCCAAGGACAGGATCGTCCTCGAGGAAGGCCTGAGTTATCCGGAAGAATCCGCCGGACGGCTGATGCAGCGGGAATATGTGGCGATCCCGCAATTCTGGACGGTCGGAAAAACCATCGATTACCTGCGCGCCGCGGCCGAGGATCTGCCCGAGGATTTTTACGGCCTGATCGTCATCGACCCTTATTACCACGTCGTCGGCGAAATCCCGCTCAACAAGCTCGTCCGCGCCAAGCGGTCGCAAAAGATCAAAGACCTCGTCCTCGAGGATATCCACCTGATTCCCGCGACGATGGACCAGGAGGAAGTGGCCCACCTTTTCCGCCGCGAAGACCTGGGCTCCGCGCCGGTCGTCGATGAAGACGGGCGGCTCGTCGGCGTCATCACCATCGACGACGTCATCGACGTTATCGACGAAGAAGCGCAGGAAGATATCCTGAAACTCGCCGGGGTGGATGAGAGCGATTTGTACCAGGCGGCGCTCAGCACCAGCATATCGCGTTCGCGCTGGCTCGCCGTCAACCTGATCACCGCGTTCGTGGCGGCGAGCGTCGTGTCCCTGTTCGGGGCCACCATCGAAAAGGTCGTGGCTCTCGCCGTTCTTATGCCCATCGTCGCGGGCATGGGCGGCAACGCGGGAACGCAGGCGCTCACCGTCGCCGTGCGCGCGCTTGCCATGCGCGAGCTTTCGGGCACCAACGCCCCGCAGGCGATTTTGAAAGAAGGGCTCGTCGGCCTTATCAACGGCTGCGTCTTCGCCGTGCTCGTCGGCCTGATCGCGGCGCTGTGGTTTCACAACTGGACGCTTGGTGTCGTCATCGCCGCCGCCATGGTCATCAACCTTATCACCGCCGGGATTTTCGGCGCGGGAATACCGATCCTGCTCCATAAGTTCGGACAGGATCCGGCGATTTCATCGTCGGTTTTCCTGACGACGATTACGGACGTGGTCGGTTTTTTCGCGTTTCTGGGATTGGCGACGTTGTTTCTGGTCTAGTGGTGAAAGGCCGGGTTAGGAACGAACATCGCTTTGAAATTGCCGCCCTTTTCCAGCGCCTCGTCACAGGAAAGTATGACGAAGATGCCTCCGTCGACCGGAATATTGTTCTTCTCGCAGTGATAATAGGCAGCCCTTCCTGCCTTTTCGAGGATATTATCCCTCTCCGGCACGATCTTCAGATTGATCTTCATGCCGATTTTGGGCGCGGCGACCTGAACGCCCTTCCCGGAAACGGCGACTTGAAAATCAAGCGATGCGTCAGAAGCTTTCGTGTAATTCAGCATGCATCGATAGTTACCATATTGACGGATATTGGCAAGTCTAGAATACAAAACCATTAGAAATAACCGGTTAAATCCGATACATATCCTCAGATCGCCACGATTCCAACACAGTCCGGCAATAGAACCCCATGGCCAAAAGCACAAAGAAAAGAACCGGTAAGAAGAAAAAGGATAACGGCTTCATGGGCCAGTTCCTCAAGAGCGGAATCAAATGGGCGTTCGTCGCGGGGCTGTGGATCGCCCTGATCGGCGGCCTGACTCTCGCATGGTTCGCACGCGAATTGCCCAACATCACCGAACAGATGGTCTTCGAACGCCGCCCGACCATAACGATCAAGGCGAATGACGGCACCATCATCGACCGCTACGGCGACATCAAGGGCGAAACGGTTTCGGTCAAGGATTTGCCGCCCCACGTGCCGCAGGCGATCCTCGCCGTCGAGGACAGGCGTTTTTACCACCATTTTGGCATCGACCCGTTCGGCGTCCTGCGCGCCTTTGGCGTGAACATTGTCAATGGCGGGTTCGTGCAGGGCGGATCGACGATCACGCAGCAGCTTGCGAAGAACCTCTTCCTGTCGCGCGAACGCACACTCAAAAGAAAAGTGCAGGAGGCGATGCTCGCCCTCTGGCTGGAAACGAAACTGACGAAGGATGAAATCCTCAGCGCCTATATGAACCGCGTCTATCTCGGTTCCGGCGCCTACGGCATCGACGCCGCCGCGCGCGTGTATTTCAACAAGCCGGCCAAAGAACTCACGATCCGCGAAGCCGCGACGGTCGCAGGGCTTTTGAAAGCGCCCTCGCGTTATTCGCCGTCCGCAAATCCCAGCCTGTCGGCACAGCGCACACGCGTCGTCCTCAACGCGATGAAGGAAGCGGGATTCCTCGACGAAAAGGAATTCGCCAAGCTCGACAAACTGCCGCCCTCGCCGCCGCGCAAACCGTCCAGCGGCGATACGATCCGCTACTTCACCGATTATATCGTGGGTCAGGTCGAAGGCGTGATGGGCCTTCCCGAAGAAGACATCATCGTCGAAACCACGCTCGACCGCGACATTCAGGCCACGGCGGAATCAGCGGTTACCAAGGCCGTGCTGACCTACGGCGAAACCTACAAGCTTTCGCAGAGCGCGGCGCTTGTGATGGGCCTCGACGGCTCTATCGTCGCCATGGTCGGCGGGCGCGATTACGACATCAGCGAGTATAACCGCGCCACGAACGCCCTGCGCTCCCCCGGATCGTCTTTCAAGCCGATCGTTTATCTGAGCGCGCTCGAACACGGCTGGAACCCGCAAAGCATGATCGTCGACGAGCCTATCACCGAGGGAAAATACCGTCCGCAGAACTATGGCGGCGAATATTACGGCGAAGTAAACCTGACACAGGCGCTCACACGTTCGCTGAACACGGTCGCCGTCAACCTGATGAAAAACGTCGGGCCGACAGAAGTGATCGGCCTCGCCCGCCGCCTCGGCATTACGGCGGATCTGGAGCCCAACCTCTCCCTCGCGCTCGGCTCCAGCGGCGTGCCTATGATGGAAATGGTCACGGCCTATGCCACGTTGGGACGCGGCGGCGTCGCAGTCGAACCGTTTGCCATCGTCTCCATCAAGAAAACGGACGGCACCGTTCTGTATGAGCAACCGGCGGAACGCTCCGCGCGGCAGGTCGTCAACCGCGGATATGTTTACCAAATCACCGGGATGATGCAGTCCGTCGTGCAGTACGGTACCGGCATGGCCGCGCAAGGCCCCTATATGGCCGCCGGAAAAACCGGGACGTCGCAGGATTTCCGCGACGCATGGTTTATCGGCTTCACCAACAGCTACGCCGCCGCGGTATGGGTCGGCAACGACGACAATTCGCCCATGAAGCGCGTGACGGGCGGCATGGTGCCCGCCCCCATATGGCGCGAGATCATGACCGCGGCATCCGCCAAGGCGCCCAGGCATTACTACAACGTCATGAGCGTTTCGAAGGATTTCAGCTTCCAGGACCTGCTTGGCCGCCTGATCGGCACCTCGCCGCAAAAACCGATGGAGGGCGGCGAGCAGCAACAAATGCTCCGCCCGAAGGTGGACAAGGCGCCGCTCGACAACGAGCGTTATAAAGGCCAGTTCAACGATTAAAGAAAAAGCCCCTTTCGGGGGCTTTTTCGACTAGGGCTACGAAACCCGTTCCGTCGCGCGCGCGGGTTCCGCCACGCGCGAATAGTCTTTTTTGAAGGCAGCGAATTTGTCTTCGCCGATATCGTCCCAGAAGCGTTTCATATCGATGCTCGACGCGCATGGCCCGCCAACGTCCCAGCCAGCCCGCATCAGCGTGTTGTCGACATGGTTGAGATAGGCTTCCGGGAAAGCCTTGCGCGGCGCGCGCAGGCCCATATCGGCCAGCATCTTCGATATAATGGCGTCGTTCAGATCCATCATGTCGGATGTAAACTGTATCGCCGATAAAATCTTGATTTCGAGACGGCTGTTGGGAACGAGGCGCATGTGGCGCATAAAGCGGGCATAGACCTCCAGTTCCAGATCGTCCGAGCCGTCCAGAGGGGGCAGCGGCAGGAATATGTTTTCAAAAATGTCGGTGGATTTATAATCGTTCGTTATATGGTTCGTCATGGCAAACCTCCTATGTCTGTTACAGACGACTCTGTGCGGCAAACATTAAGGGAATCTTAAAAGTTCCCGGGAGGTTGGCGGACGCCACTGTATAACCTGTGAACAACTTTTGCTAAGGCTTTGGAATTGCCGCAACTGCCAGCTTATCCACACGTTCGTTCTCAATATGACCGTCATGACCGCGCACCCAGTGGAAAGTGACTTTGTGGCGCGCCATCTCGCAATCGATTCGCTGCCAGAGATCGACATTCTTGACCTTTTTCCAGCCTTTGGCCTTCCAGCCGTCCATCCATTCGGTGACGCCTTTTTGCACATACTGGCTGTCGGTGTAGAGATCGACGGTGCTGGGCTTTTTCAGCGCGGCCAAGGCTTCGATCACCGCCGTCATTTCCATGCGGTTGTTGGTCGTTTCACGCTCCCCGCCGGAAATTTCCTTTTCGACGCCCTTGTAGCGCAAAAGCGCGGCCCAGCCGCCGGGGCCGGGATTGCCGGAACACGCGCCGTCGGTGAAGATTTCGACGCTCACGTAATGCCCCGCTGAAAATGCTTCAGGCGTTTTTCGAAAACCAGCGGGTCGTGCGGCTTCATGAAATCGCCCGGCTTCCATTTCAGTTTTTCCTCGATGCGGGAGAGAAGGAAGCGCAGCGCGGCGGCGCGCACGAGAACGGGCATCGCGTTCTTTTCAGTCAGCGAGAGCGGGCGCACGGAATTGTAGCCGCGCCAGAACGCATCGAAACGGTCCTTGCGGAAAACATTGTTGGTATCAAAACTCCACGCGTTCAGGGCGATGGCGAAATCATAGGCGAACAGATCGTTGCACACAAAGTGGAAGTCGATCACGCCCGTGACGTTTCCATCCTTGAAAAACACGTTGTCGGGGAAATAATCGGCGTGGATAATGCCTGAGGGAAGGTCTGGCCATTTCTTTTCAATCCATGCCATTTCGGCACGCGCGAAATCATAGAGGCCGGGCTGCAGAATATTCATTTCCGCGCCGATGCTCGAAATCCAGCCGCGCCAGCATGGCAGGGAAAAATGATTGACGGCGAACGCCGTAATTTTTCCGGCGGCCAGATGCATTTTCGCCAGCGTCACCCCCGCCTTTTCGCACAGGCCGGGGGTGAGCATTGAAATGACCGCGCCCTCGCCCTCCAGAACGGAAAAGATCGCTGCG
>DASTUM010000016.1:0-15338 GCA_035759665.1 Micavibrio sp.
TGTGATGGATGCCGGTGGCGGAAACGCCCGCCGTATCACCTTCGGCAACGGCCGCTACGCCAACCCCGTATGGTCGCCGCGCGGAGATTTGATCGCCTTCATCAAGATGCAGGGCGGACAGTTCTATCTCGGCGTCATCCGCCCCGACGGTTCGGGCGAACGCCTGATCACGCAGTCCTATCACGTCGAAGGGCCGAGCTGGTCGCCGAACGGGCGCGTCATCACGTATTTCAAGGAAGCGAGCACCAGCAACGGTCGTTCGGCCAAGATCTACACGATCGACATCACGGGCTATAACGAGCGCCAGTTGCCGACGCCGCGAGATGGTTCCGACCCGGCCTGGTCGCCGTTGAACCAGTAAGGCGCTCTTAAACATTAAAGCCCTCGGCCTCTAGCCGGGGGCTTTTTTTATTAAACTACAGAGATATATGGCGTCATTGCGAGGAGCCGCAGGCGACGCGGCAACCCATACTGGATTGCTTCGCTCCGCTCGCAATGATGAACTGTTAAAATGTAAGATCGGCGAAGGCTTTGGCCACGGCTTCGTACGTTTCAATCTTGAAGGGAACGATCAGCTTCGGCACTTCGGCGAGCGGCACCCACCGGTAGCGCAAAAATTCTGGATGATCGTCGGCGTCGAGCTTGATGTCGGATTCGCTTCCTTTAAAGCGCAGGGCGACCCATGTCTGGTCTTGCCCGGCATATTCCGCCCCCCACGAAATGCGCGCGCGGACGTCTTCAGGAATGGTGTAGCGGAGGATTTTATGGTGGATGCGGATGATCTCCGCCTTGTCGGTGCCGATTTCCTCCTTGAGTTCGCGCAGTGCGGCGGTTTTTACATCCTGCCCGTCCATACCGCCCTGCGGCATCTGCCACGCGCCGGGTGAATCAATGCGCTCCCCGATAAAGACATCGCCGTCCTTGTTGAAAAGGCAAAGCCCCACGCAGGGACGATAGGGGAGATTGCCCGCCATGCTATTGCGCCATAGCCGAAAGAGGCGCGATCTGAAGCCCGCGTTTTTCCACATCCTGCATCCATTCCTGCACTTTTTTCACGACGACGGGATAAGGATGTAAGAAGGCGACGGCCTTGCCCTTGCGCGTCGCCTGCAATTCGATTTCGCCGAGCACGCGGTCGATCTGGTCGGGGCGCAGATCGGCGTCGATCCAAAAATTGTTCTGCACATAAGGATGGCCTTCCTGCATCGCCGCAGGCAGGCCCAAAGCGGCGATATCGGGATTGCTTTCGGCAATCGCGAGGCCGCGGCCCAGTATTTGTTTCAGCACAGGCGCGACAACGGCGTCTGTGGAATTCAGCGCATGATTTTGCTGCGTCACCACGCCGGCATAACCGACGGCGGAGCCGAGAATGTTTAGCAGATTTTTCCGGTTTTGCTCCAGCGACGCGTTCACAAGAATGCTGTAAGGCCCCGTATCCGTATCGTTATCTTTCGCCTGCATGGGCAGGGAAATCCAGAATTCATGGCCGTAGGCGCGTGCCGCGCTCGCCCATTTCGTCAGGTCTGTGCCATAAGGGTTAAGCACCAGCGAAACGTCCGGCGGCAGGTTGCCGAGCATAGAGGTCGAGATTTTATCCGACAAACCGAAATCCAGCACCACGATGCTGACCAGCGCGCGGCCTGGAATGGCGGTGAAAGGTTTTTTGTACGCCTGAAACGGCGTCATATCATCCTGTATACGTGAGACGGGAAGGATTTTTCCATCAACGCTTTCCGTCAATCCTTCGATCGGCGCAGGCGGCAGGGCGTGGATGTTTTTGGCGTTGGCCAGCGCTTCGCTGGGCGCGTCAGGATCTTGCGGCGTGACTTTGACAGCGGGTTCTTCGATGGCCGCAACCTTGCCTGGCACAAGAGGCTGAAGCGAACGCGCCGTGTCGCCGGAGCGCAAAAACATCCAGACGACGAGCAGAATAAAGACGAGCGCGCCGGCCAGAAGCCCTTCACACAGAGCCCGGGCGTAGGGGGAGGATTCCGCCGATCGAGCAGGGAAGGCCGGAAGGAAATCCTTCCATGTACGCTTGGCGGGTGCTGATGCGTCCGACAATGTCTCCCCCGTTCGGGTTTAGTTGGTTTTCAGGCGACCTTCATACATCGACACGCCGCGGATGAGGTCGATGGCGCGGGACAGTTGATAATCCTGATCTTCCGCTTCTTCCTTCTTCTCCACCTTCTTGGCGGAATCGCCCTTTGCATCGGCGGGCGGCGGGTCGGTAATGACCTTTTTGACTTCCGGCGCGGGCGCATTCTTATCGCGATCCAGCGCGCCCATCAGGTCAGCCTCGTGAATTTCACCGGCATTGGTGATTTTCTCGATTTTCGCCTGTTCTACGATGATGTCGGGGTCGATGCCCTTGGCCTGAATCGAACGTCCCGACGGCGTGTAGTACCGCGCCGTGGTCAGTCGCATCGCGCCGTTGCCCGGAAGCGGGATGACGGTCTGGACGGAGCCTTTGCCGAAAGATTTCGTCCCGAGCAGGATCGCGCGACGGTGATCCTGCAACGCGCCGGAGACGATTTCCGAAGCCGAGGCCGAGCCGCCGTTGATCAAGACGACGATGGGCTTGCCCTGGGCGAGATCGCCCGGCGTCGAATTGTCGCGCTTGGTGTCTTCTTCGTTGCGGCCACGGGTCGAAACGATTTCACCTTTATCGAGGAAGAGGTCGGAAAGTCCGATCGCCTGATCGAGCAGGCCGCCCGGATTGTTGCGCAGGTCGAGAATGTAACCGATCAGTTTTTCATCGCCCACCTGTTTGCGGATATCCGCAATCGCGGCCTCCACGCCGTCGACCGTGTTTTGGTTGAACGTGGTGACACGGATATAGCCGACATTGTTTTGTTCGATACGGTGCTTGACCGATTTGATGCGGATAACGTCGCGCTTGAGCGTAAAGTCCAGCGGTGAATCGACCCCCTCGCGGCGCACGGTGATCTTGACCGACGTTCCGACCTTGCCGCGCATTTTATCGACGGCGTCGTTGAGCGTCATGCCCATAACGGCGGTGTCGTCGATATGGGTGATATAATCACTGGCCAGAATACCTGCCTTAAACGCGGGGGTGTCGTCGATCGGCGATACGACTTTCACGAAACCGTTTTCCATCGTGACTTCGATTCCAAGGCCGCCGAATTCGCCTTTGGTCTGCACCTGCATATCACCGAAATCTTTTTCGGTAAGGTAGCTGGAATGCGGATCGAGGTTGCTGAGCATGCCGTTCAGCGCATGTTCGATCAGTTCCTTGTCGGTAACCGGATCGACATAGTTGGCGCGCACACGCTCGAACACTTCGCCGAACAAGTTGAGCTGCTTGTACGTGTTGTTAGCGTCGGGATCGCTATCGGCCTTCTTTTCGGTCGCAGTCCTTTTTTCTTCCTGCGCGAAACCTGTGGAGGCGGAGAATGCGAGAGAGGCGAGAACAGCAATACCCAGAGCGAGGCGGGAGATACGTACCATGGAAATCCTTCAAAAATTCTAGAGTCCTGCAAATTTGCGCGCGGGATTGACGGGGGAGCCTTTGAGCCTCAGCTCATAATACAAAGTCGGATTTCCCCCTCCGGACGAGGTTTTGGAAAGCGCCCCAATCGGTTCACCAGCGGCAACGGATTGCCCGACCACTGTATCAATTCTGGCCAAACCTGCAATAAGGCTGTGGTAATCTTTTTGATGTTCTACAATGATTATCTCCCCGTAATTTTTGAAATAACCGGCATAGCGAACGACCCCGCCCATCGGGGCGACGACCAGTGCGCCCGGACGACCCTCTATGGTCAGGCCCTCGCTCTCGGCGCCGATGTCATCGGTTTGTTTATAGCCAACACGGATCATGCCGGTGACGGGAAGCTGCGCCGATCCCGCCTTGGGAAGAGGGGTGGGACGCGGTTTCGATGCGCGCGCAGGTTCGTCCACAGCGGCAATACGCGCTTTTTGGACCTCTTTCTCGCGCTGCTCGATGCGGGAAACGAGGTCCTGCAGGTTCTGCGCCCGCGCCGATATTTCACGTAACGCAGCATTCTGGGCGTCGAGGTCGCTGCGCGTCCGGGAGTAAAGGCCCTTGCGCTTTTGCAGAAGGCCCGCGACATCCTTTTGTCTGGCGGCCAGCGTTGCGGCGGTCGTTTTTATGTCTTCCTGATCTTTCTGCAATTCCTTGAGCAGCGTATCGAGGCGGGCAAGGTCTTTCCGGAGATTTTCCGCGCGGCCATAAATATCCGGCAATATCCGCTGGAGCAACATCGCGCCCTGCGCCGTTTCCAGGGGCGCGCCGGGACGTGCCATGATCGCTTCGGGCGGCGTGCGGTCGAGCCGTTCCAGCGCCAGGACGAGATTGCCGATCGAATGCTTGTCCTTCTTGAGGCGCGCTTCGATTTCACCCTGCTCGCGGCGGTTTTCGACGATGCGCCTGTCCAGTTTCGTCAGGCGTTCTTCGTTGCCTTTTATGTCTTTGGCTATGCCGACCAGCTGTTTTTGCGTGTCCTTGAGTTCGCCTTCGATTTCCTTCGATTGCTTTTCGAGTTCGACCTTTTTGGCCTCGGTCGCGGCTTTGTCGCGCTCGATCTGCTTAGAAGGATGATGGGCAGGCCGAACTTCCTCCTGCGCCAGGGCCGGTGATATGAACATCATCGTCATTGCGAGGAGGCATAGCCGGCGAAGCAATCCATAAAATCTCTGGGTTGCTTCGCTACGCTCGCAATGACGACTGAAGAAATTCATTTCTAATCCCTGTGGTACGGATGGCCCGCGAGAATCTGCTGGGCCCTGTAAATCTGTTCCATCAACATGACGCGCGCCATCATATGCGGCCATGTCTGCGCGCCAAAAGACATCAGCATCGTGGCCTTTTTGCGGACGGCGTCCGAAAGTCCGTCCGCGCCGCCGATCACGAATTGCACATGGCCGTGACTTACCTGCCACGCGTCGATCTTCGCGGCGAAGTCGCGACTGCTCAGGCTCCTGCCGCGTTCGTCGAGAACGACGAGGGCCGCCTTCGGTTTCAGTTCGGATTCAATTTTTGAAAGTTGCTCGGCCTGCGTCTTGCCGTCGAGTTCTATCAGTGAAAATTTCCAGAGCAGACGTTTTTTATAGTCCTCAAAAACGCCCGCGAGCGGGTCGTTTTTCAATTTTCCGACGGCTATGAGGTCGATGGAAAGCATTCATTAGGAATGCCCGAAACAAAGCCGAAAAGATAGCCTTCGAAAGGCCTAAACGTGGGTTAGTCCGCCGCTTTTTGCGGTGTGATCGCCGGGAACGAGAACGCTCCACATCTTCTCTATGTTGTAGAATTCGCGAACCTCGGGACGGAAGAGGTGGACGATCACGTCGCCCGCATCGACGACGACCCAGTTGGCCTGCGCCATGCCTTCGGTGCGAATGCCTTTGCTGCCGCGCGCGGCAAGGCGCTCGCAGAGTTTTTCGGCCATGGATGTGATGTGTCTGGAAGATGTGCCTGAGGCGACGATGATATAATCAGCGAGGGCGGACTGCCCGCTTAGGTTGATCACCTGGATATCTTGCGCCTTATCATCGTCGAGCGATTTCTGGATAAGGTCTTTAAAAGCGGCAACGTCGAACGTGCCAGTGTCATTGTATGTAAGAATTGGATAGCCTCCTATGCTGTTGAAAGTTTGACATATATAAAGAAAAGCGTGCGCTCCCGCAAGGCGGGCCAACCAGTCCGTTGGAATGTTTGGGGAGGGACGAATATGAAACAGCGTCTGCTTTTCTCATCTACCCCATTATACGCCGGATTCGTTAATACCTACAAGCGGATAGCATGGTGCGGCGTATCATAACAAAAACTATCTATTTGTTTTTTAATGAATTTCTTATCTGAGTGGAAGAAATATCAATCATTTCCCTGCCATGAAGCCAGAGCAGGTTAGGGTGCGCGACCTGTTTAAGCGGCGCATCTTCTACCTGATCGATGGCACCGGGCCGGTCGATAAAGGTGACGGGGATCAGGTCGAGCAGATCCCGCCAATGATCCCATTTGTGAAAGATCAGCGCGTTATCCATGCCGCAGATGAACATAAAGTCTGTTTCGGGAAATGCCTTTTTCAAACCCGTCACCGTTTCAAAAGTGTAGGTCGTGCCCAGATCGCGTTCCAGATGCGTAACGATCATCCGCGGATGGCCCGCGACAATGTTTTCCGCCGAAGCGAAGCGTTCCTCGTACGGCGCCATGTCGGCCGTATCTTTCAATGGATTTTGCGGCGTTACCAGCCACCAGATACCGTCGAGCCCGTAATGGTCGAGCGCGAGCAGGGCGATATGCCTGTGTCCCTTGTGCGCGGGATTGAACGACCCGCCGAGCAGGCCGATCTTTTTACCCTTCCAGGGCGCAGGGTTGTCGAGTGCAGGTCTTTCCATTATGCCGGGCGTGTATGCCCATCCCCCAGAACCTTATATTTGAAAGTCACGAGCTGGTTGACGCCGACAGGGCCGCGTGCGTGCAGCTTGCCCGTGCCGATGCCGATTTCGGCGCCGAAGCCGAATTCGCCGCCGTCGGCAAACTGCGTCGAGGCATTGTGCATGACGATGGCGCTATCGACATTCGTCAGGAAATAATCGGCCACAGTCTTGTCTTCAGTCAGGATGCTGTCTGTGTGGTGCGATCCGTAATGGTTGATATGGGCAACGGCCTCGCCGACGCCGCCGACGAATTTCACGCTAATCTTTTTGTCGAGATATTCGGCCGACCAGTCTTCGTCCGTGGCGGGTTTTATATTCTTGTCGAGCGCCTGCGCCGTGCCGTCGCCGACGATTTCCACGCCTTCCTTAAGCAGCATCCCGACAATGTCGCGGGCGAGGGACGTGTCGAGTTTTGAATCGAAGAGAAGGGATTCCGCCGCGCCGCAAATTCCCGTCCGGCGAAGTTTGGCGTTCCTGAC
The DNA here is from genome assembly GCA_035759665.1 of Micavibrio sp. GTDB lineage: Bacteria > Pseudomonadota > Alphaproteobacteria > Micavibrionales > Micavibrionaceae > Micavibrio_A. The sequence continues at coordinate 6,903 of DASTUM010000016.1, forward strand.
AACGTCCAGCGCCCAGTCCGGTTTCGCCTTTTCGTGCACATAAACATGGCAGTTGCCGTCGAGATGGGCGAAAACGGGCATCTTCGCCTCGTCCATCACGCGGCGCGTCAGGCTTTTGCCGCCTCGCGGAATGATAACGTCGATCAGCCCGGCGGCGCCCAGCATATCGCCGACGATCGCCCGGTCGCGGTCGGTCACGAAGCACACGCAATCCGCTGGAAGGCCATTCTTGACAAGCGCATCGACAATAATGCCATGCAGCGCTTTCGAAGTTTCGAAACTTTCCGATCCGCCGCGCAGGATGATGGCGTTGCGCGATTTCAGGGCGAGGGCGGCGGCATCGACAGTTACGTTCGGGCGGGATTCATAGATCATGCCGAGGACACCGATCGGCACCGAAACTTTTTGCAGACGCAGCCCGTTCGGGCGCTCCCATTCCTCCAGAATTTTTCCGGCGGGGTTGTCGAGAACGCGGACGGCGCGCACACCCTCAGCCATCGCCTTGATCCGCGCGAAATTCAGGGTCAGGCGGTCGGTCATGGCGGCTGACAGCTTCTTTTCAACCGCCGCGCCGATATCGAGAAGATTGGCCGTGATGATTTTATCCGTGCCTTCGATGAGGCCAGTTTCGAGATCGAACAGCGCCTTGTTGACCTGGTCTTCGGACGCTTGTGTGAGGATGAACGCCGCCGCGCGGGCCTTGCGCCCGAAATCCGCGATCATATTTCCTGCGTCATGTTCCATAAGCGCTTTTAGCAGGAAGGGCAGCACGACACAAATGTCATTCTGAGCGCAGCGAAGAATCTCCGGAGATCCTTCACTTCGTTCAGTATGAAAGGAATTAATTCAGGTATTTCGCAACCGAGGAAATTGCCTGATCGACCAGCTTGCCGCCGGCCTTTTCATCAAGCGTTTTGACGACAATTTCACGCGTCGCCTGCATGGCGAGGTCGGCGGCGTGATTCTGAATGTCAGCAATCGCCTTTTCCTCAATGCGTTTCAGGCGCTCGGCCAGCTGTGCTTCGCGGCGGGCCATGCTCTCAGCAAGGTCGGCTTCGGCCATTTTGTGTACGCCTTCGGCGGATTTGCGGGCGGATTCGATAATTTCCGCGGCGGCCTTTTCTGCGTCGCGCTGCTTTTGCTGAAAATCAGCAAGCAAGGCCTGCGCTTCGGCCTTCAGGCGCTCTGCGGTTTCGATTTCGGCCTTAATCTGTACGATTTTTGCGTCCAGCGCCGCCGTGATTTTGGCACCGGCCAGTTTCAGGGCGAGAGCCACGAAGATCGCGGAGGAGAGCGCAACCCATACCGTCGTGTTGTGGGAAAGGATTTCCATCATGTTATGCCGCCTTCGCCTTGTTTGCGATCGTATCAACGATAGCCTTGGCCTTCTGGACGTCGGTATTGACGCCGGTGATTTTTTCGGCGGCAAAGCTGGCGACTTCGGCGGCAACGTGGCTCATTTCGCCCATTGCCTTGCCCTTTACGACCAGAACGCGGTCTTCGGCGGATTTGATTTCGCCTTCGGACCTCTTGCGGAAAGCGTCGATATGGTCGTTCGCTTTCTTTTTGGCGGCGTTCTCGACATCCTGAACGGCCTGAATGGCTTTCGCCTTGGCGTTATCGAGGCTTTTTTCATATGCAGCCTGAATGTCCTGCGCCTGATCGCGCAGGTTCTGGGCGGCGTCGAGATTGCCCTTGATCATGTTTTCACGGCCATGCACGACAGAGCCGATGGCAGGAAGAACCGATTTCGAAAAGGCCGTATAGAGAATGACGAACGTAACCATTATCCAGAAAATCTGGCTCGGATACGTGCCGACATTCAATTGCGGGAGGCCGCCTTGAGCGTGTTCTTCCGCAGGAGCAGCATGATGTTCTGCGTCTCCTGCCTCAATGGCGTCGTTTTCGGAAGATGTCGTTTCCTCCTCATGCGCTGCTACGGGCATGTCCTCGGCAGCCGCCTTTGGATCGGCGGCGGCATAGGACATCACCGGCAAAATTGCCAGCATCAAAGCCAGAAGGATCGCTGCGAGAAAACGCATACTTGTTTTGCCAGTTACTTAAAGAGCAAACAGGATCAGCAGCGAGATACCGAGACAGAAAATCGCAAGAGCTTCCGTAACGGCAAAGCCGAAGATCAGCGTTCCGAACAGGTTCGATTGAACCGACGGGTTGCGGGAAACGGCTTCGAAGAAAGATTTAAAGATCTGGCCAAGCGCCTGACCGACGCCAAGGATCGGGATCAGGGCGAGGGCTGCGGAAAGAATTTTGATTGTTTCGACGTCCATTTTAATTCCTCTTAGTTTTAGGTTTAAAGGTTAAATCAATGAATTAGTGAGCCAGCTCAACCGTGTCCCGCAAATAAATGCAGGTCAGAAGAGCAAAGACATACGCTTGCACAAAGGCGACGAACAATTCGAAGCCAATGAGCAGAACATTGAAAAGCATCGGGCCGAGCGATCCGAACAGTCCGATAGTGCCGGCACCGATCATCATGACCGAGAAGCCCGCAATAACCTTCACCATCAGGTGGCCGGCAAGCATGTTGATGAACAAACGCAAGCTCAGGGTTATGGGACGGCTGATATAGGAAATGATTTCGATCGGGATGAGCAGCGGCGCAATCCACAGCGGAACGCCGGGCGGGCAAAACAGTTGCAGGAAGTGCAGCCCGTGTTTGACAAATCCCATGATTGTCACGAAGAAAAAGACGATCAACGCCAGAATGCCGGTTACAGCGACGTGGCTCGTATAGGTGAAAGAGCCGGGGATAATTCCAAGCACGTTGCCGAGTAACACGATCATAAAAATCGTAAACACGAAGGGAAAATAGGCCATGCCCTTTTCACCGACATTATCGCGCACCATGCTGGAAACGAATTTATAAAGGCCTTCGGCCACCAGTTGTCCGCGGCCCGGGACAAGGGATTTTTTACGCATCGCCAGGGTGAAGAGCGAAAGGGAGAGAACGACCCCGATGGTCATCCAGAGGGCGGAATTGGTAAAGGATAGATCGACACCCCCAACGGAAAAGGGGACGAGGGGCTGTATTTCAAACTGGTGAATAGGGTTCGCCACGTTTATGCAGTCTCTCTAGTCAGTTTCACTTTGCGAGGGCTTTTTATCGGGTTTTGTTTCAGATTGCAAGCTGTTAGAAGCAATCGCGGTGCCTAAATTTCGAGATAGTTTATACAGATTGAAAAATGCCGCCGCGACGCCGAGAATCACGAAAATAATCAGGATAATAGGGGTCGTGCCGAAATAGTCATCGAGAACCCATCCCATCAGCCCCGACCCGAGCAGAACCCCAACCATTTCCATAAATGCGCGCATACCCAAATTCATCTCTTTGGAATAGGCGGATGGCCGCGGCGCGTTTTCCTTCTCATACCTTGCTTTGGCGTTTTTTAGCCGGGCATCGAGATCGTCGAGTTTGGTCATGCTATCTAACTCCCGTCATTGCGAGGAACGAAGTGACGAAGCAATCCGGAAGTTCGCAAGGCCGGGTGCTTTTCCTTATTCCGCCGCCTCAAGGAAATCCATCTGCTGGTTCAGGTCGACCGATACCAGTTGCGACACGCCGCGCTCGGACATGGTGACGCCATAGAGGCGATCCATGCGCGCCATCGTCAGGCGGTGGTGAGTGATGATGAGGAAACGCGTTTGGCCGCGCGCCGCGAGGCTGTCCAGCATATTGCAGACGCGGTCAACGTTCGCATCGTCGAGCGGCGCATCGATCTCGTCTAGCACACATATCGGCGAAGGCGTCGTCAGGAACATCGCGAAGATCAGCGCGATGGAGGCCAGCGTCTGTTCGCCCCCCGAAAGCAGCGAAAGCGATTGCAGGGTTTTGCCCGGCGGCTGTGCGAAGATTTCGAGGCCGGATTGCAGCGGGTCGTCGGATTCGATCAGTTGCAGATGCGCCTGTCCGCCGTTGAAGAGTTTCGTGAACAGCTCCTTGAAGTGGCCGTTGACGATGTCGAACGCGCTGGTCAGGCGCTCGCGTGCTTCCTTGTTCAGCGTATTGATGCCTTCGCGCAGCTCCTCAATGGCCTGCGTCAAATCGTCGCGTTCCTTGAAAATCGTGCCGAGTTCGGCTTCGAGCGCTTCGGCCTCGTCTTCGGCTTGAAGATTGACGGGGCCGATCTGATCGCGCTCGCGCACGGCTTTATCCTTCTGGGCCTTGAGGGGCTCCAGCGCCGGAAGGTCGCCGTTTTCGGCAAAGATCGAGGCCGTCGCATATTCTTTCAGTTGCGGCGGAGACATTTCGAATTGCTCGGCAATCGCGGCGACGATGTGGTCGAGCTGTTCCTGACCCGAAGACACCATAGCCTGCGCATGAGCGCGCGCCTCACGGGCCTCGCCAAGTATGGCTTCGGCTTCTTTCAGGGCGCGGGTGGTTATGGCGAGCTCGCTTTCGACGACGGCCAGATTATCGCCCGCTTCACTCCGGCGTTTTTCCAGCTCGGATACTTTCGTCATCAGGGATTCGCGCCCTTCGTCGATCGTCTTCGGGCGGTTCTGGATCTCCTCCAGCTTCTCGCGCAAACCGGCTTCGCGCACACAAAGGTCTTTCAGGCGCTCGCGGGAACGAATAGAACGGTTGGTGTGGTGATTGCGTTCGTCGGCAATGGCGTGCATACGCGCCATGCGGCGGCCCTGTTCCTGCGTCAGCTGGTCGAGATTGCGGACGGCGTGATTGTATGAATCGCGTGTTTCGCCGAGTGTCGTGCGCAGTTTTTCCACTTCCGCGGCATGCGATGCCATCGTTTCTTCATTGTAGGCCGCCAACTCGCGCTTCGCGACACTGATGGATTCCTGGTAGGTTACGAGATCCTCTTCCGTGCGCTTCAGAGCCTCTTCCAGCTTCGCGATTTCGGCGAAGAGGGAAGATCGTTGCTCGGTCAGACGGTTCAGCGTCGATTGCTTGGAGGACAGATCCTGTTCCTTGCCGCGCAGTTCGGTGCGGACGGAATCCAGTTTCGCCTGAATTTCTTTTTGTTTTTCCTGCGAGGAGTTCGCCTTGTCGGTCGCTTCCAGATATTGCCATTCGGCATCTGGCTTTTCACGGATAAGCTCTTCGAAACGGTTTTTTTGCTGGAGCTGAATCGCGTGGCGATCGGACGCCGACGCCTTGATATGCAGCCCGTCCCAGCGCCAGTAAGCGCCGTCCAACGAGACGATCGACTGGCCGGGTTTCAATTGCGGAGCTATGGCATCCCCGTCTTCCGCCGTATCGACCACCGCGATGAACGACAAAGCGCGTTTCAGGTAAACGGGCGCCTGCACATACGGTTCCAACTGGCTCGTGCCGGATGGCAGGGCAGGCGCCGTAATTTCATTTTCGGCGAAATCGAGAAACACGGACGGCGCATCTTTATCTTTCGAGGCCATCAGCGTATCGCCAAGCGCGCGGGAAATCGCCTTTTCAAACCCCTTGTCCGTCTTGATATCTTCCAGAACCGGCTTGAACAGGCTTTGCGTGTCGGCGTTGAGGATACGCTCCAGCGCTTTGATTTCCGATTCGATCTCGTTCTTCTTACGCTCGGCGTCCTGGCGTGCCGTGCGGGCGAACTCCAGGTCTTCGCGCGCAGCGGCGATATCGGATTCAGCCTTTTCGAAGTCGGCGCGAAGCGTTTCCGTCTGGCCTTCGAGCAGGGTGATCGCGGATTTCAACTCTTCGACTTCCAAGTTGGAATCGAATTTCGCCCTGGCGTCGGCGAGGTCTTCGCCCAGCTTTTCCTTCCGCTCTTCGGCGACGAGGATGCGGGACTGGTCGGCGTTGATCTGCTGCTCGATGCGCTGCCGGCTGGCGCGGGTTTCGGCGGTCTTTTGCATGAAGACTTCGTAATCGGCTTCAAGCTTGAGAACTTTTTCTTCCAGTTCGGCCTTGATGGCTTTTTTCTGGGTCAGATCGGATTCCTCATTGCGGCGGCTTTCGGAAAGAATGCGCTCTTCCTCTTCCAGACGCGATATTATATCCGTGCTTTCGCCAAGGCTTTGCTTTTCATGGGCGAGGTCGGCAACGGTTTGCTCCAGTTGCGCTTGCGCCTCGTCCAGTTGGTTTTGCAAATCGCGCTCTTTGTCGTCGAGGTGCTGCAATTCCATTTTGTGGGCTTGCAGGGCGGCGGCGGCTTCAGCCTCTGCCTTGCGCAGGGCGGGCAGGTTTTCCGATTGCGTATTTTGCGTCTTGGTCAGTTGTACGACCGTCGCCATATGCGTGGCGACCTGCGATTCCGCTTCGCCGAATGTCTTGCGGGCCGCATCGACGCGGTTTTCCTGCAAACGCCATTCGAGATAGGCGATGGTCGTTTCCAGTTCGCGTATGGACGCAGAGAGGTTCTTGTATTTCTGCGCCTGGCGCGATTGTTTCTTGAGCGCGTTGTAGCGGCCTTCCATCGAACCGACGAGATCCTGCACGCGCTGTAAATTCTGGTCGGCGGCGCGGAGGCGAAGCTCGGCTTCGTGACGGCGAACATAGAGGCCTGATACGCCGGCAGATTCTTCGAGGACAAGGCGGCGTTCCTGCGGCTTGGCATTGATCATCGCCGTAACACGGCCCTGAGACACGAGGGCCGGGGAGTTCGCGCCCGTCACCGTGTCAGCGAACAGCATCTGCACGTCGCGCGCGCGGCACGTCTTGCCGTTGATCTTGTAGAGCGAACCCTGATCGCGTTCGATCTTGCGGGTCACTTCCACCTCGTCCGCGCCGTTATAGGCAGCGGGAGCGGAACGCGTGGCGTTGTTCAGGAGCAGTGAAACTTCGGCGAAATTGCGTTTCGGGCGCGAAGACGTGCCGTTGAAGATAACGTCTTCCATTCCGTTGCCGCCGGAGCGCATACGCTTGGCCGAGTTCTCACCCATAACCCAGCGAAGCGCCTCGACAAGGTTTGATTTGCCGCAGCCGTTCGGCCCGACAATCCCGGTCAGTCCGGGGCCGATCTCAAGCTCCGTCTTGTCGACGAAGGATTTGAAGCCGCTGAGGCGAAGTTTTTCGAACTGGATCATTAAACTCTAACGCATCTTCGTTGGTTATTCGACCGCCGGCGCTTCGCCGACAGCGCCGTCCGTAATCTTGCGGAACACGCGCTCGAAGTTTTCCAGTGGCTGCGCGCCCTGGATGGTTTCGGCGCCGTCATTGACGATAAAGGTCGGCGTGGCGTTGATTTTCCACTTATCCTTGGCTTCCTGCATATTCTCGGCGATTTTGAGCTTGAGCATCGGTTCTTTCTGGCAGGCGTCGAAGACTGCATCGCTCATGCCCGCCAGCTTGGCGTTTTGCCTGAGCGAGGTCAGGTAGTCCATGTTGCGGGCCCATTGCTCCTGTGATTTGAACAGCAGCGCGACGAAGCTTTCATATTTATCCTCGGGCAAGCAGCGGGCGGTCAGTGTGGCTTTCATCGCCGCGTCGTCGAGCGGAAATTCGCGGAATTCCAGATAGACCTTGCCGGTATCGATATATTTCGTCTTCAGCGCCGGAAGTATCTCGTTGTGGAAGTGAGCGCAATGGCTGCACGTCAGCGACGCGTACTCGATGATCTTGACCGGCGCATTGACGTTGCCGATGGCGCGAACGCCCGTAGCCTTGGCGACGTCGATCGCGACAGGTGCGCTGCTGACTTCGGGAGCCGGAACGCTTTCTTCTTCCGCCGCCCCGGGCTGCTGTTCGCCATTGATCGAAGGCATTTCGCTCTGCTGGATCACGGGCGCGCCTTCGTCCGTATGGGGACTTTCGAAAACCATGCCAGCGGTCGGGGCTTCGTCCTTAGGGGCCAACTGGGTCACGTAGAACCAGCCGAACAAGCCGATGGCGACCACGGAAACGAGCAGCAGGATAACGGGCATTGCGGCGCTTCCGCGGATGGAACGATGGACTTTGGTCATGAGTATCCTCTTTACGGCCGATTGTCATAAATGACAGGTTAGACTTAAACATAATTCGACTGGAAATCCACCCTAAAGTGCGTTGTTCCGGGCTTTTTTGTCAAGGAAACGCGGGCCTGCCGAGGCCCTTATCCACATTAAAGAAAGTAGCGGAAAATGCAGCGTTTTCAGGGCTGTTACTTGTCTTTCGGACCGTAAAGGTAAAGGTCGATCCGGTCAGGCGGCGAAGCGCCTTCGCTCTGTAATCCTTCGGCCATGACGTCGATTTTATTGGCTGGAACGCCCTGCGTAATCATGGTCGAGCGCAGGGAGAGGGCGCGGGAAAGGGCGATTCTGCGGTCGCTGCTAAGGCCTGTGCCGTGCGGCGTGGCGTAGGCCTTGATCTGTACGCGCCAGTCTTTCATTTCTTTTCGATCGAGCTCTTTCACCACGCCTGCGACGATGGGGTCGGCGTCGGCGGACGGGAGGCTGATCTGACCCGGCTTGAACGGAATGATTTTTTTCAGGACATCCTGCCCCCCGCGGTCGAATTCAGCCGGCTGAACGTTCGGG
>DASTUM010000017.1:0-4997 GCA_035759665.1 Micavibrio sp.
CACCAGCGTCATTTGTTCCGTATCGCCGGGAATCATTTCGCCGGGCATTTGCAAAAGCCCCTTGTCATCAGCCTTCAGCGAACCTTCGCCGAGCGTGTAAGACCCGTCGGGGCGGATAATCACGGGTACGCTGCCCGATACCGTGCCCGTCGCCGACACGCGCCCCTGCGTCAGGGTTTGCATGAGATCGTCCAGCGATACTTTCCTGACATTCAGGTTGACCGTGACGTTCTTTTTCCGATCGAAAGGCACGACGATGTTCTTCGAAGAGACATTGCCGTTCTTGAACGGAAAAGAAACGCTCGATACCGTGATCTTGTTTTTGGCGGGATCGGCCGTATCGACAAGCATATCGAAGGTGGCCTTGTGCGTCTTGGCGGCATCATCGGCACTCCCTTTTACACTCAGAACGCTTCCCACATAGGAAAGGCTGCCACTTGCGGCCAGCACGGGCACGGGAAGCGCTTCCCCGAAATCCAGCGATTCCAAAGACCAGCTTCCGGCCCAGTCGCGGTTCCCGTCCGGCTTTGCCGTTATATGAATGACACCGAGCGCCACATCGGAGGCGGCAGAGGTCAGGTTGGCAGCATTCACCGTCATATCGAGGATCGTTTCCGGCGTCTTGGTCAGGGTCAGGGAGAATGGCAGCGACGTCTGGACGCCGGTTCCGGCAATGTCCAGAATGCTGTCCCTGATCTCCACCTTCGTGAACGGAAGCAGATCGACGATGTCGGACAAGGCAAGACCCGCGCCCTTCTTTTCCTTTTTGGGAAGGATGCCTTCGGTGCCAGCGACGCTCCAGCCTTCTTTCGTCTGGATCAGCTTCACGGTCAGGCCGCTCAGGCTGATATCCTGTAAATTGCCCCGGGCCAGCTCACGCGGATCGTATTGCACCGTGAACGATTGCAGGACGAGCGGATTCTCCGCGCCGATGGAAATATCCTTGATGGTCGCGCTGTGCAGGCCGACGGTATCGATGTCGAACGCAACATTCTCGATTCCCCGCTCATGAAGAAAAGATATAATTTTTCGTTCCAGGACATCGTTCCACGGAACAAGAAAATAAGCCGCGCCGCCGCCGAGCAGCAAAAGCAGGAAGAGCAAAAGGAACAGGCGCTTTATCATATATATTTATAAGTTAGATGCGGGCCGGACAACGACAAGGCAGCTTTGGATATCATAAACAGCGAAATCCGTCTGGCATACTCTTCTTAAGCTGTTGATCCAGCTGGCGTGGTAGTGAAAAACCCAAATGCCCGAAAACGGCGCGACTGGAACCTGTCACCGATGAATGAAAAACAGCAGATCAGATGGCTGTGGTATCACACAGACGGTCACTGACCTCAGCCATTATGTTTGCGTGATAACATGGATTGTGGAAAATGGCCTATCGGCTCACACCTTCCGGCAACTTCACATACCATGCCTGGATATCAGCGACCGCAACGAGGGTCTTTCGGCCAGATTTCCTGACCTTTATAGTACCAGAATTAACTTCGTTGTAAAACGAACTAGGACTAATCCCCATCATACGAAGAGCTTCCGGAATTCGCACGAGAAGCTTCTCCCCTTCCTGTCCAGAGGTCGGAGCCTGAGGCTCTGCTATAGGATCTCTTACAAGCCGCCGCGTAGGCGCTTCTTCTATTCTTCCCGCTTTGCGCTTTAAATCCCGCGCTAATATGTCCCAAAGCTGGCCTCTTGGCGGATATTCATCGCGCGTTTTTCCGCGAGTTCGCTTCAGTTTCTTAGAAAATAGGCCTGCATAAGTTTCTCCTTCGCCCTGGTGCAAAAACTTTACAGGAGCTGGAAAAAACGGAAACCCGGACAGCAGAACGGGAGTCGAACTGAGCGTCTAAACTCAGACGATTAAAGCGAATAAAAATTCGGGATAAAATAGGCCCCAAAAGGGCAGATAGATTGGCCGTACGGGAGTCGAACCCGTGTCGCCTCCGTGAAAGGGAGGTGTCCTAGGCCTCTAGACGAACGGGACGCAAAGAAAAGCCGTTGCAAGCTAAGACTGGGACGTTTTATAGGCACCCCATCCAAAAATCAAGGGTTTCTTTTATTTAAAATTTTTAAGGAATACAGGCTCTTAATTCGCATTAGGCGCTGGCAGTCTTATTCTATTTATCTGCTGTATAAAGTGGGATAAAGCAGAAATATGACCAGCCAGGTTCGACTCATGCCCATTTCCCTGTTAAACAGGGATCTATCAGGGAAAAATCAGCTCTAGAAAGCCGTTTTGAACCGAATTTCAGGATTAACGCTAATATCCCTTAAATCTGACGAATTCTTTCGAAGTTAGGGATAAGCTGAAGGAATGCCTCCCGGTTAAAGCGTAAAAATGAAGAAATCGGCCCAAGCTAAAATTATCGTGATGGCCCCTGATGATTTGATTGATCAACGCCGTAAGGAACTTGAGGGTTTATGGCCTCGCAAATATTTCCGAAGATCGAGGCACAGACAGCTTACGGGAAGTTCTTGTTCCCAAGGCCGCCGCTTAAAGCCGCCACACCAAAAATTTCGCAACTGAGAGAAACGAGCATTCTGGCCTCAAAATCTGGATTCTCAGTAGTGTGGCGAAAAGGACATCCCCCTGCAAAGGCCGCGGATTGTGGGCCTCAGGGGACGTGGTTCTCTCACAATGTGGCGGATGTCTATGTAGATGGCTGGGGCGGGAGGGATCGAACCTCCGAATGGCGGTACCAAAAACCGCTGCCTTACCGCTTGGCGACGCCCCAACGAGGCCGAAAGGCTCCGGATGGATGGGGAAATTATAGGAGTTTCTACCGATGTGCAAGGGGCAAATTTCGGCTGATTTCTGCGGGTTATGCGGCCTGTGGACAGGTTCCATAATTTCCTTGGTCTGATTTTACAAAATCGCTATATTTCCCTTAACTCAAGAATTTCGACATTTATATGTAAGAGGACATGCGTGATGAAACAAGGACGCACACCGGACCGGGTACATGTGGTTCGCGAGCCGCAGGAAGATTACCGGGCTCCGGCCTCGTCGAACGGCCTGCCCGCCGCTCCGCAAAATTCCCGCGCGATGGAAATCATCCGCACCCTCGCGGCGATCAGCGACAAACTCAAACGTTCGGAAGCCGAGCGTTATGAGCTTCTCGCCGAATTGCGCGAATACAGAAAATCTTTGAACGAGCTGGAAGACAAGGCGGACCGTTCGGAAAAAGCCTATCAGGCACTCGAGCAGAAAATAAAATCCCGCGAGGCGACGGAAGCCGAAGCGACGCAGCGCCAGGCCCGTTTCGAACGCGCGCTCAAGGAGACCGAAAGCAAGCTGGTGCAGGCTTCCGCCGGACAGAATCTTCTAATTACACGTATCAAGGAAACGGAAGACAAACACACCGCCATCACCCAGCGCATCGATGAATCCGTGGTGCAGCAGGCCCGCATCGACCGCCAGATGGAAAAAATCGCGCAGGACAAGACGCGCATGTTCCGCAAGGTCGAGCGCATGGAAGAAATCCTGACCGAAACGCAGGATACGCTCAAAGCGCGCGCGCTCGTCCTCCTTACCGATCAAAGCGCCGCGGCGCAGGGAAATTTTCCGCAGATCGCCGCCTACGCGGATGAAACCGCCGAAAATATTTCCCCCGATGCGCCGTGGTGGCGCAAATCCGTGCGGATGCAGGGCGTGGGCATGGTGTCGATGATCGTCGCCGCCGTACTGATCGGCTGGACGCTCAATCAGGTGCAGCAGCCGAACATTCCGCAGATTGCGACGCTTCCCGATGGCGGCCTCGCCCGCCTCAACATCGAAGAAAAAAAATGGGAGCCCTTCTCGGGCGAGCAGGCGAGCGTGCAGCCCGCCCCCGAAGCCGAAGTGACGCTGACGCCCGTGCAGGCGCAATCCGACACGCCATCGGAAAGCGAACAGACGCCCGGCGCGCAAGCCGCGCTCAACGCGTCCGATGAAGAATTGATGGCGGCGCTCGAAGAAGACCCCGACAAGCTCGCTGCGCAACTAAATGAAATCGCGCCGGAGGCCGTTCATGACGAAGCCGCCCCGCTGGATGCGGCGCCCGCCGCAACGCCCGCGCCGTTGCAAGGAGGTTACGATCCTCTCGCCGCCGTGACATCGAAGGCCTACACGCAGGATCCCCGGGTCGCGAACATCGTCGCCAAGGACAAGGGCACGAAGCCGCTTGCCGAGCGCATCCAGCCGGACGCAGACCTGTCTGAAGCCATGAAAACACTTGAAACGCAGGCTTTCGCTGGTGTGCCCGAAGCGCAGCACGACCTCGCTGCCATCTATACTGCGGGCCGCGGCGGCGTGACGCAAAACTTCGAAAAAGCCGCGCTATGGTTCCGCGAAGCCTCCGACCAGAAGATCGCTAACGCCTCGTACAATCTCGGCGTTCTCTATCATCAGGGCCTCGGCGTGGAGCGTGATATCGACCGCGCGCTTTACTGGTATCGCGAAGCCGCGAAGCTTGGCCACCCCGAAGCGCAATATAATCTCGGCATCGCTTCGATCGAAGGGATCGGCACGACTTATGACGCGCCCCTCGCCGCCGCCTTCTTCGAAAACGCGGCCAATCAGGGCATTGTCGAGGCCGCCTACAATCTCGGCCTTATCTACGAAAACGGCCTGATCGGCGACAGTTCCAAAACCGAAGACGCCTTGCTCTGGTACAAAATCGCGGCCGACGGCGGCAGCACGGATGCAAAAGCCGCGCTGGCGCAACTGGCCTCGCAATTGCGGATCGGAAACGAGGATATCGACAAGACGGTGGAGCGCATGCAATCCGCTTATGAATCCACGAAAGGCCGCCGCGCCGGGCCCGCAGGCAACGCTTCGGCCAAACAGGCGTCCGCGGATAGCGAAACCGAAATCCGGTAACCGGCTTTATTCCGATTTTTGCTGAAGGTCTCTTTCGAGGCGGCGCGCCACGTCGCCGGGCGAGCCCGTGTGGCGGGAGATCAGCTTGTACGCCACCGGCACGACCAGCAGCGTGAACAGCGTCGCCGCC
>DASTUM010000018.1:0-13505 GCA_035759665.1 Micavibrio sp.
GCATTCTATGCGCCCGGCATGAAGGGAATCTCGCCGCAGGAGCGTGTTTTGCTTGAAAAACACCATCCGCATTTATCGAAAACCGAAGGCGGTACTTTTTTTCACAGCGATCTTCATACCTGCTATCACATCTCGCGCGCCACCAAGGAAAAGGCCGTGGTGATCGGCCTCTCCGGTCTGAACACTGAGCAACTGATGACCCCACGCGACACGCAGCGGCTTAACGACAATGGAATCACGCTTATATGGATGACCCTGCCCCGCCCACACGTCGGCAGGCCTTTCATGCAGAATTTTGAAAAACTCAGCCGCGCCTTCCTGACCTCGCCCTCTTCTCCTGTCTTCGGGCTCCCATCAAACGATGTTCCCTTCTTTCTGGCCGCGCATTCGACGGGTGGCACGATCCTTCTCAAACTGATGCAGGAACAGGATACGCGAAGAAAACTTTCCGCGGCTTTTCTGGGGGCCGCCTATGTCGCGCCTTTTCTGGACGTGCCGTTCGCGTCGGACGAGCATTCTTTTAAAATCGCTTCATTCCGCCCTCTCTACTGGCTGTTTGAAAAATATGCGGACAAGCACAGCAACGAACGCGTTATCGATCTTCCCATCGTGAAAAAATACCTGAAACTGATGAAAAAGGGCCGCGATTTCCTTAACACGCCCACAGATAGCTGCCCCACGCTCGGGCAGATTCGTGAAATACAGGCTTATAGCCGCGCAATGAGAAAAACTTTCGACCCGAAGGCCGCGGGAGCGCTCCGATCGGTTTTCATGGCGGGCGCAAGCGATCCGTTTACCTGCTTCAAGACGACGAAAAGTTTTGTGGAAAAAATTCCGGGCGCGAATTTCGAACCGGCCTACGGCGCGGGCCACGACCCCATTTATGACAGGCCCGAACTGCTTCAAAAATTTATCGATCACCTTAACGGCTGCACAGATGCTTATGAGCAACGGCGCGGCAAACGGGTGGCATTGCATCTCAATCCGGCGCTCCCGCACGAAACATCCGACGATGCCTTAAAGACGTCGGGATTACGCGACCGCGCGCGCCTCGCCTTGCAACGCCGCGCAGGCGCGCTGGATGCGTTTGCACGCTTCTTCTAGGGCCTTGGCCGAGGTCGCATAAGAAATACGGAAGTGCGGCGAAAGGCCGAACGCCACACCCTGCACCGTCGCTACGCCCACGGATTCCAGAAGATAGGTTACGAAGTCGGAATCATTCTCTATGACTTTGCCATCCGGCCTGCGCTTGCCGATGCAACCCGCGCAGGACGGATAGACATAGAACGCCCCTTCCGGCCGTGGGCAATGTATTCCCGTCGCCTCATTGAGCATCGAGACGACAAGATCGCGGCGGTCGGCAAAAGATTTTACCCAGTCTTTCAGGAACGACTGATCGCCGTTCAGCGCGGCAGTCGCGGCGGCCTGCGAAATGGAAGAGGGATTCGATGTGGAATGGCCCTGCACGGCCCCCATCGCCTTGATAAGCTCTTTCGGGCCTCCGGCAAAGCCGATACGCCAGCCTGTCATCGAATAAGCCTTGGATACGCCGTTCACCGTCAGGGTGCGTTCATACAGGCCCGGCTCCATCTGTGCGGGCGTGCAGAATTCGAACCCGTCATAGACGAGGTGCTCGTACATATCGTCCGTCATGACCCACACATGCTTGTGCTTCATCAAAACATCGGTCAGCTCCTTCATCTCGGCCTTCGTGTAGCCTGCGCCCGACGGGTTGCTTGGCGAGTTCAATATGACCCATTTCGTTTTCGGCGTAATGGCGGCGTCCAGTTGCTTGCCGGTCATTTTAAATCCGGCGTCGGCACGGCATTCGACGAACACGGGGGTGCCTTCGGCGAGAATCACCATGTCCGGATAGGACACCCAATACGGTGCGGGGATAATTACTTCGTCGCCGGGGTTCAACGTCGCCATCAGGGCGTTGAACAATACCTGCTTTCCGCCCGTTCCCACCGTGATCTGGTCACGCGCGTAAGTCAGGTTATTGTCGCGCTTGAATTTGGCAATGATTGCGTCCTTGATCGCGGGCGTCCCGTCCACGTTCGTGTATTTCGTCTGGCCGCCGTTAATGGCGTCGCATCCGGCGTTGCGGATATATTCCGGCGTGTCGAAATCGGGTTCGCCCGCCCCCAGGCCGATAATATCTTTCCCGGCAGCCTTCAGTTCGGCGGCTTTCGTCGTAACGGCCAGCGTGGCGGAAGGTTTGATCTTGGTCAGGCGGGATGCGATGATGGACATAGGACAGGCCCTTTTCTTGGTTTATTTATGACCATAGGTAACCACAATGAAAAAGGGCTGAAAAGCCTTCTTTTACGCCGCTCTGCGAAAAAGAAGAAACCTTAATTAAAATGCGTCGTGGCGGATAAATTCCTTCACGCGCCCGGGATCGAAGCAATTTTCAGCCTCCAGATCGACTTTCTCCTCCTGAAACCACTGGGCCAGTGGTTTCAGTACCGGCGCGTCCAACGCTTCGCGAATATAATTTTGCACGCGCGGAATGAATTTCAGGAAATCGGGCCGCCCGCCCGCGATCGCCAACCGCAGAGTCTGCCCCAGAATACGGCAATGGAATTGCGTCGCCATGACGCGATACCAGAGGGAAAACGTTTCGCCCACATCATACCGACCGATCATTGCGGCGCGGATATCCGGAGGAACATCGCGGCGGATATCTTCCAGAAGATTGGCGAGGTCATATGGGAGCGGCCCCCACATCGCGCCCTGAAAATCGAGAACGCCAAGCGCATCGTCGAGCCGCATCAAATTCTGTGCGTGATAATCGCCATGGGAGAATCCCATCGGACAGGGCGGTAAATGCTTTTCCACCGCCGTCCATGCGGCCAGATAGGATTCCAGCAAACCGTCAGCATTTTTTGCCGAACGTGTCGCCGGAATATACCAATCGACAATCCGTTGCCGGCCCTTGTGAACATGGCCCGCATAATAATCAGGAAGATTAAGATTGTTGTTTTTGAGATTATCCCGCATACGGATCAGGATATTGGTGGCTTCTCCGTACAGGACGTCCGCGTCCTCGCCCTGCTCCAGCGCCGCGTATACGCTCAAATCTCCGAAATCCTCCAGAAGCAGGTAACCTTCATGTTCATCTGATACGGCGATCTGCGGCGCACGGATTCCGGCTTCGCGCAATGCGTACGAAATACGGATGTAATCAGAAAGCTTATGCCCGGGCGTGTATTGCCCTGTATGATCGGGAATGGCTTCCATCAAAATCTGCGTTCCGCCGTTCGGGCGTCGGATGCGGAAATAGCGGCGCGACGCCCAATCGGATGCGACCAGCTTTATATCGAAATCGCCCCCGATATTGTCCGCGAGAAAAGCCGCCCGCAGTTCCGAACGCGCTTCGAAATAATCTTTGGCGTTAAGGGCGAGCAAGGCTATTTGCCGGGTTTGTCTTTTTTGGAAACCATCGCGCGAATGGCGTCGACATGGCGTTGTGACGCCTGCTGCTTCTTGATGGCGACGCCGCTTTCAAGACCGAATTGCGCGGGATTGCCGAGCGCGATGGCCTTTAGGATTTCCATGCCGAACTGTTCTTCTTTTCCGCCTTTCGCCTTTTTGGCCTTCACAGGCTCTGCGGGGATGGGGGGCTCTTTCATCGTTTTCACGCGGCCCACCGCGTGAGCGACGATTCCGGTGATATGCGGCGCGACGAGTTCCTGGAGAAGCTTGGTGTCCTCCAGTGCCGCGGCAATGATCTGCTGGCGCGCTTTCGCTTCATTGCCGTTGTTGGCTTTCAGCGCTTCGCGGATACGGCGTTCGGCATAATCGCGGTTCATGGCGGGGGCATCCTCGGGACAAAAGGTTATGGCTATTAGTATAGCCTAGGCGGCCAGATCGGCCAACTGTTTCATCAGGATTTGTACGCCGCGCACCCGGCTTTCCACAGAATCCCACGATTTTATGGTTACAAGTTTTTGATCGGGCCGTAATTTCACGGTTCCGCGCTGCTCGTTCATCCATTGTGCGAGTGCCGGAAGATTGGGCGGCGAATCTTTATAGAAGCCGATGACGGCCCCTTTCGGCCCCGCTTCCACCTTATCGACATTGGCGATGCGGCACATCTGCTTGACGCGGACGATATCGAGAAGATTTTCCACTTCGTCCGGAATTTTGCCGAAGCGGTCGATCAGTTCGGCGGCGAAAGACTCAATCTCGCCCTCATCTTCCAGATCGGCCAGGCGGCGGTAAAGACTCATGCGCACGCCCAGATCCTCGACATAGCGTTCGGGAATAAGAACCGATGTACCGAGATTGATTGTAGGCGACCAGTTGTCGGCGGAATGGATTTCATCGAAATCGACTCCCGCGCGCGCCGCTGCGACCGCCTCTTCCAGCATCTGCTGGTAAAGTTCGACGCCGACTTCCTTGATATGACCAGACTGCTCCTCGCCCAGAAGATTCCCCGCCCCGCGAATATCCATGTCATGGCTCGCAAGCTGGAATCCCGCGCCGAGCGTATCGAGCGTTTCAATGACTTCCAGACGCTTTTGCGCCTGCGCCGTCAGTTTGTTCGAAGGTTCATAGGTGAGATAGGCATAAGCGCGGACCTTCGAGCGCCCGATGCGCCCACGTATCTGATAAAGCTGCGCGAGGCCGAACATATCCGACCTGTGCACCACCATCGTGTTGGCGCGGGGAATGTCGATTCCGCTTTCGATGATGTTGGTCGCCAGAAGAACGTCATACTGCCCCTCATAAAAAGCGGTCATGCGATCTTCCAGATCGGCGGGAGTCATCTGGCCGTGCGCCGCAATAATTTTGACTTCAGGCACCAGCGCCTTGAGCGTTTCTTCCACCTCCTGCATATCGCCGATGCGGGGAACAACATAAAAGCTTTGCCCGCCGCGATAATGTTCGCGCAAAATCGCCTCGCGGATCACCAGTGGGTCGAACGGCAGGACGAACGTGCGGATGGCGAGCCTGTCAACCGGCGGCGTCGTAATCAGCGACATATCCTTCACACCCGTCAGGGACATTTGCAATGTCCGCGGGATCGGCGTCGCCGACAATGTCAGGACATGGACATCCGATTTGATTTCCTTCAGACGTTCTTTTTGTTTCACCCCAAAACGCTGCTCTTCATCGACGATCACAAGGCCGAGATGCGAAAATTTTATGTTACTGGCGAAAAGCGCATGGGTGCCGACAACGATATGAACGCTGCCGTCCTGCAATCCGTCATGCGTGGCTTTTGCTTCCCTGGCGGGAACTAGGCGCGACAACTGATCCACGCGAATGCCTGTTCCGGCGAAACGCTTGGCGAAGTTCTGGTAGTGCTGCCGTGCCAGCAGGGTCGTCGGCACTACCACAGCAACCTGGACACCGGATATTGCGGCGATATAGGAGGCACGCAGCGCCACTTCCGTTTTTCCAAATCCGACATCGCCGCAGACCAGCCGATCCATCGGCTGTTCACCCGCCAGATCCTGTATGACATCGGAGATGGAGCGAAGCTGGTCGTCCGTTTCCTGATAAGGAAAGCGCGAGGCGAAAGCATCGTACATATCTTTATCGGCCGTAAGCTTTTCCCCTCTACGAAGCTGGCGCTCGGCGGCAATCTTCAGCAAGCCTTCGGCCATGATCATCAGGTCTTTTTTGACCTTGGCCTTCCGCGCCTGCCATCCGGCCCCGCCGAGCTTGTCGAGCTGGGTAAAGCCTTCGTCGGAACCGAAGCGCGAAAGAACCTCGATATTTTCGACAGGCACGAACAGCTTGTCGCCGCCGTCATAGACGATGCGCAGGCAATCATGAAGAACCCCGCCCGCCTTCAATGTTTCAAGCCCGTCGAACCGTCCGATCCCGTGATCCGTGTGCACGACCAGATCGCCTTCGTTCAGCGACGATACTTCGGTCAGGAAATTATCGGATTTTTTCTTGCGCGCGCTCCGGCGCGTGAGGCGGTCGCCCAAAATATCCTGCTCGGTCAGAACCGCGAGATCGCTTGCCACAAAACCATGTTCCAGCCCCAGAACCACCATATCCGGAATTTTGGCAATACCGGCATGCATCATCATGCCTTTGAGGCGTGCCAGCGATCCTTCGGAATAACAGGCTATAAGAATTTTTCGTCCGTCAGAAGCCATCTGCACGAGATGCGCCTTCAGCGCTCCGAACACATCACCATCGGGAAGTGCGCGAATATCGCCGAAATCCCGCCCTTTTTTTGCACCGCCGTCTTTAATGGTAGCCCCTTCCGGCGCGCCGAACGGCAGGATCGTCGTCGCTTCTTCAGAAAATCGTTCGAACTCCGCATCGCTAAGATAAAGGCGCGCAGGCGATAGGGCATGATAGACCGCGCCCGTCAACGATACATCGCTGTCTTTCTTCCTACCTTTTTTGCCAAAGGATTGTTCGAGCGTTTTGCGCGCTTCATAGAAATCCTTAATCTGACTGAAACGCTCTCCCGCCGCCTGCAAAGCATGCTGATCCATTGTCACGGATGCAGCGGGCGCGTAATCGAAAAGCGTATCCATCCTTTCGAAGAAGAGCGGCAGCCAGTGATCCATGCCGTTATAGCGGCGCCCATCGCTAACAGCTTCATAGAGAGGATCACCGGCTATTACGGCGCCGAAGGATTCCCTGTATCCCGCGCGGAAACGCTGGATGGATTCAGAATCCATAAAAAATTCTGTCACGGGGCGCAAGGAAAACGCATCTTTTTTGCTTTCCGTTCTTTGCGTCGCCGGATCGAAGGACCGAATGCTTTCAACTTCGTCGCCGAACAGGTCGATCCGCACCGGCATCGATTCTCCCGGCGGAAACAGATCAACGATACCGCCGCGTATAGCGAATTCACCGTGTTCGCGCACTGTATCCGTCCGCAGATAACCGTTTTCGACGAAATAATCCTGCAACGAAGAAACAGAAACCCGCTGGCCAGTTTTCACCGAAAAGCCCGATTTTTCCAGGGCAGTCGCCGGAATAACGCGCTGCGTGGCTGCGTTGACGGTGGTCAGAAGAATGCGCGGCAGATATTTATCGCTCGCCTTCCATTCCAGAAGACGGGAAAGCGCGTTCACACGCGCCGCGACTATTTCAGCGTTCGGTGAAACGCGATCGTAGGGCAAACAATCCCAAGCGGGGAAATAAACGATTTCGACATCCGGCGCAAAAAAAACCGACCAGCTCGGACAGGCTCGCCGCTCGCGCATCCTCCATAGCAATGTGGATGAGCGGCTTACGCTCACGCGACAAATTTCGCGCCATCTCCGCCAGAACACGCGCGTCCTGCCCTTCGGGTGCGCCGAAAAGCACGTGGCCTGTGGCGGGCGCATTAGCTTTTGTCGTGTCCGGCTGGGCTGTGGTCGGCATAATTATGGCTTAGCAGTTTTTCGATTACAGGGTTCATCCTATTGGCGGGAACGGGCTTTTGCCCGGAGATCCAGTCATAAACGTCGGGATCGGATGTATGAAGCAGCTCTTCGTACAGGTCAAGCGCGCGCGCGTCCATGGCGGGTACGTTCACTTCGGCGAAAGAGCCCATAATCAAGTCCATTTCCCGCGTCCCGCGGTGCCACGACCTGAAAATAAGGCGTTTGCGTCTATTGTCCAGTTCTTCTAAAGTCATGGAAATACTCATACTTTAGTTTTCGAGTCGATGCCACGCCCTTTTGTCCTAGATTCGCTTTTTCGTTCCCTGACGGTTCTTCCCGGCGTCGGGCCTAAAAACGGCAAGCTGTTTGAAAAGCTTATCGGCGGAGGCAAGATTTTAGATCTTCTCTGGCACAAACCCGTCGATTTTATAGACCGCTCCTATTCTCCCAAAATAGCCGAGGCTGAGGACGGTAAAATCGCCACGCTGGAATTGACAGTCCAAAAACATTTCCCTTCACCCAAGCGCTCCCTTCCCTACCGGGTGTGGTGTACTGACGATACAGGCGCAATTACGCTCGTTTTCTTTAACGCCCGCAAGGACTGGATCGAAAAACAACTCCCTTTGAATAAAAAGCTCTATGTCAGCGGGCGGGTCGAGATGTATCAAAGCAACCGCCAGATGACTCATCCGGATGCAATCAGCGAAGACCGCGAGAGCATCGAAAAACTGGAACCCGTCTACCCCCTCACCGCTGGCATCACAAACAAAGCGGTGCGCAAGGCCGTACATGGCGGTCTCGCCGTTCTGCCCGATCTCGACGAATGGCTCGACGGCCCCTATAAAAAGCTGAAAAAATGGCCGGATTGGAAAGAGGCCGTAACGCAGCTTCACAATCCAAAGGACGGCACCGATTTATTGCCTTTTCACCCTGCGCGAGAACGGCTTGCCTATGACGAACTTCTGGCGAACCAGTTATCCCTCGCCCTCGTCCGCCGTAAACACCGCCGTCAAAATGGCCGCGCATGGAAGCCGACGGGGAAACTCCATCAGAAACTGGAAGAAGTTCTGCCCTTCAAACTCACGAACGCGCAAAACCGCGCCCTTTCAGAAATCGATGCCGATATGAAAGAGCCGCTTCGCATGCTCCGCCTTCTCCAAGGCGATGTCGGCAGCGGCAAAACCGTCGTCGCCGCCATGGCCATGCTGAACGTCATCGAATGCGGCGCGCAAGCGGCCATCATGGCTCCGACCGAAATCCTCGCCCGCCAGCACGCCCAGAGCTTTGCGCCCTGGCTCGATGCCGCGGGTGTCAGCTATATCTGCCTAACCGGGCGCGACAAGGGCAAAGCCCGCGCCGAGTTGCTCGCGCAAATCGCCGACGGCAGCGCGCAGGTGATCATCGGCACGCACGCCCTGTTCCAGGAAGGAATAAAATTCAACGATCTCGGCCTTGCCGTCATCGACGAACAGCACCGTTTCGGCGTTCACCAGCGCTTACAGCTTTCCAGCAAAAGCCGGGGCGCCGACGTTCTCGTCATGACGGCGACGCCGATCCCACGTACGCTCACCCTCACCGCTTACGGTGATATGGAAGTCTCCCGCCTCGATGAAAAGCCAGCGGGCCGCAAGCCCGTCGAAACGCTTTTGAAACCCATCGAAAAAGTCGACGAGATGATCGACGCGGTTGGACGCGCTATCGGCAAAGGGGCGCGTTCTTATTGGGTCTGCCCGCTCGTCGAGGAAAACGAAGTCCTCGATCTGCAGGCCGCCGAGGCCCGCTACGATATCCTCAAAGACCGTTTCGGCGATATCGTCGGCCTTATCCATGGCCGCATGAAACCAACTGAAAAAGATTCCGTAATGGCGGAGTTCGCCCAGGGAAAAAAGAAAATCCTAGTCGCGACGACAGTCATCGAAGTCGGCGTCAACGTCCCCGAAGCCACCATTATGATTATCGAACAGGCCGAACGCTTCGGCCTTGCGCAGCTGCATCAGCTTCGCGGGCGCGTCGGCCGCGGTGGCGACAAATCTTTCTGCTTTCTTCTCTATGACGACAAGCTTTCGATCGCCGCCAAGGAGCGCCTTAAAATCATGCGCGACACGGAAGACGGATTCCTGATCGCGGAAAAAGACCTTGAACTACGCGGCGGCGGAGAAATTCTCGGCATCCGCCAGAGCGGCATGCCCGTCTTCAAACTCGCCGATCTGGCGGCGCATGGCGATTTGCTGGCCGCCGCGAGAGACGATACTAAACTTATTCTGGCCAAAGACCCTGATCTGGACGGCCTGCGCGGCAATTCCTTGAAATCATTGCTTTATCTAATGGAGCAGGATCAGGCTATCGCCAATCTCAGGGCCGGTTAATATATTAAATTTGCATAGTTTTCATGATGTTTGCTATTAAATGGATAGGTAATATCAGGATATTTTCTCATGAATGCGCAGCCGCAGGATACTTTTGAAATTCAAGCCGGCGCGAGGGTCACACCCTCGCCGCCGCCACGCACCGCGAATGATAGAAACCGGGACAAGTTTTACGAACTTGCCGAACTTTTCGCCGAAATACAATCCAGCTTCATGATCAACGCGGCTTTTAAAAAGAATTTTGAAACCATGTGGGCGGCGATGGAAAGCGCGCATAAGAGATTCCGGGTCAGCAAGGAGCATTCCGATCCTTCCACATATAAGTACAGCGTACCGCATATCTTCGCCGCAGCCTGCCTTAGTATGGACGCCATTCAGGGCGAAAACAAAGCCATCCTTTTTTCGTCCGCCAACGGAGCGATCAAGGCCAAAAGAGGTACGTTCCAGTTTATCCCCGAAGCAAACGGGACCCAATCCGACCCACAATCGGGTGCGACACCCACCGTGAAAAAAATGACGCTGGAGGATGCCTTCAACGTCCTGATGCTAGCCTCTTTCAGTGACCGCGCGCCGCGCAAGCTGGAACTTGAGGGCGGAAACGAAGAAGAGAGGGCCATCTATTGCCAGGCTATCAAGACGTTCAACAACTCCGTTCCTTCCGACATGCGTTTTCGCCTTGACGAGGAACTGGAAAAGCTTGTTCAAAACGCTCCTTCCGCCGATCAGGAACTGGCCGCCTACATGGATTGTATAGAGCTGGACAAATCCAGCCCAGCCGCAAACCACGGCGACGCCCCTGAAAGCCCGACCATTATTCCCGATACGGAAGCGCAGCAGCAGAACGAGCAGACAGGAGAAGCAGGCGCCCCGACAAAAAGCCCATCCGAGTCAAACCCCACGCAGACACCCCCCGCTCCTGCAACCGCAATTCCAACAGTTTCTTTCAGCCAAGCAACGATGAACGGCAAATCTTTGCAGACAGCAGAATACCAAAAGCTTGTAGATCGCAGCTTATTCGACCCACAATTGACGCTGGCAAAAGCCTCTATCGGCAGAAGTGCTCTCCGCGCCCATCCGGACCAACATTTGCCCATGGATCTGTTGGCGATATACGAAATCGCTGCAGGGAAACACGGAGCGCTCGTCAAACCTTACAAGCAAACGATACAGTCAGCCCTCCTCTTGGACGAGCTAACCCTTCCAGAGTTGCCGAAGATAAAATCCATCAGCGGCTCGTTAACATCATACAAATTTAGCCTTGGCCTTTAAGAAAGTTTTTTCTGGCTTTCAGGCGGCGTGATGATACCGCCGGAAGCAATCAGCTTGATGGCGTCTTCGACGCTCATGGATAAAAAAATCAGGTCTTTTCTTGGAATGAAAAAGATAAAACCGGCTGTCGTCGGTGTGACGGGGCTGTAGACGTTCAGGACTTCGCTGCCATTTCCCACACTCTGAATTTCTCCAAGCGTCGTGCCCGTTACAAAACCGATCGTCCACGAGTTGGCGTTTGGATACTGGAACAGCACGACATCACGAAACGCGGTCGATTGTGTGCCGATGGTCATTTCAAAAACCTGCTTGACCGCTTTGTAGACCGTGTTAATCAGCGGCATTCGCTCGACGATATATTCCGACACGCGGATAATTAGGCGACCCAGAAAGTTACGGGCGAACCATCCGACGACGATAAAGAAGAGAATAGTGACGATCAACCCCATGCCAGGAATGGCGAAGGGCAAATAGGTATTCGGGTTATAGTCCGCCGGGATGATCCGCGCGATCAAAGAATCCAGAAACGTCAGAACCCACCAGGCGCACCAGAGCGTAATGACGATTGGCGCCGTGACCACGATACCTGTAAAGAAATAACGGCGCAGTCGCGCCCCTACCCCGTTCCTGGTTTGCAGGGCACCTTCAGCGTCGCTCCTGATGTCGCCCGCGCTTCCCATCCTAGACTTTCATTTTGGCGCGCAAATATTCAGCGACCTTAGACATGCCGATGCGTTCCTGCGCCATCGTATTGCGCTCACGCACAGTCACCGTATCATCGGCCATCGTGTCATTGTCGATGGTAAAACAGAACGGCGTGCCTATTTCGTCCTGACGGGCGTAACGCTTGCCAATATTCTGTTTGATATCGAGATCGACCGCGAATTCCTCGCGCAGTTCCATGTAGAGTTTTTCCGCTTTCTCCGGCTGACCGTCCTTGGCCGTCAGCGGCAGAATCGCCGCCTTTTTCGGCGCGATCTTCGGATGGAAGTTCAGGTAAACGCCCGACGGCCTGTTCGGATCGACCGTATAAGCCTCGCAGAGCAGCGCCAGAACGCCGCGTGTAAGGCCCGCCGCTGGTTCGATGACATTCGGGATAAAGCGCTTTGTATTGTCTTCAGGGTCCATATATTCCATTTTCGTTCCCGAATGCGTCTGGTGCTGCGTAAGGTCGTAATCGCAGCGGTGCGCAATTCCTTCCAGTTCGCCGAAATCCGGTGCCGTGAACGGAAAGCGGTATTCGATATCCGCCGTGCCGAGACCCGCCTTCGCATAATGCGACAATTCATCGGAATCGTGATTGCGCATTTTCAGGTTTTCATCGGACAAACCGAGATCCTTCCAAAATTTCTTGCGCTCTTCAAACCAGAAAGCCTGCCATTTTTTTGCTTCGTCAGGATGACAGAACCATTCCATTTCCATCTGTTCGAATTCGCGCGAACGGAAAATGAAATTACGCGGATTTACTTCGTTGCGAAAAGCTTTACCGATCTGGGCGATACCGAACGGCACACGTACGCGGCTGGAATCCAGCACATTCTTATAATTCAGGAAGATACCCTGCGCCGTTTCGGGGCGCAGATAGGCTTTGGAATCCTCATCGGCCGTCGCGCCAACATACGTCTGGAACATCAGGTTGAACTGCTTTGGCGGCGTCAGCGTTCCAACTTTGCTTGCGTCGGGGCCGATCACTTTTTCAAGGAAATTCGGCACATCCTTATACATTTTCTCGAAAGCACCCATCGGTGCATTCGCTTCGTAAGAAATGCCGAGTTTTTTCAGGCGTTTCTGGATGGCTTCACGATCGGCGTCCTCATCAAACGCAACATAAAAATTATCGCCCTTCTTATCGACAGCCGTGAAGACTTTCAACTTGTCCTCGCGGTAGCGCAGTTTGGTTTCGCGGCAATCGACCATCGGATCGGAAAATCCGCCGACATGGCCCGAAGCGACCCACGCCTTGGGGTTTTGTATGATAGAGGAATCAACGCCTACGATTTGTACCGGATGCCCGTCCGGCCCGATCGGCGGGCAGGTCACCATGCGCCTCCACCACAGGTCGCGCAGGTTGTTCTTCAACTCGACGCCCAGCGGCCCGTAATCCCAGAAGCCGTTGATCCCGCCGTAAATATCGGAGGCAGGGAACACGAACCCCCTGCGCTTGCACAGGGCGACGATATCCTTCATGTCCTTGATCGGGGTTTCTTGAGCTTCGGCTTTGGCGGGTTGCATGGTTGTCCTTTCTAAATCCCTTACAGGTATAAGGAACTAACGGCGTTTTGTGAAGGAAATGTAAGGTGTGGAACTGGTGACGGATACAGCTTACGGTAAACCTTATCCCTTTGCTCCCAAGAAAAATACAAGCAAATTCAGCATGTTTTCGATAAAACCCCAGCTTTAAGCCCTAAATTTTGCGTATTATAGTCTGGCCTTGAAAAGGTCATTCAAAGAAGCGATCAAAGACTGGGGATAATTTCAATGCCCCTTTTAGATTAAGATGATCGTTATCCGAAAA
>DASTUM010000019.1:0-7325 GCA_035759665.1 Micavibrio sp.
GGCAACGGCAATCGCGAATCATGCAGTATAAATTTTCTTTTTTCATATTAATTTTTTGCACACTGATGCCCCTATCATTTGCGCGGGCGGATTACGCCGCGTCCGAACAGGCCGGGGGTGAGTTAAGCATGGCCGACCGCATGGCGCTCGCCCGGCAGTTCGTGCTGCGCGTCGGCAAGGGCTTGAAGGCCGTCGACACGCAAACTGGTAAAATCGGCACGAAAAGCGGCGTGACCCTACCCGATGGCGAACTTCTGGTCTTGCGGATGCAATTGGATAAAAAGCTGGCGATGTCCCTTCCCGTCACTGCCATATCGCATAAAGGAGACATCCTTATCTCCTTACTGGATTTTACAGGCTCACTTGATTTCCCCATCGACATCGACCCTGAACAGGGAACGGCGCAGGGCTGGTATATTCGCGAGCAAAAAACTTTTACGCTCGATATGAAAACGCATACGGTACAAACCGACAACGGCACGTTTAAGATATCGGAAAACGTCAAAAACGAAGACGGCGATATTATGGTTCCTTCGCAAGAGCTGGAACAATGGTTCGGATTCAGCCTGGATATCGATGTTTCGTCCCAGAACATGCTGCTGACAAGCCCCGTGCCGCTCCCGGTTCAGGAAAAGCTGGCGCGCGGCAACCGCCAGTTCCGAAACAACCGCGTCGGGCCGCCGGAATTGCCCTTGCTCCCCGAAGAGCATAAAGCGTTCGACCTTCCATTCGTAGATGTCACGACCCGGTCTTCCTTCAGCCGGCCCGGCAAGGGCGGCGACAACCGATCGAGGCACAACGCCTCTGTCAGAACGCAGGGCGATCTGGCCTATGGTACGTTATCGACGCAGTCGCAGCTCGATTACGAAGACAGGCTGACGAATGTTCGCGTCAATTACAAACGCGAATCCCTTGAGCCGGAGCTGCTCGGCCGTTTGCATGCGCGCCGTTTTGAATTGGGCGATATCACGACTCCAGGCCAGCAGCTCGATACTCTACCTTCCAGCGGACTTGGAATGCGTGTAACGAACATCCACCCCCTCCGTACAACCCTCCGCCCCTCGACGGAAATAACGGGAACGGCCTTTCCAGGCTGGGACGTCGAGCTTTACCGCAACAACCAGCTTATCAATAACCTCACCGTGGGCGATGACGGCCTCTATATATTTAAGGATGTCGATTTATATGCGTCGGACAACAATTTTAAAGTCGTGCTCTATGGTCCCCAAGGGGAAATTCGGGAAGAGGAAATACAAATTCCGGTCGATAACCGCCGCCTTTCTGAAACAGGAAGCGTGTACGACATATCTTTGATGGCTCAGCAAACGCAGACCTACAGGAACAGGGACGTCCAGGATGAAGATCTGGGCGCGCCCGCGCTGAGTGCCATCTACGAAACGCCGGTCGGAGAAAGAAGCGCCCTGACAGCAGGTTTGGAAACCGGCAAGAAGAACGGCGAATCCATGGCGACGGCCCATGCAGGCGCTTCCACGGTTCTCGGCGGCACGCTCTTGAACTTCGATACCGCCGTTGATAACAACAGCGAAATGGCCGCGAAACTCGTCGCCCGCCGCGATTTGGGCAATCATCAGTTGCGC
Source organism: Micavibrio sp. (assembly GCA_035759665.1). GTDB lineage: Bacteria > Pseudomonadota > Alphaproteobacteria > Micavibrionales > Micavibrionaceae > Micavibrio_A. The sequence continues at coordinate 1,599 of DASTUM010000019.1, forward strand.
AATGAAACGGTTGTTTCCACGGACAGGTTCAACCTGGAAAATGAAGACGGTACGACCAATGTCTTTGAACAAAGGCTCAATCTCGACGGGCCGTTCTTTATGGAGATCGGGCGGAACACACGCTACAATCTTGGCGTCGGTTACGATATGGACTCGGAAGGCGAAACGGAAAATATTTACAGAGCGAGCCTGAACACAAATCTCAAGCATATCGCGTTCAACCAGGGATTGGAGTATAGCCGCTACAGCGGCGGCCAGGAAGATGCGCTTCGCAGCATCACGTCCCTTTCCGGCAGGATTGGCGCGAACAGGCTGCGCATGATTGCGGATTACGAAATAAAACCGGACAGCCAGCTTGAGCGCATCCTCGTCACTGCCCGCAGGCCCATTACCAAAAAGCTCAACGCGGAAGTCGGTGTAGAGCGCATGGTCCAGGAAAAACTGACCGAAGGGAGAGCGCAGCTTAACTGGGATGCCGGCTTCGCGCATATATCTCCGGGCGTCACATACAATACGGACAACGATCTATCCGCCACGCTGACGACGCGCTTCGGCCTCGCGCGTGATCCTAACGAAAACAGCGTTCGTTCCTTCGACAGGGCGTTGTCGGGCACCGGGGCGGTCAGCGCCTATGTCTTCCTCGACAAAAACGGCAACAATGTCTTCGATGGAGAAGACGAGCCTTTACCGGACGTCGTCATCAAAACGCCGCAAAACGGCAGCCGCGAAAAGACGGATGAGACGGGATATGCCTTCGTGTCGCGTCTGCGTCCGCTGAAGGCGACGGATGTGTATGTCGATGAGGAAACGCTTAAAGACCCGTTCTGGGTTTCAGGTTTCCGGGGCGTGTCCGTTTTGCCGCGTGAAGGCCACGTCACCCCTCTGATATTCCCGGTGCATATGGCCGGTGAAATGGACGGCACGCTTTATGCGCGCGATGCGGACGGCAACAACCGTTCTTTGCGCGGCGTCGATGTCGGGCTATATGCTATGGACGGCAGGAAAGTCATGGGCGCTGTTTCCGAAACGGACGGATTCTATCTTTTCAGTAAAATTCCGCCGGGCGATTATTATCTTCTGGCGGACGAAGAAAAACTCCCCGAAGGCGTTTCGCGCCCCCTGCCGAAAAAGGTTCATGTCGGTTTCGAAGGCACGATGATCTATGCCAACAATATCTATTTCCAGGACGGAAGGCCGGACGTTCCCTTACAGCTCCTGGCTGACGCCGCGGTATATGGCGAGGCCGCAGAGCGTTATGTGGGCCGGACGTTCCTGCTCAATCTCGGCAAGTATAAATCGCGGCTTTCCATGGGGCTGGCATGGTTCAAGATGCGCGCGCTGGGCAGGAATTTGTTCGACGATGTCGATCTTCTGCAAAAACCGTCCGAAAGCGTTCCGGTGGATGAAAAGGGAAATTATATTCTGCGCGCCAGTGTGCGTTCCAACGATCTAAACGAGGTCTATAAGAAATGTGCGACCATTGCCGCGCATGGGAACTTCTGCGGCCTTGAAGTCCTTCCGGGCGGCCTCGAACAGCCCCGCGTGGCGGCGAATTAGTCAGTGGCCGTACAGGGCTTCGATCTTCGACCGCATTTGATCGGTGTTCCATTCTACAAGGCCGACGACCTTGTCCGCGATATGGAGATCGGGGCCCAGAATATAAGTTTCGGGCAATTTGTATGTCTGGAACAGGTCTTTGGCGATTTTCTGCCCTTCGTCCCGCGCCACCAGGATATTGCCTTGTTCAAAGCCTTTTCCATGTTTTTTCAGAAAATCCGTTACGGCCTTGTCGCCATCGTCTTGTGACATAAAAACTATGACGATCTTGTCCGGCAAGGCTCCGGCCAGCTCTATCATCTGCGGAAATTCCGCAACGCACGGCGCGCACCAGCTGGCCCAGAAATTGACGAGAACTACCTTGCCTCTGAATTGCTCCAGCGAATATTTTTTGCCGTCGATGGCGGTAAAGGAAAAAACAGGCGCGGGGGCGGAATGGGAGAGGCTGTCCGCCGCCTGCGGCTGATTTTGCTGCGGCAACGCCTTTCGCCCGTCATAATAGGTATAAGCGCCAGCGATCAAGACAAGGCCAAGCAGGACAAGCGCATTCTTCATCGCGTTCCTTGCTTTCTCAAAACCGAAATCCGGTAATAAAGAGCGCCGAGCAGCATGGCCTCAACCGTGATGAAGGTAAACAGGGCCGCGGCGACGCCCGAAATGAATCCGTAAGAATGAAGGCCGACATTCAGCAGGTTCACGCCGAACCACGCCAGTGCGACGATCACTGAAAGCGCGGCGATGGCCGTGACGTAGGGGATGCGTTTCAGATTGCCGCTGATCCGGGCGTGCAGAGCCCACAAAAGCCAGAGGACGATCAGCAGCGCGCCGTTTTCCTTGGGATCCCAACCCCAGAATCGTCCCCACGACTGGTCTGCCCATATGCCGCCGAGAATCGTTCCCACGGCGGTAAAAAGCAGGGCGACGAGCGCAATCGTTTTGATATAGGGCAAAAGATCGTCCGCCGCCTTCCCGAACGCGGTTTTGACGAGATAGAGATGCGCGAGCAGCGAGGCGACGATGCACCATCCATACCCCATAGTGATGCACAAAACATGCGTGGAAAGCCAGAAATTGGTGTTGAGGACGGCAACCAGCATTTTCATCGTATCCTCGGCGGCAAAGGATTGCGCCACGAAGAGAAGGACGGTTCCGGAGATCGCGCCGATGAGCAGGCCTTGGCCGTCCTTCCCGATTTTTTCAAGAAGCAGGGCGGCGAGAACGCAGATCAGGGCGACGAAGACGACGGATTCATAAAGCGTGCCCACGGGAGGCCGATCCAGAATGACGATGCGGGCCGCAATGGCGGCGGCGTGAAGCAGGGCGCCCGTGCCTAGCATTCCTGTTGCTGCTAGGCGGATATTTTTCCCGGTTTTGAAACTGTAGAAGACCACCGCGAAAAACGCGGCGAGATAAAGCAGGGACGCCAGAGTCAGCGGGGAAAGCGCGTTATAAACCGTTTCCAGTTGCAGGGGAGCGGCTGGCACGAAGCCTTTCGCCTTGACCAGAGCCCTGTGCGCTGCGCCGCGCCATGCAGTGGCGTCCTGCTTCTGATAAGCCCCCGCCATATCCTGCCAGAGCTGCAGATAAGCGGCGTTTTCCGGCGATCCCTGCCCGCTGTCGGCGATCGCCCACGGCGACCACCATTCGGCCTTGGCGTCGCCCCATGCGCCGGGCAGGATGCGGAAGATCGAATTGTTCTGTCCCGCTTGTTCAAGAATTTGCATGTTCATGGCGAACTGCGCTATCTGCCGCTCGCTCTCGTTATAGCGGGCCGGATCATTGCCTTTGCGGCGAATGATGGCTTGAACGCGCTCTTTCAGGCTCTGCTGGTGGTGCCTGTAAATTTCCAGAGTGAAGGTTTTTCCCTCATCCAATTTCCATTCTTTCGCAAGGCTGTCCGGCATTACGATATTGAGGGGCAAAGCGAAGGAAAAGCTCCTCAGAAGCTGGGTATACAGGCCGGCGGCGTCCGATAGGCGCATCAGCTCGCGCTGGTCCTCGGTCCAGTTTTTCTCGTCGGTTTGCAGCAATCGGGCAATGACATCCGCCTTCGCCTGCAAAGCGGGGGCGAGTTCGGCGTAGCTGTAGGAACGCCCGGCCTTCTCCGGCAGACCGAGAAGGCCGGGGCGGAAAATTCTGAAAAGCGGACGGTGCAGCGCCTGCGCCGGATCGAACAGCGTTTCGGCGAGCCACGCATCGGCACCCGTACCGTGCAGTGATTGCCTGCCGCTGCACAGGTCGAGGATAGCGCGGGCGAAAGTATCGAGCGGTTTGATGCGCCCCTCATGCTGCACGGGAAGCTGGCGGAAATCCGTGTAATCAAGCTCCGCCGCCCAGCCCTTGTACGGCAGGAAAAGAACGATCAGGAGGAGAAGGAGCGTCCGCGCGGTCATGCCGCCTCCTTTTTCATTTTCGTGAGGCGAATGAAGATATGCAGCAAAAGCCCCACGAAAATAAGGGCGCCGCCGAGATAGGGAAAAATGCGCCCCTTGTTGCGCACGACGCTGAGAACGGAATATTCCCCGTCCGGTCTCAGGCTGAAGGAAGCCTGATAAAACGTATAGGCTTTATAGCGCAGCGGCTCGTTCATGCGGATCTGGTAGGGCCATTCCACGGCCCCGTCCCTGACGATCACATCGGATGAGAAACCGCTCGCCATCTCCGTCCCGGGATGGAGGACGCGTTCGAAGTTTTTCAGCTCTATGGCAAAGGGAAGCGCGGTTTGCGCGCGAGAAAGGGAAATCGAATAGATTTTCTTCCCGATCGTAATTTGGGGGTGATGCGGAATCTCCTCCATCACCAGATATTCGCCGTCCTGATCGCCCGCCCCCGCGATTGCAAAGGACAGGCCGGACAGATTGGCTTCGTCGCTCTGCTCCGGCGGAGCACTTTGCAAGGATATCTCCCGCGCAAGGCCGTGCCTGTCGTCGGCTTTGGGGGCTGGCGCAGGCTGGCAGTTGCGGCAGATCGTCCGCGGCGTAATCGTGAAGGGCAGGGCGGCTGAAACCGCCTCTCCGGTCTTCAGCGTGCCGAAAGGAATGCCCGCGACGGTTTTCCCGCCTTGCTCTATATACAGGACACGCTCGTGGTAATCGGACACCAGCGCGCTGCTCTGCCCTTCGCCGAGCAGCATGTATCCTTCCTTTTGCGAAAAGGCGGTGATAAGCCCGCCGATCAGGAGCACAAGAACCCCCAGATGGGTAAGGATGATGCCCGCCTGATGCACTCTCCACGGGCTGTACAGCACGAACTTCGCCGCAAGGCAGAGCGTAATGACCCCGAGCGTTGAATAAGCGCCCGGCAGGGGAAACGGCCCCCACCATAAAATCCAGGAAGAAAAATACAAATGCTGCGCGGCATAAAGCCCCAGATCCTTCTGCGCCACGGTGCCGGCGACGAGCAGGATCATCAGCCACGGCAGCGCATAGAACAGGATCGCCGGGCTGGCCGCCATTTCCAGCCAGGCGCGGAAACTCTTGGGAACTTTGCCATCCGTGCTCATGCGTCATGGATTAAACGGTCTTGGCTGTCTTGAAAAGGCTTTCGTTTGCAAGGGCGGCCGGGGCTTTCTTTCCGCAAAGCCCGCTGCTAGGATCGCCGCCATGTCAGAGGAAATAAACCGGCTCGAAGCCCTTATCGCGCACCAGGAACGCCAGATTCAGGATCTGAGCGATATGGTCAATCTCCACCGCAAGGAAATCGACATTTTAAAAGCGCGCCTCGACCGCACACAGAAAAAAATCGTGGATATGGAGCTGGGTGCGGCGGAAGAACCGGGAGAAAACCTCACCCCCACGGAACAAGCGTTACGGGACAAACCGCCGCATTATTAGATTCGGCGAAAGTGCTGACCTTGACCAAAAGTGGTGAAACTTACTTGTTTTCCGGTATTTCGAGTGTAACGCTTGTCCCAAGCAATGTCGTAGAGCACACGAAAAATGTCTGCGAAGTCCTTTTGGTTGACGACCGATATGCGAAGATCATTTTCGCTAAAATCGAGGAAACCTGACTTGGGGCCATATGCATAAAAATATCTTGTTTTTGGATAATCTTTTTGGAAACCAGCGATGTTGTGCGGAGTTGAGGATTAAAAAATCATCTCCTTCTTGTACGGTGATTTTCACATTGATTTTATCGCCTAATGCGTTCATGCGCTGGCTATGCATGCCG
>DASTUM010000020.1:0-3799 GCA_035759665.1 Micavibrio sp.
ACGGCGATGGGTTTGCGATTCTGGTCGAGCGCGGCGAGCGAGGTGTAGGGAACGCCGTCCAGCAAGGCCGTGGCCACCGGCTGACGCGTCGTTTCGGTTTCGCGGAAGACGGGCTTGAGCGGAGGCACGGGGGCGGGGGCGGCACGGGAAGCCCGCGCTGCGACTTCGTTCAGCGATGCGCCGGCATAGCGCGTCTCGCCAGCGTGCTCGAAACCCGTGTTCAAAAGGCTCGCCATATGGTCGTTTCTGGATTTCCACGACCGGCCGCCGAAAACGACGCCAATCAGGCGCTTGTTGCCATGTTTGGCGGAGGCGATCAGGTTGAAGCCCGACGCGTTGATGAAGCCCGTCTTGAACCCGTCCATGCCCGGGTAGGTGTTCATCAGGCGGTTGTGGTTGGTGTAGGTCTTGCCGCGATAGGTGAATTGCTTCGTGCCGAAATAGCGGTAGTAATTCGGATAGCGCACCAGAACGTAGCGGGCGAGAGTCGCCATGTCGCGAGCCGAGGTGACCTGTCCCGGATTGTGCAGGCCGTGGGCGTTCTTGAACGTGGTTTTCGACATGCCGATATCGCGGGCGCGCCGCGTCATGCGGAGCGCAAAGCGGCTTTCGCTGCCCGCCAGGTGTTCGGCGATGGCGGTGGCGATGTCGTTGGCGGATTTCGTCACAACGGCGAGGATGGCGTCCTCGACGCGGATGGAAGAGCCGGGGGTCAGGCCGAGCTTGCTGGGCTGGGCGTTTGCTGCGTGCCGCGAAATCTGGATTTTATCGTTCAGGCGGACATTGCCGGCATCGAGCGCTTCGAACAGCAGAAGCAGCGTCATGACCTTGGTCAGGGAGGCGGGGTGCAGGCGCTTGTCGGGGTACCGCTGGGACAGAATCGCCCCCGTCTCGGCATCGACGACGATGGAGGCGTATTTGTTGTTGGACTCGTCGCCCTGCTTTTTCTTGGACTTCGCCATCCCTTCGGCAGGATAGGCGAGGGCCATGCAAAGCATGAGCATTGCTAGAACGATCCGGCGCAAAACCATGTCTCCCGCAGGCCTGCTTTTGACGTTTTTTGAAAGGTCCGAAGCCTGATTTATTATTTCGTACATTTTACTAGAAGAATATTGAAAGAATCCTAATTTCATCTGATACTTGCACAAGATGAAACACCCCGGCCCCATTCTAGGCACACAATATGTCGCCTGTCCAGAAAACGGGCCGAAAAACCTCGTTTGTGCACCGCACAAAATTTCTGTTGACGAATGGTTAATTCGGTGATAGATTGATATTGTGCGTTGCAATAATTTTACAGAATTAACAAACGGCACAATCATAGGAGGCCAATATGGCAGCTAAAGCGAAAAAGAAAAAAACCGTTGCGAAAAACGCGACCGCAGCTCGCATTACCAGCAACCCCGCTGATACGCTGGCTGCTTTTACAAAGAGCTTTCCGCAATTCCAACCATTCACTCTGGAGACCAAAATGTTTCAAGGTAACAAACAACTCGACCAAATGACGCAAGACGCAGCCGTTATGGGCCAGGCCCAGGTCGACGCCCTCGTGAAGTCCTCGACGATCTTCACGAAAGGCATGGAAGACATCATCAAGACCTGCATGGAAATCTGCCAGGATGCCGGCGAGAAATCGCAAGCCGCCGCGAAATCCGTCATGTCCTGCAAGACGATCAACGAATTCGCCGATGTCCAGACGAAGCTGGCGCAGGCGAGCTTCGATGAGTTCATGACGAACGCTACGAAAATCTCCGAAAAAGGCGTCAAGCTCTGCACGGACGCTTTCGAACCGATCAACGACCAGGTCGGCAAGGCGATCAAAAAAGCCTCCGACGCGATGGCCGCTTAGTTCCGTTCTTCCTTTCCTTGGGAATTTAAAAACCCCGCCCGCCCGGCGGGGTTTTTTTGGCGGTTTTCAGCCCTTTTAAAATATCCGGCGGCGGACTATATTCTTAACGCTTGGAAAGATTTTTACGGTAAAATACCCCTTGGGACATTTTAGAGGCCTATGCGCATATTAGACCAGACCAGAATGGACGACGAAGACCCGATGCTTCCCCCGCCTGACGGCGGCGACGGCGGCAAAGGCGGCGATCAGGAGCGCGAGCGCCAGACGGGATTGCTGCTCAAGCCGCGACCCAAGACCAAAAAGCCGTCGATGTACAAGGTTTTGCTGCTTAACGACGATTACACGCCGATGGAATTCGTCGTGCATATCCTGGAGCGTTTCTTTCAGAAGAACCGCCAGGAAGCGACCGACATTATGCTGCATGTCCACCGCCGCGGAGTGGGCATTTGCGGCATCTTCACCTACGAAGTCGCCGAAACCAAGGTCGCGCAGGTAATGGATTTCGCCCGCGCCAACGAACAGCCCCTGCAATGCACGATGGAGAAGGAGTAGAGATATGCTCTCAAGAAACCTCGAACAGACTTTGCACCGTGCGCTTGCCGCGGCAAACCAGAGAAACCACGAATATGCGACGCTGGAACATCTGCTGCACGCCCTGACAGAAGATCAGGATGCGATGGCGGTGCTGAGATCGTGCGGCATTTCGCTGCCCGATTTGCGGGAGCAGCTGGAGAATTATCTCGATCATGAGCTTGGCTACCTGACGGCGCCCGAAGGCGAGGAGGCGAAGCCGACGACGGCGTTCCAGCGTGTACTGCAGCGCGCCGCCATCCATGTGCAATCGTCGGGGCGGGAAGAGGTAACGGGGGCGAACGTGCTGGTGGCATTGTTCTCCGAGCGGGAATCGCATGCGGTCTACTATCTGCAGGAACAGGACATGACGCGTTTCGACGCGGTCAATTATATCAGCCACGGCATCGCCAAGGTGCCGGGTCAGGCCGATCCGGCCAAAACGCCGCGCGGCGCCGAGGAAGAAGAAAACGGTTCGGGCGCGGCAAAAACCGGCGGCGATGCGTTGAAAGCCTATACCAGGAATCTCAACGAAAAGGCGAAGGTCGGAAAGATCGATCCGTTGATCGGCCGCCAGAAAGAAGTGGATCGGACGATCCAGATTCTCTGCCGCCGCTCCAAGAACAACCCGCTTTATGTCGGCGACCCGGGCGTTGGCAAGACGGCGATTGCCGAGGGCCTCGCCAAGAAAATTGTCGAGGGCGAGGTGCCGGACGTTTTGAAAGACGCCGTGATTTACTCGCTCGATATGGGAGCATTGCTTGCCGGCACGCGCTATCGCGGCGATTTCGAGGAGCGCATCAAGCAGGTGCTGGCGGAGCTTGAGAAGATCGACGGGGCGGTTTTGTTCATCGATGAAATTCACACCGTGATAGGCGCGGGTGCCACGTCCGGCGGGGCGATGGATGCGTCTAATCTTTTGAAACCATCTCTGTCGTCCGGCGCGCTGCGTTGCATCGGCTCCACGACGTATAAGGAATACAGAAACCATTTCGAAAAGGATCGCGCGCTGGTGCGCCGGTTCCAGAAGATCGACGTGTATGAACCCACGATCGACGAGACTATCGACATCCTCAAAGGCCTGCGCACGCAATATCAGGAACATCACGGCGTGACCTACACCGACGACGCGATCAAGGCGGCGGTCGAATTGTCGGCCAAATATATCGGCGACCGCAAACTCCCCGACAAGGCCATCGATATCATCGATGAAACCGGCGCGGCGCAGATGCTGCTCCCCGAGGACAGGCGCAAGAAAGTGATCGATGTCACGGATATCGAAGGCGTGGTCGCGGCGATTGACCGCATTCCGGCGAAATCGCTGACCAAAGATGATAAGGCCGTTCTAAAAAATCTCTAGCGCGACCACAAGACGATGGT
>DASTUM010000021.1:0-8597 GCA_035759665.1 Micavibrio sp.
GAGGGCGAGACCGATAAACTTCATGGGCGGTTTTGCGTCCTGCAAAAAAGAGAGAATAGAGATTAAGAATACATGGGGATTGGTAAAGAGAGTCTTACCGGACGCCCTGATTGTCGCTTGTTTTCGAGGGCATATCAAGTCTTGCGAATAAATGGGTATTCAATATATGAAAGGCGAATCGGCTAGACGCCAAAAGGTTTGCCGTCCCTGACGAACCGGGCCGCATCCGCGCCCGCATAGGTGAGGATCATGTCGGCCCCGGCGCGTTTGAAGGCGAGGAGCGATTCCATCATCGCATCCTGATAATTCAGTGCGCCCGCCTGCGCCGCGAATCGGATCATCGCGTATTCGCCCGAGACTTGGTACACGGCGAGAGGCAGGCCGGATTTCTGGCGCAGCTTCGCCAGAATATCGAGATAGGCCATGCCGGGCTTGACCATCAGTATGTCCGCGCCTTCGCGTTCGTCCAGTTCTGCATCGCGCAGGGCTTCGCGGGCGTTCGCGGGGTCCATCTGGTACGTCTTGCGATCCTTGCGGACGGCGGGGTTCGCGCCGAGCGCGCAGCCGGCGGCGTCGCGGAACGGGCCGTAGAAGCACGAGGCGAATTTCGCGGCATAGGCCATGACCGGAATATGCGAAAAGCCCGTGACGTCGAGCGTGTGGCGGATCGCGGAAACCTGCCCGTCCATCATGCCCGACGGGGCGATGATGTCGGCGCCGGCTTCGGCGGCGATCATGGATTGGATAGCGACATTTTCGACCGTGCGGTCGTTGTCGACGTCGCCGTGCTGGCACAGCGGGCCGCAATGGCCGTGGTCGGTATATTCGCAAAAACACACGTCGGCGATGACGGAGAGTTCCGGCGCGACGTTTTTCGCGCGGGAAATCATGCGGGCCAGAAGGCCGTTCGGGTCCATGGAATCGCTGCCGTTGTGATCTTTGTTATGAGACACGCCGAACAGCATGACTCCACGCACGCCGGAAGCGGCGATGTCCCTGACGCGCGCTTCGAGCGATTTTTCGCTTTCGCGCCAGACACCCGGCATGGAATCGAGCGGCTTGCGCTCATTTATATTTTCTTCGACGAAAACCGGAACGATCAAGTCGTGCGCAGACACGGCATTCTCACGCACGAGGTCGCGAATGCTTTCGGTGCGGCGCAGGCGACGCATCCGGACATGCGGAAAGCGGTCGGAGGACAGGCTTTTCAGCTTCATCTGGTCGAAATGCGTTTTGCCGTGAACATCGGGCGCGGTTTCGACGATGCTGTCTTTGAGGTTCTTGACCACTTTTGAATCGCTCATGGGGCGGACCTTTCCCTTTTTGTGTTTCCTATGCCCATTCTCGTCAAAAGTAAATATCTTACGGCAAGTTGAGAGTCGTTCGCAGGGTATGATTCCTGCCTTCTCTTAGTCGTCATCGTCCTGTCCATACCCTTTGTTATCCTGAGCGCCGCGAAGGATCTCGATCATCGAAAGCGGAGATCCTTCGGGCTTCGACCTCAGGATGACAGGGAGCAGAATGGACAGGAACAAGCGGCTTTCATGCTAGTTGCGGGCGGTGAAAGGATTGGTTAATATTTTACAGGTACTCTCATGAATGGCCCGTCGGCCATCCTGTTGTCATATTTAAGGAAGCATCCCGTGTCCACACCGTACTTCGAAGCCATCCAACTGATCGAGCGCCTGCACCGTTACTTTCTTGACGTGGTGAAGGTCGAGCTCGACCGCAAGGGGATTCAGGACATCAACAACGTCCAGGCGATGATTCTCTATAATATCGGCCATGATGAAATGACGGTGGGCGAATTGACGCTGCGCGGCTATTACCTCGGCTCCAACGTGTCCTACAACGTCAAGAAAATGGGCGAGAACGGCTATATCGAGCAGGAGCGCTCGGTTCACGACAAGCGCTCCATCCGGGTGAAGTTGTCCGACAAGGGCAGGGAAACCTACAAGCTTCTCGCCGACATGTTCCACAAACATGAAGACAAGATCAAAGGCACCGAGCTTTCGGACGAGCGGATGCAGGAAAGCATCAAGACGATGAAGATGTTTGAACGCTTCTGGAGCTCGCAATCGCAATTTACGGGGCTGGCATCGCTGGATGACGAGGAATGATGCGCCGGAAAATCGTAAGGATTTTTTAAAGCAGACCTGATGGTTACGGAGCCGTCAGGTCGATTTTTTTAGGTATTGGACGGGGAAAACACATGACGTCGAAAACCTGGGCTTTATATGTCAGCAGCGGTTTTTTGACCGCGATCTCCATCGCCCTGATGATGGAGGTCGGGCGCGCCAGCGGCCTGGTTCTCTCCTGCAACATGGTTGCGACCGACGACTGGCGCAATGACGCGGTTTCGCAACTCAGCTATATTTTCTCCGCCATGGCGGCGCTGTTCTACACGGTGGGGCTGCTCCGCCATCACAACCACGTCAAGCCCGTCGCGACCAATTACATCCTGCTCTATAACAGCCCGGTTTTCTGGATCCTGTTGCACGCCACTGTCGGGTTCCTGTATTTCTGCGGGCGATTCTAGGGTGTTGCCAGCGGTCAGCGCTCTTCCAAAATAATTCCTGAGAGTATTAAAAGAGTGTTGACAAACCTTAAAAAAAGGTTTACGATGCGGCAATCTCAAAAAAGATATTTATTTTGGAGTTCGCTTATGACTACACCTCGTGTTAGCCTTTCGAATTACTTCACCCCTGTCACTTATCCCCAATTCGTTGAATATATCACAAAAGCCGTGACTTTGCTCCAGGATGCTCATCAGACGCCATGTAGTCTAAGCATAAGAGGGCTGCGTGTTCCGAAAGCCTGCGTCGAGGCTATGGGCGATGACCCGGGGGCTGAAGAAAAGCTCCGTTATCGCCTTAGCCATAAGCTCAATTTGGGGGCTATTGGAAAAGCGGCGTGGGATACTGCGAATCATGTCGAGGTATTCATCATTTCGCATGAAGAGCAGAAACTTCTTGCCTGCGTAGAATTTAAGGGATGCCTGCCAAAGACAGCCACTTTCTGCTTTCAGGAAGGCGACGCGAAAGTTCGGGAGAAGATGGCGAGAAGTTATCCTCACACGATCAAAGGCCACGGCTACACCTCGCACGATGATAAAACTCAGTGGAGCTTGTGCTGTTAAGCACTCCGGCCTTTAGGGGCTAGGAAAACGCCTGCTCGCCCGTCTGGGCTTTGCCCAGAATGAGCGCATGTATGTCATGCGTCCCCTCGTAAGTGTTGACCGCTTCGAGGTTCATGACATGACGGATCACATGATATTCATCCGAGATCCCGTTGCCGCCCAGCATATCGCGGGCGGTGCGGGCGATATCCAGGGCTTTGCCGCAATTGTTCCGCTTCATCATCGAGATCATTTCCGGCGCGGCGCGGTCTTCGTCCTTGAGGCGGCCCAGCCTGTAAGCGGCGTGGAGCCCCAGCGTTATTTCCGTCTGCATGTCGGCGAGTTTCTTTTGAATGAGCTGCTGCGCCGACAGCTTCTTGCCGAACGTGACCCGGTTCATGACGTAATCCCGCGCCTGATGCCAGCATGCCTCGGCTGCGCCAATCACGCCCCAACTAATGCCGTAGCGCGCCGAATTAAGGCACATCATCGGCGATTTCAGCCCTTTTGAGCCCGGAAGCATGTTTTCTTCGGGCACAAGCACGTCATCCATCATAATTCCGCCGGTTGTTGACGCACGAAGCGAAAATTTCCCTTCGATTTTAGGCGCGGAGAGGCCTTTCATGCCTTTTTCGAGGAGAAATCCGCGTATATCGCCGCCATCTTCACGCGCCCACACGACCATAACATCGGCGATGGGCGAATTGGTAATCCACTGCTTCGACCCGTTTAATTTGTATCCACCTTGAACCTTTTTTGCACTGGTGCGCATCGAAGACGGGTCGCTCCCGCCATCCGGTTCGGTTAATCCGAAACATCCGATCAGCTCGCCAGAGGCCAGACCGGGAAGGAATTTTTCACGCTGGCTCTCTGACCCGAACGCGTGGATCGGATACATGACCAGCGAGGATTGCACCGAAAGCGCGGAGCGGTAGCCGGAATCGACGCGCTCCATCTCCCGGGCGATCAGGCCGTAGGCGACCTGGCTCACGCCCGAGCAGCCGTAGCCTTTGAGATACGCGCCGAGAAGGCCGAGCCGGCCCATTTCTTTCATGATCGCAGAATCAAATTTTTCATGGCGGTTCGCTTCGATGATGCCGGGGAGCAGAGATGATTGCGCGAAGTCATGCGCCGTGTCGCGGATCATCCGCTCGTCATCGGTCAAAAGCTCGTCGAGGAGAAGGGGGTCCTGCCAGTCGAAGGGCGTGCGCTCAGCCATGTGGGATCAATCCTTGGAAATTCCAAATCACACGCTATTATACCTGCAAATGGCTGAAGAACCTTTAAAAAACCGCGAAGTCATCTTCGAATTTTCCCCCATCGGCCCTTACATGAAGGTCACGGCCATGGATACCGCGTCCCTGACCGAAATCTCGATCAGCGGCCCCAAAGGCACGTCGGAGGCCATTTTAAAAGCAAACGCGCTCAAAAGACTGGCGTTCGTTATGCGGAAGAAAGGCTTGATTGCCTAGGGCCAAATCCCTATACAAAGACATGGCAAAAAAACTGGCAATCGCTAGCGATCACGGGGGGTTCACCCTCAAGGAATATCTCAAGAAAAATTTCAAGGCGCAGCCTGTGGAGTGGGTCGATCTCGGCACTTATTCGGCGGATTCGGTTGATTATCCCGATTACGGCAAGAAGATCGCCGAAGCGGTTGCGAACGGCGATGTGGAGCAGGGGGTCGCCATCTGCGGCACGGGCATCGGCATATCCATCGCCTGCAACCGCAACCCCAAAATCCGCGCCGCCTTGTGTTCCAATTCGACGATGGCGCGCCTCACGCGCCAGCACAACGACGCGAATATATTGTGTCTCGGAGAGCGCCTTGTCGGCACGGAAGTCGCGCTCGATATTTTGAAAACATTTTTGGAAACGGAATTTGAAGGCGGGCGCCACGCGGGCCGCGTCGAAAAACTTATGTCTTGTTAAAGGAGAAAAAAATGAGCATGGGACTGGGATTGGGCTTGGGCTTCAGTAAAGGCTCTTGCGGCAATAAAGCTGAGGATGTAGATACGAACGGATTTTTTACATCGAACCTGAACGACACCGATCCGGACGTTTTCATGGCGATGAACCAGGAATTGAAGCGCCAGCAGGATCAGATCGAACTCATCGCATCGGAAAACATCGTTTCGAAAGCGGTTCTCCAGGCGCAGGGCTCCGTCCTCACCAACAAATACGCCGAAGGCTATCCCGGCAAGCGCTACTATCAGGGCTGCGAGCATGTTGATGTAACCGAACAGCTCGCGATCGACCGCCTGTGCCAGATGTTCGGCTGCAAATTCGCCAACGTCCAGCCACATTCCGGCGCGAACGCCAACATGGGCGTGTTCATGGCGCTGCTCCAGCCGGGCGACACGTTCCTCGGCATGGATCTCGGTCATGGCGGTCACCTGACCCACGGATGCCCCGTGAACTTTTCAGGCAAATGGTTCAAGCCCGTGACCTACGGCATCGACGGCCAGGGGTTGATCGATTATGAGCAGGTCGAAAAAATGGCGCTGGAACATAAACCGAAAATGATCATCGCCGGCGCCTCGGCTTATGCCCGCGTTATCGATTTCAAACGCTTCCGCGAAATCGCCGACAAGGTCGGTGCGATTCTGTTCGCGGATGTGGCGCACTATGCCGGCCTGATCGTCGGCGGCGTTTATCCGAATGCCTTCCCGCACGCGCATATCGTCACGACCACGACGCACAAGACTCTGCGCGGCCCTCGCGGCGGCGCGATCATGACCAATGACGAGGATATGGCGAAGAAGATCAATTCCGCCGTATTCCCCGGCCTGCAGGGCGGCCCGCTCGAGCACGTCATCGCGGCGAAAGCCGTCGCGTTCGGCGAGGCGCTGAAACCCGATTTCAAAACTTACGCCAGAAATGTCCTTGAAAACGCGCGCATTCTCGCCGAGACGCTCAAATCCGGCGGCCTCGACATCGTTTCGGGCGGCACGGACTGTCACATGATGCTGGTCGATTTGCGTCCGAAAGGCCTGACGGGCAAAGCTGCCGACCTCGCGCTGGAGCATGCGGGCATCACTTGCAACAAGAACGCGGTTCCGAACGATCCGGAAAAACCGATGGTCACGTCGGGCATCCGCCTCGGCACGCCCGCCGGAACCACGCGCGGCTTCGGCCCCGCCGAATGGAAAGAGATCGGCAAGCTGATCCTCGAAGTGCTCGACGGCCTGAAGGCCAACGGCCCCGAAGGCAACGCCGCTGTCGAGAAAACCGTCCGCGCCAAGGTGGAAGCCCTGTGCGACCGCTTCCCGATCTACACCGCGTCCGTACAGGCCTGACACGCGCAGAGCTATGGCAATTATCGCATCGGGCCCTTCGGGGCCCGATCGCTTTGTGGATAAGTTTCCATCTCGCATTACAGCAATCATGCATCGTCCCGCACCATGGAAAAATATTGGGGGATTATCCATGCTTGTACAGTCGTTCAAAGCTGCCGAACCCGCCGACCTTCGGAAGGTGCTCGGCATAAGCCATGAAAAACGCGCCTGCCTTCTCGTCACGGGGCTCGATCTGATCAAACCGATCCATGCCTCGATGGCGAACGGGCAGAACGTATTCCGGGTCGGCCTGCCGCAGGGCGATGTCGATGAAAGCCTGAACGCGATCACGCAATGGATGCGCGAAACCGGGGCGCTTTATCAGCAGCCCTTCTACGAAAACCGCCTGTCCTACAACATATCGTTCTACCTGATGCCGGGCGGCGCGTCGTATCCCTCGCTCCGGAGCGAGTTCGTGCTGGAGGATTACGTGTTCGCCGACTGCCGCGCCGACGCCGCTTCCTGCTTCGACGAGCTGATGCGCATGCTCGATCGCGACAAAATGGCAAAGACCATGCGCCGCAGCCTTATGGAAGATTTCGGCATGAAGCAGCAGGACGCCACGCCCATGTTCTGGCGGACGTATATGAGGCAATGCAACCACCCGGATCATGCCGCCGCGCGCGGGCCGAACCGGCTGTTTACGCCTAATTCTTAGGATTTGCACCTTGTCCGGCGTTGTGGCACAACAGCGTCATGCATTGCCCCTTCTGTGGAAATGAAGAAACGCAAGTGAAGGACAGCCGCCCGTCTGATGACGGCGGCTCGATTCGCCGCCGCCGTTCCTGTCCCTCCTGCGGCGGGCGCTTCACCACGCATGAACGCATCCAGCTCCGCGATCTCGTCGTCCTGAAATCCGGTGAACGCCGCCAGCCGCTCGACCGCGAGAAAATCATCCGCTCCATGCAGGTCGCGCTGCGCAAGCGCCCCGTCGAGATCGAGCGCATCGAAAAAGCCGCCAACGGAATCGTCCGCCAGTTAGAGAGTTACGGCGAGCCGGAAATCCCCGCGAACGAAATCGGCGCGCTGGTGATGAAGGCGCTGATCGAGCTCGATATCGTCGGCTACATCCGCTACGCGTCCGTATACAAGGATTTCCGCGAACCCGCCGACTTCAACGCCTTCGTCGAGGAAATCCAGAGCCTCCAGAGCGAGAAGAAAAAGCGGGTCAACGAATAGTGTCGTTTCCGTCATCCCGAGCGCAGCGTAGCATAGCCGAGGGATCTAAGATTTCTTCGCTCCGCTGCGCTTCGGTCGAAATGAGGATGAGGACAGGCTCCTAATGTTTACCGGAATCATTCAGGGGATGGGGACGATCGCCTCCGTCGACGATCATGACAAGCTCCGCACCTTCGTCATCGAATTTCCCGAAGGTTTTTGCGACGGGCTGGAGGTCGGCGCCAGCGTGTCCATAGACGGCGTTTGCCTCACGGTCACGAAAAAAATCACGCCGGCGCGCGCCGCCTTCGATGTGATGCTCCAGAGCCTCAGCATCACGATGCTCGGCGATTACGCGGTGGGGCAGAAGGTCAATATCGAACGCGCCGCCAAAGACGGGGCGGAGATCGGCGGGCATCTGTTGTCGGGTCATGTCGATTTTTGCGCCGTGGTGGACAAGGTTTCCGTGATCGAAGGCAATAAGGTGATGCGCTTTTCGGTGCCTCCGCGGTTCATGCGTTATATTTTCAGCAAAGGCTATATCGCCGTGAACGGCACGAGCCTGACGGTTTCCGAAGCCAGTAAATCCGAAAACTGGTTCGAAGTCTGGCTCATTCCTGAAACGCGCCGTGTCACGGTGTTCGAGGAAAAGAAGGCGGGCGACAGGCTGAACGTCGAAATCGAGCGCAGCACTCAGGTCGTCGTTGATACGGTGCGTGACACGGTTCATGAAGCGCTCGGCAAGCTCCAGCCGGTTCTTGAGGCGCTTTTGCAGGAAAAAGGCATGAGTCTCGACGATTTCCTGCCCGCGCCGAAGCAAACCGGCAAAAACTAGACTTTCTCCCCATCCGTCCCTATAGTCGTCTCAGTTCTCAGGGCGGGGCGCAATTCCCCACCGGCGGTATAGCCCGCGAGCGGCTCTTTCTCACCGGAAGAGTGTCAGCAGACCCGGTGTAATTCCGGGGCCGACGGTATAGTCCGGA
>DASTUM010000022.1:0-3721 GCA_035759665.1 Micavibrio sp.
AAAGTATTTTCGGAACAGTAAGATTACAACAGACACGAACGCCGACGGGGAAAGCCGCCGGCGTTTGTTTTAGAAAAGGATTTGAACTTCTTTAATATTGCAATACTTTGATCTTTAAAATTTTTTCCTGCATCTAAGCCGCTTCCACCTTTTTCAGCAAATTCAGTTTCAAATGCAGGTCTTTGAGTTGGGCCTCCGTGATATCGCTCGGGGCGTTCATCATCGGGTCTTCGTATTGGCCGTTCATGACGAAGGCGTAGACTTCGCGCAAGTTCGGTTCGTCGGCGAGAAGCATCACGATGCGGTCTACGCCGAAGGCGCAGCCGCCGTGCGGAGGCGCGCCGTATCTGAAGGCGTTCAGCATGCCGCCGAATTTTTTCTCCAGCACGTCTTTCGAATAGCCGGCGATGGCGAAGGCGCGCTCCATGATGTCGGGCCTGTGGTTGCGGATGCCGCCGGAGCAAAGCTCGAAGCCGTTGCACACGCAGTCATACTGGTTGGCGATGACCTTGAGCGGATCGCCGTTCAGCGCATCCATTCCGCCGCGCGGCTCTGAGAACGGGTTGTGGGAGAAATCGACCTTGCCGGTTTTTTCGTCCAGTTCGTACATGGGAAAATCGACGAGCCAGAAGAGTTTGAACACGCCCTTCTCGCGGATGCCCATGTCGTCGCAGATACGGTCACGCGCGCGGCCCGCGAATTTAAGGGCCTTTTCTTCCTTGTCGCACACGAAGAAGACGGCGTCGCCGGATTCGAGAGCGGCGGCCTTGCAAAGTTCGGCAAGGGCGGCGGGCGGGACGAATTTGGCGATGGGGCCTTTGCCTTCGAGGGGGGCGGCTCCGCCCTCACCCCGGCCCTCCCCCTCGAGGGAGAGGGAGTCTATAGTGATGTAGCCGAGGCCGACGGCGCCTTCGCCGCGGGCCCAGTCGTTGAGCTTGTCGAAGAAGGAGCGCGGTTTGTCGGCGACTTTCGGGGCGCGGATGGCCTTGACCGCGCCGCCTTTTTCAATGACGCCCTTGAAGGCGTTGAAGGTGACGTCGTCGCGTTTGAAGACGTTCGTTACGTCACAGATCACGAGCGGGTTGCGAAGGTCGGGCTTGTCGGAGCCGTATTTTTCCATCGCTTCGACATAGCCCATGTTGGGCAGCCATTCGATGCGGCGCTTTTCGCCTGTGAAGTCCGCGAATTCTTCGAAGATTCCGCCGATGACGCCGGTCATGACCTTGAAAATGTCTTCCTGTTGCACGAAGGACATTTCCATGTCGAGCTGGTAGAATTCGGCGAGGCGGTCGGCGCGTCCGTCTTCGTCGCGGAAGCACGGGGCGATCTGGAAGTAGCGGTCGAAGCCGGACATCATCAGCAGTTGTTTGAATTGCTGCGGCGCTTGCGGCAGCGCGTAGAATTTGCCGGGGTGGAGGCGCGAGGGCACGAGATAGTCGCGCGCGCCTTCGGGCGAGCTGGCCGTGAGGATCGGCGTGTTGAATTCCTGAAAACCTTCGTCCCACATGCGGCGGCGCATGGCGGCGATGACGTTGTTGCGCAGGCGCACGCGGGAATGCATGCCTTCGCGGCGCAGGTCGAGATAGCGGTATTTCAGGCGCACGTCCTCGCCCGCGCCGTCGTCTTCGGAGACCTGGAAGGGGATGACGTCGGCGATGGACTGGACGGTGACGGATTTTACGGCGACTTCGATTTCGCCGGTGGGCATTTTCGCGTTGACCGTGCCTTCGGCGCGGTTGACGACTTCACCTTCGATGGTGACGACGCTTTCGGCGCGCACGCGCTCCAGTTCGGCGTTGCCTTGCGCGACGATCTGGGTGATGCCGTATGTATCGCGTAGGTCGATGAACAGCACGCCGCCATGGTCGCGTTTCCTGTGAACCCAGCCCGACAGGCGGACGGTTTCCCCGACATTGGATTTACGAAGTTGGCCGCAAGTGTGGCTTCTGTAGCTGTGCATGATCTATCCTTTTAAAAGCAAAGGGATTTATAGCCGCACCGATCACAGGAATCAAAGGAAAAGCTTGGGGAAAAAGCCCGAATCCGGGATGAAGTCAGGGAGCGAGGGGCTGCGTGTGCAGCCCGCTGGCCATGCACAGCCCCGTCCGCTCCGCCGCGTCATAGGTCGTCTTCGTGACTTTATTGAAGTTTTCCTCGGTGGAAGAGAGGGTCATGCTGAAGGCCCGATCCTTGTCGCCGGGCTTCATAAATTCGATTTGCCGGCCATGGATGCGGAAATCGTATTTATGATCGCGGAGAACACCGTCTTGGTCGCTGCCCGCGCGGGATTCTATGCGGTAATAGCCATAGGACACATCCTTGCGGGACGTTCCGAAATAATGGAGTTCGATCTTCGTCGCGGCCTGACCCGCCGTTTCGGGAAAGACGAACAGATCGTGGGTGGAGGTGGAGTCATTTTTGCCTTTGTCCCATTGCAGGGACGTGCGCACGCCGCCTTGCAGGGAATTCGAAACGCAGCTCCGGAATATGTCGATCAGGTGCAAGGACGGCGGCGGCGCATCGGAAGCGCGGGCCAGCCCCACCGCAAAAAACGCGGCTACGAGCGAGGGTTTCAAGGCTGCTTTCATGGAATAATTCCTTCAGAGGACTGCACCTTACGTCTGATCTTTACATAAGTCAAACGGGCGGACGGACGCGCGGAATTGAGCATAAAAGAGCATAAAATCTTGGCGGAGCGGCGCGGACGCGTTAAACCATCCGGATGATTATTACCACACAGGCCCAACTGGACGATTTTTGCGCCGCTCTCGCCAAGGGGCCATATCTGGCGATCGACACGGAATTCCTGCGCGACAAGACCTACTTTCCCAAGCTTTGCCTGTTGCAGATGGCGGGGCCAGACGTGGATGCCGCGGCGGTCGATCCCCTCGCCCCCGGCCTCGACTGGGAGCCGGTGCGGGAATTGATGGCGAACACGAATGTTTTGAAAGTCTTTCACGCGGCGCGGCAGGATCTCGAAATTTTCTGGCATCTCTACAAGGTGCTCCCGACGCCGATCTATGACACGCAGGTGGCCGCGATGGTGTGCGGGTTCGGCGATCAGGTGGCCTACAACGCGCTGGTGCGCGAACTCGTCGGGCATGAGCTGGAAAAGAACGCGCAGTTTACGGACTGGTCGCACCGGCCCCTTTCGGAGCGCCAGATGCGGTATGCGCTGGACGACGTGATCTATCTGCGCGAGGCGTATGAGAAGCTGCACGCGCGGCTTGTAGAGCTCGGGCGCGAGCAATGGGTGTTCGAGGAAATGGAAATCCTCAATTCCCCCCGCACCTATCAGAACCCGCCGGAAGAAGCCTGGAAGCGCATCAAAGTGCGTTCCGACAAGCCCGACGTGCTGGCGATCCTGCAGGCGCTCGCGGCCTGGCGCGAGGAGCAGGCGGTCAGCCGCGACGTGCCGCGATCGCGCATTCTTAAGGACGAAACGCTGGCCGATGTGGCGATGTATAAACCGCGCGACATGGAATCCCTGCTTCAGGTGCGCTCCTTCCCGTCCGACCTCGCCAAGGGCAAGATCGGCAGGCAGGTTCTGGAGATCGTGGACCGCACGCTAAAGTCCCCGCGCGAGAACTGGCCGAAGGTTGCCCGGCGCGAGCAGTTCCCGAAAAACGCGCAAGGGACGCTGGAGATGCTCAAGATGCTGCTGCGGATCAATTGCGCGGAAGAGGATGTGGCGGGCAAGCTGGTCGCCGATACGGGCGAC
>DASTUM010000023.1:0-2438 GCA_035759665.1 Micavibrio sp.
TCTTTCAGCGCTTCGCTGCCGAGCGCAAGCGTTCGCCCGTCCGATTGCAGGGTGAGGGGCTTGCCGTCCCAGTCGCCCATCCATCCGCCCGCGCCCTGCACGATCGGCGAAAGCGCCGCGAAATCATAAGGCGCGAGCATGGTCTCGACGCAGATATCCATCCACCCGTTCGCCAGCAGCCCATAGGAATAACAATCCCCGCCCCAGACCATGGCCTTGCATTCTGTGTAGAGTTTTTTCCAGAGCGGATCGATCTGGCGGGGGCTGGTGCAGGTGCAAACGGCTTCTTTAATAGTGGCACACGGGCGGGCGCGGACGGGGCGCCCGTTAAAGGTCGTGCTCTCCCCGTTGCCAACCCAGCGTTCCTTTAAAATCGGCTGGTCGATCGCGCCCAGGATCGGTACATCGTCCCGGCAAAGCGCGATGAGGGTGCCGAATGTCGGCCTTCCCACCATAAAGGATTTCGTCCCGTCGATCGGATCGAGAACCCAGGTCAGGCCGTTCCGGCTTTTCTTCGGGCCGTATTCTTCGCCCAGAATGCCGTCCTCGGGTCTTTCCCGTTCGATGATTTCCCGCAATTTCCGCTCAACCGTCCGGTCGGCGACAGTTACGGGAGTATCATCCTCTTTTCGCTCAATATCGAACGGCTGACGAAAATACTGGCGGATAACGGTTCCAGCCTCATCGGCCAGCCTGTTTGTGAAAGACAATAGCTCTTGCATGAAAGACCCTTTTTAGGGATTAATGACGGTCTTACAAAAACTTATAGCCTAAGGGGCGTGTGATGAGAACGGTAAACGACATCCGGTCGGAATTTCTGAAATTTTTCGTCTCGAAGGGGCACGAGCAGGTCGCAAGCTCGCCGCTCGTCCCGCAGAACGACCCGACGCTGATGTTCGCCAATTCCGGCATGGTGCAGTTCAAGAACGTTTTTACCGGCGCCGAAAAGCGTCCCTACACCCGCGCCACCACCGCGCAGAAATCCGTTCGCGCGGGCGGCAAGCACAACGACCTCGACAATGTCGGCTACACCGCCCGTCACGCGACCTTCTTCGAAATGCTGGGGAATTTTTCCTTCGGCGATTATTTTAAGGAAGACGCCATTGCTTTCGCATGGGAACTCGTCACCAAAAATTACGACATGGATAAAGACAAGCTGCTCGTCACCGTGCACGTCACCGACGAAGAAGCCGCAAGCATCTGGAAAAAAGTCACCGGATTCCACGATTCCAAAATCATCCGCATCCCGACCAACGATAATTTCTGGATGATGGGCGACACCGGCCCGTGCGGCCCTTGTTCCGAAATCTTCATCGACCGCGGCGAACATATTTTCGGCGGCCCCCCCGGATCGCCCGATCAGGACGGCGACCGCTTCCTCGAATTCTGGAACCTCGTTTTCATGCAATACGAACAGGAACCGGACGGCAACGGCGGACATATTCGCAAACCCCTGCCCAAACCCTCCATCGACACCGGCATGGGGCTGGAGCGCATGGCCACGATCCTGCAGGGCGTCGACACGATTTTCGACATCGACCTGCTGCGCTCGATCATCGAACATTCCGCCGACCTGACGGGCGTGTCACCCGACGGCGCGCAGGCCCCGTCCCACCGCGTCATCGCCGATCACCTGCGCTGCTCCGCCTTCCTGCTCGCCGACGGCGTCATGCCTTCCAACGAGGGGCGCGGCTACGTCCTCCGCCGCATCATGCGCCGCGGTATGCGCCACGCGCACCTGCTCGGCGCGACGGAACCGCTGATGTACAAGCTTTTCCCGACCCTGCAATCGATGATGGGCGAAGCCTATCCAGAACTAAAACGCGCCGAAGGCCTGATCGTCGAAACGCTGAAGAACGAGGAAACGCGCTTTAAAAAGACGCTCGACCGCGGCCTGAAAATGCTCGACGACGAAACGGCGAATTTTTCCAAAGGCCAGAAACTTTCCGGCGACGTCGCCTTCAAACTCTACGACACGTTTGGCTTCCCCGTCGATCTCACCGCCGACGCGCTGCGCGCCCAGGGCCTCGAAGTCGATATGGCCGGCTTCGAAAAGGCGATGGACGTGCAAAAACAAACCGCTCGCAAAAGCTGGGCCGGTTCGGGCGATTCCGGAACCTCCAAAATTTGGTTCGAAATCTTCGATAAACTCGGCGCCACCGAATTCCTTGGCTACAAAGACCTCGCCGCCGAAGGTAAAATCCTCGCCCTCATTACTGGAGAAGATGAACATGGTTCTCTTCCTGAAGATGATGAAACTGCGGCACTCCAGGTCCGCCGTAACCCGAGAATTGTTGATTCTTTGAAGTTGGGTGAAGTTGGGGCTGTTATTACTAATCAGACTCCATTTTATGCTGAAAGCGGAGGGCAGGTTGGTGATTCAGGTATGATGCTGACACCCCAGGGCGATAGCTTTGTAGTATTTGATACTCTTAAAG
>DASTUM010000024.1:0-6314 GCA_035759665.1 Micavibrio sp.
ATAGGCCGGAAATTCCTTGCCCGCTTTGATGAAATTCTTTTCTCTGGCGGCGGCCAGCGTCTCCGCGTCGGTCTTCAGCATCAACTCGTCGCCCAGTGTCATGCCGCCGTCCGACAGAGCGACGATCTCGATCGACCCGACCTTGGTGCGGTAATAACCCGGCGCCTGCTTCGTTCCCTGCGGCGCTGCCGCGCGCGCTTTCGAAAGCCCCAGCGATGAAGCCAGCGCGGCGCCTGCGGCGACCATGGCGCTTCCCACGATAAAATGACGTCTGTCCATAATCCTTCCTTTCATTCCATAAAGGCGTTTTCAAGATGGCGGATCGTGAAGGGCAGCTTCACCGCCATCACATCGATCCGCATCGGATACCCTGCATATTTCGGATAGGCCGACAGGAAATGCATCGACGCGTCCTGAATGCGCGCGCGCATTCTCGGCGTCAGGGATTCCAGCGCGATCTCCACGCTCGCCCGGGCCTTCACCTCGACGAACACCAGATACTGCCCGTCGATGGCCACGATATCCACCTCGCCAACGGGCGTGCGGTAACGGCGTTCCAGAATCTCGAAGCCCTTTGCGCGCAAAAACAGCTCCGCTGCCCCCTCGGCCATGATCCCGCGATCGTATGTTTTTTTCTTGTGATCCATGTATGAATGCTTTTACCACCAAGACACGAAGACGCCAAGATTGTTCAATCGTCATTGCGAACCCCGCGATAGCGGGTGAAGCAATCAAGAAATCAAACTGGATTGCTTCGTCACTACGCTCCTCGCAATGACGAAAAACTTGGTGTCTTCGTGTCTTGGTGGCAAAACTCCACTTATGTTTTACCCGACAATTTCAGCGCCAGCATGTAAATGGCCTTCTTCGGCTTGCCCGTCGCGGTCGCCACCATCTCGGCGGCATCGCGCACCGACAATTGTTTCAACGCTTCTTTCAGTTGACCTTCGATGGTTTCGGCGGACGGGCCACTCTCGCTCTTGTTCTCGCCGATGATAAGGACGATCTCACCCTTCGGCTGCCCGTCCTTTTCGATGGATTCAAGGATGGTCGAAATGCGGCCCCTGCGCGTTTCTTCGTAAAGCTTGGTCAGTTCGCGCGCCATCGCCGCGGGGCGGTCGCCCAGAACTTTCTTAATGTCTTTGAGGCTTTCCTCGATCCGCGGCCCGGTTTCGTAGCAGATCAGCGTACCGGGGCGATCCTGCCATTGTTCGAGCAGCGCTTTGCGCGGCCCGGAACGAGCGGGCAGAAATCCAAGAAACGAAAACGCGTCGCAGGGAAGGCCGGAGAGTTGCAGCGAAGGCAGCACCGCATTCGCGCCCGGAAGCGCCGTCACATCGAGCCCTCTGGAAATGATTTCGCGCACAAGCTTGTATCCCGGATCGGAAATAAGCGGCGTCCCCGCATCGGAGACGAGCGCGACGCTTTCCCCCTCTTCAATCACCTTGATAATATGCGCCCTGTCTTTTTCCGTGGCGTGGTCGTTGTAGACGCGCATTGGTTTCTTAAAACCAAACGCTTTCATCAGTTTCCCGGTAACGCGCGTGTCTTCGCAAACAACCAGGTCCGCCGCAGCAAGGACGTCAAGCGCACGGAACGTCATGTCCCGCAGATTGCCGATCGGCGTCGGAACGAGATATAACCCGGGCTTGAGGGAAACCTCTTCTAGCGTCCGCGCGCGTTTTTGTGTATTGTCTGATTTCATCCGTAACGATCCGTAAATTTGATAGAGAGTATCAGGAGCATGACCGTCTTTCACCGCTTTTGTACCGTTTTTCCCCTTTTCCTGCTGGTTCTGGCGCTGGCCTCATGCAGCGGCACGGGACGCGGCCCGTGGGATAGCCGCTCCGCGCAGCAACAACAGGATGTGACCGTCGGCCCTTACGGAACGCCGTCCGGCGTCGTTCCTGCCGACACTTCCGCTTCTTCGGCCAAAGTCGCCATCCTGCTTCCGCTCTCGGGGAGCAACGCCGCCGTCGGTCAGTCCATGTTGCAGGCGGCGCAGCTCGCTGTCTTCGATCTTGGATATGACAATTTCGAACTGATGCCCCGCGACACGTCCAGCGGCGCGGCCCAAGCCGCAAGCGCCGCGATCCGCGACGGGGCGCAGCTTATCCTCGGCCCCCTCTTCGCCGACGACGTCCGCGCCGTGAAATCAGCAACGTCGGGCAGCGGCGTCAATGTCATCGCCTTTTCGACAGACTGGACGCTTGCGGGCGGCAACACCTATATGATGGGCTTCCTGCCCTTCGGCCAGGTCGAGCGCATTGCCCAATACGCCGCCGCCAAGGGACTGAAACGCGCCGCCGTCGCTGCGGGCTCGGACACCTACGGTTCGGCTACCTCTTCGCTCTTTGAATCCGAAGCGCGCAAAAACGGCATGACCATCACCCGCGCTTTATCGGACGCGTCGGGATATGATGCCGTATTCATTCCGGCGGGCGGCACGGCTCTTTCGGGAATCCTGCAACGCGTGGCCAACAAGGACGCGAAGAAACTCGGCACCGGCCTTTGGGACGATGCCCGCGTCGCCGCCGATCCGGCCATGAACGGCGCGTGGTTCGCCGCGCCCTCGCCCCGCGCCCGCGCAGCTTTCGAATCCCGCTACGCGCAAACCTACGGCGCGCGGCCCCAGCGCCTCGCCTCGATGGCCTATGACGCCACCGCGCTCGCCGCGGCGCTTGCTCGGGCCGGCGGCTTCACCCCCGCCAACCTGACCAATCCGAACGGCTTCGCCGGCGTCGACGGTATCATCCGCTTTAACAAATCAGGCCTCGCCGAACGCGGCATGGCCGTGCTCGAAATCCGCGGCGGCCAGATCGTCGAAATAGATCCGGCGCCATCGTCATTCCAACGTTAGAGGACAACCATGCAAATAATCGAAAAAATCAAGGCAGGCGGAATCGCCCTGATCGCCACCGCGCTCATAATTTTCGTTGGCGGTTTCGCCGCATGGCTCACCCACATCGTCAATTGTTTTCAGGACGGAGAATGGGGATTTCTACTCGTGGGCGCGCTCTTCTTTCCGCTGGCCGTCATCCACGGCATAGGCATCTGGCTCGGCCTTTGGGACTGAGGCTTAAGCCACCATCTCGCGGTTCATCCAGCGCTTGGCCTGACCGAGAATTTTTGCAAAGACGTCTTTCGGCTCCCAATGCTGTCTCGCGGCAGGTTTGAAGGGTACGATTTTCTTCTCCTTGCGGTGCTGCGCAAGGCGGCGTTCCATCGATTTGAAAATCTTTTGCGGTACATTGACGCCCGACGCCTTTTCCAGCCCCTTGAATCCGGGGAAAGTATTGGCTTCGCAGATCGTGTAGCCGCCGTTTGTCAGGAACAGCAGATCGACGCCGCCGATCTGGATATCGAGCGCGTCGGCCGTGGCCACGGCGAGGTCGATCGCCTGCTGATCGGCCTTGAATTCATGCACGCTGCCGCCGGAGCTGTAATTCGCCTTGAAATCGCCTTCCTTGGCGCGGCGCTCCATGGATGCCACCAGTTCGCCGTCCACGATGAACAGGCGCAGGTCGCGGCCCTTGGACGCCTCGACGAATTGCTGGAAGATAAGCTGGATGTCGGGTGCCGTCTGGCCGATCAAATCCATCTGGTCTTTGAAAGCCTTCGCATTTTCGATCAGGAACACGCCGACGCCCAGCGCGCCCTTGAGCGTTTTGACCACGACCGGGAAGCCCAGCGTGTGTTCGATCATATTCACCATATCGTCGTCGACCGGAAATTTCGCGAGCATCGTCTTAGGCGAGGTTATGCCTTTTGCGGCCAGGACCTGGTGGGTGTGCAGCTTGTCGCGCACCATCTCGATCGTCTCGGCCTTGTTGTAGACGAGGCAGCCCATGCGCTCTAGCTGGCGGACGATGGCAAGGCTGAAATAGGAATGGTCGTGATGGTTGAAGTAAGGATAGACTACGTCGGGCAGAGGCACTGGCTTGCCCTTGATAAGGATGGAATCGCGCGTGCTTTCATCGACGATCAGGTCGAAATCGGCAGGTTTGTAAACCTTGAGCGTAATGCCCATCACCTCAGCTTCCGCCTTGAAGCGGCGAACTTCATGAGCGAGATCGGCGCTTGATTCAATATCATCGCCGTACAGAATCCAGACTTCCATGCTGACCCTCTATATCCTTGTTGCGTTTTTTTCTGATGGATGCCCCTTTTATCCCACGAAAGTGACATCCTTACAAAACAATTTCCGCCACACACACTAATCGTGAACGATTACAGGGCTTTAGAGTTCCGCCTGAATTGCGATACGCCTTCTTGTGGATAACTCCTTAACTACGTTTGCGTTCCACCGCTCTTTTAATTTAAAACCGTTCGTATCGTATAAATCACCAAATTTGTCACTGAAAAGGAGCCATCATGCAGCGTCCTGGCGCAGAACAATTGCAAGTCGCAGAACACGAATTCAAACCGGGCCGTCCCCGTTCCGAAGAGAGCCGCAGAGCCATTCTGGACGCAACGCGTCGTCTTCTTACGCATATGTCGGTTGCGAAGATATCTATCGAAGCCATTGCGAAAAAAGCAGGAGTTGGCAAAACGACCATCTACCGCTGGTGGCCGAACAAACAATCCGTCGTGATGGAAGCCGTCTTCAGCCAGCCGGGATTCCAGAACTTCATGCCTCAGGCAAACGTGCCGTTTGAGGGCATTCGCAGCCAGATAGAAAAGCTCTGCCGCCAGGTCGCCGGAAAGAACGGACGTATCGTTGCGGAAATTGTAGGCGAGTGCCAGGGTGACATTGAAATCCTGAAGGCCCTCGTGAAAAACTTCTTCCAGGACCGCTACAATTCCCTCGCCTACTACATTCAGAAAGGCAAGCATGAAGGCACGATCCACGACAATATCGACCTCGAAGTCGCCATCGACCTGATCCTCGGCCCAATCATTTTCCGCCTGATGTCCGGCCAGAACGTGGACGAAGCTTTCTCCCGCAAGCTGACCGATATGGTCGGCAACGCGCTGGTGGTGCGCTGATGCCCCGCGCCGGCAAACTCTCGCTGATAGCCCTGATCCCCGCCGTCACGCTCGGCCTGCTCACGGCCTGCGGCGATGGCGCGCTGAAGCGCCAGTTCACCTACAAGGGCATTTATTCCGTCTGCAAGCCGGACGGCTATCCCGTCGTCTGCTTCGCCGATGCGGACGGCAAGGATGGCGGTCTTTTCTGTATGCCGCTCTCCGAAGTCGGTGGAAAATGCCTGTAGGGAACCGCTTTAAACCTCTTAAAACACAAAGGCCCGCTTAGGGCCCTTTTTCGTAAAAGGAACTTTTCTTTTTTTCTGATGTTTGATGAAGGACTTAATCATTTTTATTAGGAGAGAGCGAATGAATTCCATTATTTATCTTGTCGGCCTCGTGGTCGTCGTCCTGGCGATCCTGTCCTTTCTTGGCCTTAACTGAGGTGCACCATGGAAGGATACAGAAATTCATATATCGAATGGGGCGTGGTAATTGCGGGCGTTGTTGTGGCGTGCGCGCTTTCTTTCGTCCTCCTGCAATTCGGAGCGGCGATCGGTTTGACGCAGATCGATTTCAACGCCAGCCCCGATGCCAACGTCACCCCCGGCGGCATATTGGGCACAGGGATATGGCTGTTGTGGGTGCAGCTTGTGGCTTCGCTCACGGGCGGCTATCTTGCGGGCCGAATGCGCTCCCCCCTCACCGCCGCTTCCCAGCATGAACGCGATATGCGCGACGGCGTCCACGGACTTCTGGTCTGGGCGACCTCAACGCTGGCAGTTGTGGTTGCGGCTTCCGTCGCCGCCGCTTTTGCGGGCCTGACCGATCCCGACCCCGTTCAGGATGCCGCAGTCGCGGCAGATGTAGCCGCAATGCGGGAAAATGTCGCCCTGATATTCGCCTTTGGGGCCGCGGCAACCTCGCTGGTCTCGGCGGTGGTATCTTGGTGGGCGGCAACCGCGGGCGGCGATCACCGCGACACGGCGGCCGACCATACCCGCTACTTCACCTTTCGGGTGATCCGCTGACCCTTAAACAAAAAAGCCGCCCGGAAAGCTTTCACGCTCCGGGCGGCTTTTTATGACTTATAGCGAAAGTCCGGCGCTTTAAAAGCGGGCCTCGTTCTCCATGGTCGCCATCATCAACGCCGTTTCCAGGTCGCGGAAAACAGGGGTGTCCATAATGGCATATAGATCATCCTTGCGTTTCCTTTTTTCGACACTCCGGATTTGCTCCAGAAAGATCTGCAAACGCTGTTGATAGGTTTCCTGCCGTTCCTGCTTCATCATATCCCTCTTTAATTAGGCTTCG
Source organism: Micavibrio sp. (assembly GCA_035759665.1). Lineage (GTDB taxonomy): Bacteria > Pseudomonadota > Alphaproteobacteria > Micavibrionales > Micavibrionaceae > Micavibrio_A. The sequence continues at coordinate 6,283 of DASTUM010000024.1, forward strand.
GTTTTTACAACTCGGTTTAGAAAACCATCCCG
>DASTUM010000025.1:0-2567 GCA_035759665.1 Micavibrio sp.
GGGGGAGTCGATTGTGACGACGATATCGGGCTTCGTATCGACGACATGCTGGATCGTCTGGCGGATACGCGCAATCAGCGTCGGCAGTTTCGGAAGCACTTCGGCAATCCCCATCACCGCGAGCTGCTGGTACGAAAACAGCGATTCCAATCCGGCGGCGGCCATATGATGCCCGCCAACGCCACTGAACCGCGCATCAGGCACGGCAATCTTCAACGCCTCGATCAGCTTGCCGCCGAGGAAATCACCGGACGGCTCGCCCGCTATGACGCAGATATGCCGGCTCATACACCCACCACAAACAGGCCGTGTTCATCCGCCATCGCCACCATCGCCGCGCGGTCGGATAACAGCACGCCATCATATTCTGCGGCGATGCCCGCATATCCCAAAGAAGCGCAAAGCCGGATTGTTTCGGGGCCGATCGCCGGCATGTCGAGCTTGCGATCCTGCTGCGGCTTGCTGCTCTTGACCAGGATCGCGCCCTTCGCGGCTGCGCGTTTGATGAGGGCGTTCGTGCCGTCTTCGTCTTCCGTGCCGAGAACGTCTTCATCGAGAACGACGACGGACTGGCCGATATCCTTTGCACCGATGTCGCGGGACGCGGAAAGGCCGACGCGGATATCTTCCCATTGCGCATCGGTTGGAACCACCTTCGTGATCGCGCCTTTGGGCATCAGCAGGCCCGGGACAATTTCATGAATGCCGTGAATGGTAAATCCTTCGTCCTCCAGTTCGGCGCGCACGGCCTTCAGCAAACCGTCATCGCCGAGCACGCGAAATCCCAGTTTCGCAAAGAACGCGATGGTACGCAGATCGGGACGCATTTCCGAGAATTTAGGACGCCTGACCGAACCGATCAGGACGAGGTCTTCATAGCCGCGTTCGCGCAAGGTCGAAATGATCGCCCCCGCCGCGCCGATGCGCATGAGAATGTGATCGCGTCCCTTCACCGTTTCGGGTTCAACATGGCCTTCGAAACCGACGACGAAAGAATCGACGCCGTTTTGATCGCAGTAATCGAGAAGGGTCTGCGGCAGCGTGCCGCCACCGGCCACGATCCCGAGCTTTTTGATCGCGGCGGACATGATTGTCTACGCCGCCCGTCTTGTGTCAGGCTGGCACAGGCCGAAACGTTCCTTGGCGCGGGCGAAATCGATCATCTGCATGACAGCGGAATCGTTCGCGTAATCGGCGGACAGTTTTTCGATGCGTTCTTCCATCGTGCCTTCGCCGTCGAAAAGTTGCTTCATCGCCTTTTGCAGCGTCTTGACCGTATCCTTCCCGAAACCGCCGCGCTCCAACCCGATCAAGTTGAGGCCGGCGAGGTAAGCGCGGTCGCCCTTGACGCGGCCATAGGGAATGACGTCGCTTTCAACGCCGGACATACCGCCGATAACTGCGAACGCGCCGATGCGCACGAACTGGTGCACGGCAGACAAGCCGCCGATCAGCACATTGTCGCCGACCTGCACATGACCCGCGAGCGTCGCGTTGTTCGCCATGATGACGCGGTTGCCGATCACGCAGTCATGCGCGACATGGACGCCGACCATGAACAATCCATCATCGCCGACGACGGTTTTCATCGCGCCGCTTTGGGTGCCGGGATTCATGGTGACATGTTCGCGGATAGTGTTGTTCTTGCCGATGATAAGTTGCGAGGGTTCGCCGCGATATTTCAAATCCTGCGGCGCGGAACCGATGGAGGCGAACGGGAAAATGCGCGTGCCTTCGCCGACGGTCGTGTGGCCGTCGATGACGACATGCGCCTTCAATTCGACTCGGTCGCCCAGTTTGACGTTGGGGCCGACGACGCAATACGGGCCGATGCTAACATCGCTTCCGATGACGGCTTTGGGGTCGATAATCGCGGTCGGGTGAATCTGACTCATCCTCCAGACATACCAAGGCAGGCGCAAAGCCACCAATCACAGTATTTTACAGGGTGTTACACCCTGCCCGCCGTCATTTGAGCAGGGGAAAGCAATCCAGTCTGGATTGCCGCGTCGCCTTACGGCTCCTCGCAATGACGGAGAGAGGGAAGTCAGGGCGTTACAGCCTGAAACCCCGCCAAATCATTGACATAAGGGGCGAAAAGCCTATGGTCGTCACAGTAGTTCGCCATGACTGAAAAAAATTACCCCGACGTCATCCTCAAAACCCCCTGCAATGCCCGCACTCTCGCGCGACTGTTTTCTTACGAGGCGCGTGTGTACGACCTGAACGCCTATGAAGCCGTCCTGCCCGGCCTGGGCCGGAAGCTATGGAAGTGGTTTGTGGAGGAAGAAGAGCATCTGAAAAAGATGGATGCGCACAGGGCGAAATTGGACGACCTCTACAACGCGCTGTGCCGCCCGTTCGGCATCTTTCGGATTTTCGGGATTTAAACCGCGCCCGCCGTTTTGTCCATGATCATGGCGGAGAACACGGCCTCGGCGCAGATCTGATCGCCGATCATGGCTTTGCCGTTGAACTTCCAGACGTTGCGGCGGTTCTGAATTTTCTCGACATGGATATGCATGGAATCGCCGGGCGTGACCGGGCGGCGGAATTTTGCCTCTTCG
>DASTUM010000026.1:0-2054 GCA_035759665.1 Micavibrio sp.
CTCATTTATACTAAATGCGGTCTCATTTCTTTATGAACGTCTTCCAGTTTCATTTCCCCGCTTTCAATTTTTTTTAGGGTATCTTTTGCGAGGGAAGCCCTGTCCTCTATCGCCATATTTGTGATGACGTCTTTTACCGAAACCATCCTTCCGTTGACCATGGTAACTTCATCGGCGGCCTTTAGATTCGTATCTCCATTTTGGTCTTGGACTTTTCTTTTTTCTTCGGCCGTCATCACCTGATGTGCACCCGGTGTATCGGCGGGCACGATCTCGCCTTTGTCATCGACAAAAAGAAGGTCTTTCCTTTTGACTTCAGGCAATTCGCGCTCAAGGAATTTTTCCTGTTGTTCGACGGCCTTGGTAAGGTTGCTGTCGACCTCCTCGTACGTAAAGGTCATTCCTTCATACGTCATCGTCTGAGCGGTGATGGCGTTGACTATCACCCGCCTCATATGCGCGTCTTTTTCTTTTTCGGCCTCTTCGGAATCTCCTCTCGACGTGTCTCCATCGGCGGCGGCACGCGAATGAAGCGACGCGTTGACATACCCGGATTTCATGAGGAGCATATTTTCCTGCGACAGGATGGGGCCGGGGCTGAAGGGGATGTATTGCGTGTTGCTTTGCGCGTCCATGAATGCGAGGACGTTCGGCTGGGCGGCCAGCGATTCGCGTGACGACATGAATGCATCCACCCTGCCGTTTACGTCGTTGCCTGCGATGTCCTGCCTTACTGCGGCCATGTAGAGTCCTCTTATTATTAAAAATTCTACCATTTTGAGGTTAACGAAAACAAATTTGCGCCCATGCCTGTGCAGGAGCGGGAAATAGGGGTTTGCGCGGCGCTGGCGCAAATGCTAGAAAATAGAGGGTGATTTGCCCCCTCTGTCAAAAAATATCAAATAAAATCAAAAGGTTGATACCATGAATATCCATGAATACCAGGCAAAAGAACTGCTCGGCAAATACGGCGTGGCCGTACCCAAGGGCATTCCGGCCATGAGCGTCGAAGACGCCGTCAAAGCGGTGGGCCAGTTGCCCGGCCCGCTTTACGTCGTGAAAGCCCAGATTCATGCTGGCGGCCGCGGCGCCGGAAAGTTCAAGAACAACCCCGAAGGAAAAGGGGGCGTTCGCCTCTGCAAGTCGAAAGACGATGTGAAAGCCGCCGCAGAGGCGATGATGAACCAGATTCTCGTCACCAAGCAGACGGGGCCTGAAGGCAAACAGGTTCAGCGCCTCTATGTCACCGATGGCGTCGACATCAAAAAGGAATATTACTGCTCCGTCGTTCTCGACCGCAAAACCTCGCGCATCACCTTCATGACCTCCACCGACGGCGGTATGGATATCGAGGAAGTTGCCGAGAAGCATCCCGAGAAAATCACGAAAATCTCCGTCGACCCGGCTGCGGGTTTTCAGCCGCACCATGCCCGCACGCTGGCGTTCGGCCTCGGCCTCGAAGGCGACGCGCATAAGAGCGGCCAGAAATTCTTCGCCGCGCTCTACAAGGCGTTTACGGATCTCGATTGTTCCATCGTCGAAATCAACCCGCTGATCGTCACCGACAAGAACGAAGTCGTCGCGCTCGACGCTAAGATGAATTTCGACGACAACGCGCTGTTCCGTCATCCGGAAGTCAACGCCATGCGTGATGAATCCGAAGAAGACGCCAACGAAAAACTGGCGAAGGACTGGGAACTTTCCTATGTCCGCATGGACGGCAATATCGGCTGCATGGTCAACGGCGCGGGCCTTGCCATGGCGACGATGGATATCATCAAGCTCTATGGCGGCGAACCTGCGAACTTCCTCGATGTCGGCGGCGGCGCCACGACCGAACGCGTGACGGCGGCCTTCAAGATCATCCTGTCGGACAAAGCCGTCAAAGGCGTCCTCGTCAACATCTTCGGCGGCATCATGAAATGCGACATCATCGCCAACGGCATCGTTGCCGCGGCGAAGGAAGTCTCGCTCTCCGTTCCGCTGGTCGTCCGCCTCGAAGGCACGAACGTGAAGGAAGGCAAGGAAATCCTCGCAGGGTCCGGCCTGCCCAT
>DASTUM010000027.1:0-2367 GCA_035759665.1 Micavibrio sp.
AAGCCGCGACGACCTACAGGCTTCACATCGAACCGAAGATCGAGGCCGAAGACGGCGCGACCATAGAAGCCGCGCAGGATCATAGCTTCACGACCCGGCGCCCCAGGGCCGAAAACGCCCAGATCCGCACATGGAAATCCCCCGGCACCCCGCAATTCCAGGTAAGCTTCAATCAGCCCGTTACCGCGGATTCCGTCGCAGCCCACTTATATATAAGCGGCGCTTTCGCCGCCCGCATTCCCGTCAAGGTCGAAAAAGACGATCAGGACAGCCGCTATCCCGTCATGTCCGGCGGCAAACCAGGCTATTACACATGGCTTCTCACGCCCGAAACCGAACTCCCGCTCAACACCCGCATCATGCTGCGGCAGGAGCCGGGCCTCGTCTCCGCCGAAGGGCCGGAAACGGGAACGGCCGAGGCCGATATCCGCGAAACCTTCACCTTCCCCGAATTTTCGTTCCGCGGCATCGTCTGCCGCGACAAAGAGGATAAGGAAATCCTGCTTCCCCCCGGCACACCGCAAACTGACGCGCAGCTCTGCAACCCGATGCAGCCTGTTTCCCTATCCTTCTCCTCTCCCGTCCTGCGCTCCGAAATCATGCGCAATCTCGATATCGCGCCACCTCTCGGCGGCGGCAATCCAAACGCCAAACTTTGGGGCGATGAAGACCGCGACTGGTCGCGCCTTTACGACCAGCGTTCCGACCAGTCCGCCGATTTCCGCATCGGCTTCCCCGTCGGCCTGAAAGCCGCGCAGGACTACACGATCGGCATGGAAGAAAAGACATACAGCTTCTGGGAAAAAATCGTCGCCTTCTTCAAACGCGAAAAACTTCCCTCCTCCGTCATCACCGATGAGTTCGGACGCACCCTGCCCGCCTTTACCTTCAAATTCGCCACGGGCCACCGCAACCCGAATTACGAACTCGTCTATCGCGACGCCGTTCTTGAAAAAGGCGTGGACAGCGAAGTGCCCCTCTACGTCAACAATCTCAAGGATTATTCCTTCACCTATAAAAAAGTCGATGTGGACGGCAGCGGTTCCGGCGTCACAGAAAACGTCACCCTGCCGAACGTCGTCGACAGGCAATGGGCCGTTCCCGCGGGCTTTCGCGACATTCTCGGCGGCATGAGCGGCGCGGTCTATGCCAATCTGAAAACCAATCCGCCTGTCGAAAAATGGACGGGAGCAAACCGCGTCTTTGCGCAGGTGACGCCCTATCAGGTCTACGCCAAGCTCGGCCATTACCGCTCTTCCGTCTGGGTCGCCGATCTGGCGACGGGCCGGAACGTCACCGGCGCCAGGGTCACGATCTATAAAGGCACCCTCGACAATCCCGCCCCGCCGCAAGACGCGCTCGACATCCAGACGACAGACGGCAACGGCATCGCCATCGTCGCGGGCCTCGACACGCTCGATCCCGATCTTTCCCTGAACCGCGCTTATAAGGATGATGATGCGCGGCTGTTCGTGCGCGTGGACAAAGACGGCGATATGGCCCTGCTCCCCATCGCCAATGAATATGAAGTCCAGCTCTGGAACGTCGCCACCGACCTGTACGACGACACGCAGGAAAAATTCGGCCACATGAAGGCATGGGGCATGACCGCGCAGGGCATCTACCGCGCCGGCGATACCATACAATATAAAATCTACGTGCGCGATCAGGACAATGACCACTTCATCGCGCCGCCCGCCGGAAAATACACGCTTGAAATATCCGATCCCACGGGCAAGAGCGTCGACAAGATCGACAATGTGAAGCTCAGCGATTTCGGCACCATCGAAGGGGAATATACCATTCCCAAAAGCGCCGCCGTCGGCTGGTATTCCTTCAAACTCAGCGCCGCGCTCAAAGACGATGGCAAGGATTACAACAGGGACTTCTACCCGCTCAGCGTCCTCGTCAGCGATTTCACCCCCGCCCCCTTCCGCGTCACCACCGAACTCAACGGCGACCGTTTCAAGGCCGGCGATACGCTCGACATCATCACCGACGCCAAGCTCCATTCCGGCGGCCCATTCGGCGAGGCGGCGATGCGCTCCACCATCACGCTGCGCGCGCGGACCTTCACCTCGAAAAACCCAAACGCAAAGGATTACCGTTTCGACAGCTACAAGGATGAAGAAAACAGCAAGGACATCTTCCAAAAAGACGACAAGCTGAACGATGTCGGCGAATGGAAAACCGCCTTCACCCTGCCCGAAGAAAAAATCGTCTTCGGCCAGCTGGTCGTCGAAGGCGCTGTGCGCGACGAACGCGGCAAATCCATCGCCTCCGAAGCACGCGCCGATTATGTCGGCGTCGACCGTCTCGTCGGCCTGAAAAACACCGAATGGGTTTATGCCTCCGGGAAACCGGCGA
>DASTUM010000028.1:0-11826 GCA_035759665.1 Micavibrio sp.
TGGGAACAAAAACTTTCGGTGGCCGCCATGGCCTCGCACTATAAAAACCTGAAACCCTATCTGGACGACGCCACGACATGGAAAGATGCGGACACGCTCACCCAATCCATCCTCGACCAGGCCGCGTCCTATCAGGCCCCGAACGGCGGCATGGCCTATTACATCGCACGCGACGAATATGCCGACCCGTATCTATCAGCCTATACGGCGCTGGCCTTTCAGCGGCTGAAAAAATCCGGCTACAAAATCCCGGTATCGGTGGAATCGGGACTTGAAAAATACCTGCTCGCCTTCCTCCGCAACGATTCTGCGCCGGACTATTATCAGGACGGCATGAAATCTACCGTCCGCGCCGTCATCCTCGCGGCCTATAAGGACAGCGGCAAGATCACCAAGAACGATATCCTGCGCTTCCGCCCGCACATGAAAGAAATGTCCCTGTTCGGCAAGGCCCATTATTTCATGGCCGCCCAGTCCTTCCCCGAAACCAAAGACGCAGCGCAGGAAACGCTCGACCAGATTTTCGCGTCCGGCGTCGAATCTGGCGGAAAATTCTCGTTCAACGAAACATGGGACGACGGCTATGACCGCATTCTCGCGACGCCGCTCCGCGACAATTGCGCCATTCTTTCCGCCTTCGCGGATACGGACAACGCCCAGATCGGCGACAAAGCCTTCAAGCTGGTGCGCATGATTACGCAGGGCCGCGGCAACCGCGATCATTTCAAAAACACGCAGGAAAATATGTTCTGCATGAACGCGCTGATCGACTACGCCCACAAATATGAATCCGTCCGCCCCGATATGCGCGTCACCGCTTCCTATGGCGAAAAACCGTTCGGCGAAGCCTCCTTCAAAGATCTCCGCGACAAACCCGTCACGCTGGAACGCCCCCTGGAACCCGGTGACGAAGGCGCAAAAGGCGCGGTCACGCTCCGCCGCGAAGGCGATGGCCGCCTCTATTACGCAACGCGCCTGCGCTATGCGCCGAAAAACCCGAAGGATCAGGTCAATGCGGGCGTAGATATCCGCCGCGAATATTCCATCAAGAAAGACGGAAAATGGACGCTGGCCGCCGCGCCCGTCAAAATCAACCGCGGCGATCTGGTGAGGGTGGATCTTTATGTTTCGATCCCGACTGCGCGCAACTTCCTCGTCGTCGACGATCCGCTGCCGGGCGGGCTTGAAACCGTCAACACCGATCTCGCCACGGCTTCGAACGTCGACGCCAATCAGGCGCAATTCGACGAAGCCGGCGGCTCCTGGTGGTTCAAATTCAACGACTGGAACGAATATGCGATCAGCCGCTGGTCGTTTTACCACAAGGAACTGCGCTACGATTCCGCGCGCTTCTATTCCGACTGGTTGGAGCCCGGCAATTACCATCTTTCTTACATGGCGCAGGCCGTCGCCTCCGGAACCTTCGCCGCCCCGCCGGTGAAGGCGGAAGAAATGTATGATCCGGATGTCTACGGCCTCGGTTCGAAAGGATCGTTCCTTGTTCAGGAAACGCCTTAAATACGCCTTCGCGGCGCTGGCCCTTGGCGCGGCGGGGTTCGCCCTCGCCACGGCTCTGTCCCTGAAGCCGATCACGAAGGATTTCGATTCCATCACGGCGGATTCACGCAACGTGCCCGTCACCGACCGTTTCGGCAATCCGCTTTCCATCACCTATCAGGCGCAATGGAACAACCGCGACGCGCGCCCACTCTACGCCATGCCCGAACTTCTGGTAAGCGCGTTCCTCTTTTCCGAAGACCGCAAATTCTACGATCACGGCGGCGTCGACTGGAAAGCCCGCGGCGGTGCGCTTGTCCAGAATATCCGAAGCGGTGCAACCGTGCGCGGGGCCTCCACCATCACCGAACAGGTCGTGCGCCTCATCAATCCGCGCCCCCGCACCCTCTGGTCGAAATGGCTGGAAGGGATCGAGGCGACTCTGCTCGAACGCCATGCGAGCAAACCCGCCATCCTCGAATTTTATTTGAACCAGCTCCCCTACGCCGCCAACCGCCGCGGTGTCGTGCAGGCCGCCCATTATTATTTCAACCGTGATCTTGAAACGCTGTCCGCACGCGAAACGCTTGCGCTCGCCGTTCTCGCCCGCGCGCCTTCCGCTTACGATCTCTACCGCAATCCGCAAAAGATAGACGCGCCCCTTGGCCGCCTCGCCGCGCAGATGAAAGAAAACGGCAAGCTCGGCGCGGCCCGCTTCTCCGACCTTAAAAACGAAAACCTCGATCCGGCAAAGCCATCCCTCGCTACCGATGCCCGCCACTTCGCCCGCTTTGTCCAGATAAACGACGGCGGCAAGGCGCAATTGCACACCACGCTCGATTCCGGCCTGCAACGGCAGGTGCAGGACATTCTCGATTCCCGCGTCAAAAAACTCTCGGCAAGACACGTCGCGAATGCCGCTGCCATCGTCATAGATCACACCAACGGCGAAATCCTCGCATGGGTCGTCGCCGGCGCACGCGATAACGGCACGAAGGCCGGCGAAATCGACCCGGTCATTTCCCCGCGCCAGCCCGGCTCGACCCTAAAACCTTTCCTTTATGCCAGCGCCCTTGAAAAAGGCTGGACGGCGGCGACCATCCTGAACGACGCGCCCGTGGCCGAAGCCGTCGGACCGGGCCTTCACCGCTTCCGCAATTATTCCAACGCCTATTACGGCCCAATCACGCTGCGCGAAGCCCTTGGAAATTCCCTCAACATTCCCGCCGTCCTCGCCATCAATTATGTTGGCGTCGACCGCTTCCTCGATACGCTCCACGGCCTCGGCTTCGCATCCCTCGACCGCGGCGCGGCGGTATATGACGAAGGGCTGGCGCTTGGCAACGGCGAGGTTACGCTGCTCGAACTCGCCCGCGCCTATTCCGCGCTCGCCAATCGCGGGCAAATCCGACCGCTCAAATTCCTGATGGACGATTACACCGCGCCGCGCGGCGATGCGGTCTATACGCCTGAAACCGCGTCGATCATCGGCAACATCATTTCCGATCCCCGCGCCCGCGCGCTTGAATTCGGCAATGACAGCGTTTTGAATCTTCCGATCCGCACGGCGGCGAAGACGGGAACCTCCACCGATTACCGCGACGCCTGGACGCTTGCCTATAACGACCGCTACACGGTCGGGATCTGGATGGGCAATCTCGACCGCACACCGATGAAAGAGGTGACCGGCTCCACCGGCCCCGCGCTCGCCATGCGCTCGATCTTTCAAATCCTCAACAGAAACCGCGACACACAAACTCTCTATCTCGCCCCGACCTTGATCGAGGCCGACATCTGCACCCGCCCCGTCGCGGACGCCGATGGAAAATGCCCCGAACGCACCGAACTTTTCGCCAGGGCGGAAAAAGCGGCCGCACCGCCCCCTCAAAAAACGCCGCGCCTCGAACTCGTGCGCCCGACGGCCGGTCTGATGATGGCCTACGATCCGCGCATCCCCACGACCCACCAGAAATTCCGCTTCGAACTCGCCGGGCTTTCCGAGGGCGACGAAGTCGAATGGATTCTAAACGGAAAATCCCTCGCCCGCTCCAAAGACTCCCGCTACCTCTGGCCGATGGCAAAGGGGAAACAAAAACTCGCCGTCGTCATCCGCACGCAAGACGGCGGAGAGCGTGCACTTGCGCCCGTCGAATTTTTCGTGCGCTGATAAATGTGAATAATTTCGCGCTGGCCGGAACCAATTTCTCGCTGGAATGGTTTTCGCAGTGCAGCGGCCCGTGCGTCCCAAATTAACCGTTGTAATTTTTGGCATTACGGGCAAGAATGCAGTTATATGCAACGCAGCAAATTACAATAATTGAATATAATCAAAAGGTTATATTACAGGGGTAGCAGGAAAAGACAGGCAGAAAACGCTTGTTATTTTCCATACTAACTGTTAAAACTTGCCGGCTTTCGGAAACTCTTTGCCGGGACGCTGATAAATAAGGATTTTTATGGCTGCCACTCTTTCTACGGTTGTATCCGAGAACAAAAACATTGTTCCCGTAATTTTATGTGGCGGTTCCGGCACGCGCCTTTGGCCGGCCAGCCGCAATGATCTGCCCAAACAATTCCTGACACTGCTCGACGACCGCTCGCTGTTGCAAAACACCTTGCGCCGCGCGCTCCGCGTCAGCGGCGCGAACGCATCGTCCGTCGTCGTCGTCACGCTTTGCGGCATGGAAGATATTCTCCGCTCCCAGCTTGCCGAAATCGACGAAGCGGCGACCGCGCATATATTGTGCGAACCCTCCGCCCGCAACACGGCTGCCGCCATTGCGCTCGCCGCGAATTACGTCGCTGAAACCTTTGGCGAAGATGCGGTTATGTGGATTCTTCCCTCCGACCACCATATCGGCCGCGAAAGCGTCCTCGCCGTTTCCTTCCAGAATGCCATTCAGGCCGCCCGTCAAGGCCGCCTCGTCACGTTCGGAATCAAACCGACCCGGGCAGACACAGGCTACGGCTATATTCGCACAGGCAAAGGCGATGACGCAGGCACCGCGCTCGACGTGCAGAAATTCGTTGAAAAACCCGATCTGGAAACGGCTGAACGCTATGTCGCCGAAGGCTGCTATCTCTGGAACAGCGGCATGTTCGTTTTCACGGCGATGGCCGTTCTAAACCAATTCCGCCTGCATGCCCCCGCGATATTGTCGGGCGTGCAAAAATCCGTCGAACGTTCGGCGCAACGCCCCGATGACGCTATCTATAACATCATCCAGGAATTGCCCTTTGACAAAGCCATCATGGAAACGGCCGGAAACGCCGCCGTCATTCCGTGCGACCCCGCATGGTCGGATGTCGGCTCATGGGAAAGCTACTGGGACATCAGCCATAAAGATGAAAACGGCAACGCCCTCGAAGGCCGCGCCGTCGCGCACAACACCGAAGGCTGCCTCGTCCGCGCCAAAGGCCGGCTGATCGCGCTCAGCGGCGTAAAGGACCTCGTCATCATCGAAACCGAAGACGCGCTGCTCGTTTCCGGCAAAGCGAACCCCGATTTCAAAGATCTCGTCGAGGCGCTCAAAAAATCCGGCGCGCCGGAAATTTCGACTCCCGAACCGGTCGCCGCCACACAGCCATGGTCGATGTCGAAACCGCTCGGCAACGAAAATCCGCTGCGCGCCCGTGAAATAGAACTCAAGCCCGGCCAGAGCAAAGCCTTTACTGCCGACGGCTCCGATTCCTTCCTCTACACCGTTCTTGAGGGCACAGCCGACATCACGGCTGGCGGCATACTGCACACGCTGAAAGCGTATCAAAGCCTGGACGTCGAAGTATCCGCCGGCCACACCATCACGAACCACAGCAGCGTCCCTCTTCGCCTGATAGAAGTCCGCCGCCGTCAGCAGGGCGTGTTCTTCGGCGTCGGCGAGAACACGCGCAAAGTCGCCTGACATTCCAGATTTGACATTCAAACATTTACCCGGAGCAAGTATTCTTATGACCGCAAACGATAAAATTCAGCCGAACAGCGAAGCCTTCGAACGCGAAATCCTCGTCGCGCCCCAGGGCTTTCGCGAATACGACGCGCGCTGGCTTTACCCCGAACAACTGAACCTGCGCGGCGCGCAGAAAATCGGCCTCGGCATCGGCACGATCATCCATGAAATGGGCAAGAACCCGCCCGCCGTCATCGTCGGCCACGATTACCGTTCCTACAGCGCCGCAATCAAACAGGCCCTGACGATCGGCCTGATAGAGGCCGGCTGCCATGTCAAGGATATCGGCCTTGCCCTCTCCCCCGTTTCCTACTTCGCGCAATTCGAACTGGATTGCCCGGCCGTCGCTATGGTTACCGCCTCGCACAACGAAAACGGCTGGACGGGCGTGAAGATCGGCGCCGAGCGCCCCCTCACCTTCGGCCCCGAGCTGATGGGCCGCCTGAAAGACATCGTCCTTGAAAACAAGGGCGTTGCCCGCGAAGGCGGAAGCTACGCCTATATAGACGGCATCAAGGAAAAATATCTCTCCGACGTAACGAAAGACGGCAAGCTCAAACGCAAGCTGAAAGTCGTCGCGGCCTGCGGCAACGGCACAGCCGGCGCCTTCGCGCCCGAAGCGCTGCGCCGTATCGGCTGCGAGGTGATCGAAATGGATTGCGATCTCGACTATACATTTCCGCGCTACAATCCCAACCCCGAAGATCTCGAAATGCTGCACGCCATCGCCCACAAGGTGAAGGAAACCGGCGCGGATATGGGTTTCGGCTTTGACGGCGACGGCGACCGCTGCGGCGTCATCGACAATACGGGCGATGAAATCTTCGCAGATAAAATCGGCGTTATCCTCGCCCGCGATCTCGCCACGATTCACAAAAATCCTGTCTTCGTCGCCGACGTCAAATCGACGGGCCTTTTCAGCGCCGACCCCGAACTGCAAAAGCTCGGCGCGAAAACCGATTACTGGAAGACCGGCCATTCCTATATAAAACGCCGCGTTAATGAGCTCGGCGCGCTGGCAGGATTCGAAAAATCCGGCCACTTTTTCTTCAACGCGCCGATCGGGCGCGGTTACGACGATGGCGTCCTCACCGCCGTAACGGTTTGCCGCATGATGGACCGAAATCAGAGCAAATCGCTGTCAGACCTCAAGGACGCGCTTCCCAAGACATGGGGCTCGCCGACCATGAGCCCCTACTGCCCGGATGACAAAAAATACGGCGTCGTCGAGCAGGTCACGAAGACATTCGAAGAGAAACTCGCGGCCAACGCTCCGATTCTCGGCTCCAAAATCGACTCGGTTGTCACGGTAAACGGCGTGCGCGTTACGCTTGAAGACGGAACATGGGGTTTGATCCGCGCCTCGTCGAACAAGCCTTCCCTCGTCGTCGTCGTCGAAAGCCCGGTATCGGAGGAACGCATGCACGCGATGTTCGAAGAACTGGATTCCGCGCTCTCCGCTTTCGAGGATGTCGGCGAATACGATCAGCGCCTCAAGAAAAAAGCCGCGTAAGAAAAAGGAGCCTTCGGGCTCCTTCTTTGTATCAGGCGTTCCTGATGACCTTATAAGGGAAAGCCCGTTTCTCGGCCTCAGGCGTGTATAAAGGCGCTTCGCTTTCTACCAGCCGTGGCTTTGCCGCCTCTTCCGCCATTGAAATGACATCGGTCAGAATGCCGACCAGATCGTTCAGCGAACGAATATCCGCATGAAAATCTTTTCCATCGACCTTAATTCCCCCGTCCCTGACGCGCAGCAAAGTGTGGCCCTGGACGCGAACTTCAAAATCCCGTTCGTCATATGACATCGGCGATCCGTTTCTGTTTCTCTGTTCCAACCCTTATCCTCACTTTAATACCGGGGCGGTGAAATAAAAAAACAAAAATGAATTCTATACGGCACTATTTATATTGCGGGGCAACAATTCCAGACGGGGATTTTGAAGCCAGTTTTTGATAAAAAGCGCGAAAGCCTATAATAAGCGGGGCTTCGCTTCAAATTCAGCCCCGCTGAACGCAAAAGAAGCCGGATGAAAGGCCAACCTTTCCCGGCTTCTTTTGCCGACGCAATCCAGTGCTAATCGAGGTTGATGTCGTCCTTGTCGGTAACGGCGCCAACCACCCCGCCCGCGACGCCGCCGACTGCGGCCCCGGCCCACGGGTTGCCGCCCGTGACGGCGCTGCCGAGCGCGCCCGCGCCCGCACCGATACCGGCGCCGCTCAAGGCGCGCTCACCTTTGGTATTGCCGCAGGCCGCAAGCATCAATGCCGCGGAAGCTATAAGAATGAAGGCAAATTTTTTCATGGGTTATCTCCTTAACTTTTAGCAGAATTTTATCAGTGAACGGCTTCCCCGTAAGAATCAAAATCATTCATGCATTGGCGGTAAAACATACCTGCCGCAACTTCTCGCGGCGCATTGGTTATGTCCGAATAAACGTCGATCAGAATATCTTCGAGTCCGGCAACCTGCGGCAACTCGTCGCCGCGCGGGTTTCCTCCGCACACGGAAATGATGTTTTCCATTTCGATCGCATCTTCAACAATTCTACCTACCGGTTTCATGTGATCTCCTGTCGGTTGTTTACGGGATGTCTCCCCTTGCTAAACAAACTTCGGGCAAGCGCATAAGTTCCGGATTTTCTATCCACCCAACCTTTTGGAATAGCACGCAAAAACGCCCCCGCAGGGGGGTGCGGGGGCGTTTTAACCGGGACGGGCCCGTATCCATAGACGAAAATCAGTTGGCTTTCGTCGTCGCCTTCTGGTTTTCGAACTGCGCCGTTTGCTGCGACGTCAGTTTGAATGTGTATTTGCCATTGTTGTTGGCAACATCCAGCGCTTCAAAATCCAGCGCGGCCTTGTCGCCGCCAAGACCCAGGAATTTGTCGAACGTGACGATCAGGTAATCGGCTTCGTCACCTTCAAAAACAACGTCCGAAACATTCGCAACGGCCTTGCCGTTCGCGTCAACGACCTTAGCGTCCTGAACTTTCTTCACGCTGAACTGGCTTGCCGGCATGACGGAAATCGCCGCGTCGGGCTTGCTAGGCGCTTTATATTCGAAACGTTTGGCTTTTTTGATGGAAGCATCCGTCAATTTGACGATCACATCCTTGTCGGCGGAAACACCTTCGATGATATCATAGTCGAACGCGACGAGCTTGCCGCCGAGGCCGAGAACGCCGCCGTCATTGATAACGACCGTTTCCGCGCCTCCCTCTTGGTCAACGAGGATATCTTCGATGCTGCCGATTTTCTCGCCGGACGGATTCTGGACATCCGCACCGAGCAGTTCATCGGCTGTCAGGCGGCTGTCGATATTGATCGAGGTGACGGCTTTGACGTCGTCGTCATCGCTGAAATAGGCTTTGACGTCGCCGTAGGTTTCCTTGGTTTTCGCCTTGGCGTCCTGATAGGCCTCACGCGTGGCGGTTTCGGCGCGGTCGGCGCCTTCCTTGATGGACTCGCCCGCTTTATCCAGCTTGTTTTCAATCTTCGTTGACGTGGAAACGTCCGCGTTCGCATCAACCTTGGTTTCGGCGAAAGCCGGCAGCGCTGTCAGAAGCGCCAGAACCGACACCCCCATTAAAATCTTGTTTGTCATGATTATTCTCCTAATGAATAAAATTTGGTGGTTTGGACAGCCCACTAACAGGCCAAGCGGTAAATGGTTCCGCTCAATAAGAAAGCCGCAGACTGAAAATCTGCGGCTTTCCGTCTTCCTGTGGAGCAAGAAGAATTTTAGCGCGCGTCCGTGTTGTCGTCGACCTCGTCGCCGATTTCCTCGACCACTTCGCCGACGGAATTGCCGATGCGTTCGTCCAGCGGCCTTTCACGCTTTTGATATTGCACGACCATCATGCCCAGGATACCGATCAGGACAATGGCGATAACGATTAATAAAGCTCTGTTGTTCATCTCTTTAAACCTTTTCAATTAATTTTCAGGCGGTACGTTCTGCTGGATGGATTCACCCGCATTCTCGATGTCCTGGCCTGCGCCGTGGACCGTATTTTCGCAGGCACCGAGCACGCCCGCCAGCAAAAGCGCCGAAAGCGCCATAACCAGATTTTTCTTTTTCATTTTTGTCCTCACAATATGTTTTCTTTTGCGATTTATAAAAAATCAATTCGTCAACGACCAAGCGGTAATAATGGTTCCAAGCCATTCATGTATTAATGATATTTCCGCTCACCCTCGCGCTCACCCAGATGATCTCCGGCCGCAAATCCTGCTAAAGCCGCCACCAGCAGGGCTAATGTGGGGTTGTCCTTGATCGGCTCCTCGATACCGCCGATCAGGGATTTTACGGTGTTCTCGACATTGTCGAGGAAACTGCCGTCCGTCGCGATAACGGGTTTTCTGACCGGCTTGCGGTTGACGCGGTAATATCCCGTCAGGCCGATGACGAGAGCAAGCGCGAAAACCACGGCGCCTGTTATCGCCGCTGCGATTGGCAACACGAAACTTTCGAGCAAGAGCCCAAAGCCCGCGATGGAAAAATACACCAGCGCGAGACCGCCGACGCAACCGGCGGCGGCGTAATAGCCGACGCTGGCCGACGTCTTCTTGGCGGTGCGCACAGCCGTGCCGGCCATCAGGCCGTTCACGAGCAGCTCCTTGACTAGCGGAGACATGTCCATTATCTCCGTCCGCCGAGCAGCATGCTGGCAATGATGCCGCCGACGAAAGCGATGGCGATCGACTGGCCCGGATTGTTCTGAACGAATTTCGCCATGGCTTCCATCTGATCGCGGCCTTTGACCTTGGCGTCTTCGAGAGCTTCTTTCGCACGCTCTTCAGCGACGGAGAGCTGTTTCCGGCCCTCGCTTTTCAGATTGCGGCTCAATATCTTGGCGTCGTCGAGAACGACCTGAGCGTCGTCTTTCAGGGTTTTCAAATCATCGCGCAGGACGCTGACATCAGCGCCTTTTGCGGATTTGACGGCATCGCTGCCGTTGATATCTTTCATCATTTCTTTTGCCATGGCGTATCTCCTTCTTGTTTTCAATGGATAAGGGCTTCTTATCGCCAACACGGCAAAGCCGCTTTGGTTCCATCATATATAACAAGGGGATGTGCCGTCAGGAGCCTTTGATTTCGCCGCAGAACATATAGCCGACACCGCGCACGGTCTTGATGAATTGGGGGTCTTTGGGATCGTCGTTCAGCTTTTTCCGCAGGCGGCCGACCTGTATATCGACGGCGCGGTCGAAAGAATCGTAATCGCTCTCGCGGGTGAGTTCGAACAATCTTTCCCGGCTCAACACTTTGTTGGATGCGCTGATCAATGCTTCGAGCAATTTATACTCGCCCGTCGTCAGGTCGGCGGAATTGCCTTTTAAATCGAACAACTGAAATTGCGCGCGGTCGAGCACCCAGTCCGCGAAGCGAACCTGCTTTTCCTGTTCCTGCGCGGGCATCGCCGCCGCGGCGTTCGCCGGCGCGTCGTCGGCGCGGCGGAGGACGGCTTTGATCCGCGCGGACAACTCGCGCATTTCAAAAGGTTTGGTCATGTAATCGTCCGCGCCCATTTCGAGGCAGACGATTTTTTCCGTGGTGTCGCTTTTGCCCGAAACGACGATGACGGGAATTTTTTTCGTCGTGCGCAATTGCGCAAGAATGCTGATGCCGTCCGTATCGGGCAGCACGAGATCGAGCAGGATGATGTGGGGCTTTTTGTCCTGCAGGACGTCCATCAGTTGCTTCCCGCTGTTCGCGCTCAGCATCTCATACCCTTCGCCTGTGAGGTAATGGGTCACCACGGTTTGTAAACCTTGGTCGTCATCTACACTAAGAATCGTTGCTTTTGCCATCGGAGGAAATCCCTGTGTTATAAGCAATATCTAATGGATTGATCTAATTATATAAACTTTTTGTTACAGAAAAGATACAAACTTTTTCGGAACTGAAACATTCCTGACAAAACTCGGTTACGAAGCGGGGCTAGTCTTTGAGCATAACCAACAAACGAATGCAACAAGGAGCCCACACATGTTTACGCAAGCCGAACTCGTAACTGAAATGCCAAAACTGCGTAAATTCGCAAGCAAGCTGACCCGTAACTACAGCGAGGCAGACGACCTCCTCCAATCCACTCTTCTCCGTGCGCTGGAGAAAGTTAATTATTTTGAAACCGGCACCGATCTGTTCAAGTGGTCCTCGAAAATTATGTATAACATTTTTGTAACCGATTACCGCCGCAAGGTAAAATTCGAAACCCAATATGACCCGGAATCCCATATCGAGAACCGCTCGGTCGAACCGGATCAGCAAACGAAGCTGGAAGTGAAGGTCATGGCCAAAGCCATGGAGAAGATGTCCGCCGAACACCGCGAGATACTTGTTCTGGTCTGCGTGAAAGGCATGCAGTATCAGGAAG
>DASTUM010000029.1:0-2891 GCA_035759665.1 Micavibrio sp.
GATCCCGGCGTGCCGAAGGGAACGCCCGCGGTCAAAACGATGCGTTCGCCCGATTTGGCGAGGCCTTTTTCCTTGGCAAGCTTCGTCGCCCATTCCACCGTTTCGGAGAAAGAGTTGATCAGCGGCATATGCGAGGGCTGCACGCCGTAAGACAGGGTGAGTTTTCTCGCCGTCGCGATATTTTGCGTGAGCGAAAGAATCGGCACTTCCGGGCGCTGGCGGGCGGTGCGCCATGTCGTGCCGCCTGACGTCGTGTAGTTGGCGATGCAGGACGCCTTGATGTCGCGCGCGACGTTCGTGGCCGCCACCGTGATGGAATCGGACGCGTCCATTTCCGTCTGCGGATGGTTGGATCGCATGATCGCGTGATCCGTATCGTCGTTTTCCGTCGAATGACAGATGCGGTCCATGATCGAAACGGATTCGACCGGATATTGCCCCGCCGCCGTTTCGGCGGAGAGCATCACGGCGTCGGCGCCGTCATACACGGCCGTCGCCACGTCGCTTGCCTCGGCCCGCGTCGGGCGCGGATTGTCGATCATCGATTCCAGCATCTGCGTCGCCACGATGATCGGTTTACCGGCATCGCGGGTTTCGCGGACGATTTTCTTTTGCACGCTCGGCACGTCCTCGGAGGGGATTTCCACGCCGAGATCGCCCCGCGCCAGCATGATGCCGTCGCAATATTTCAATATGTCCGTGAAATATTTCAGCGCGCTCGGCTTTTCGATCTTCGCCATCAGCGCGGCGCGGCCATCGATGATCTTGCGCGTTTCGGCGACATCCGCCGCCGTCTGCACAAAAGACTGCGCGATCCAGTCCGCCCCCATCTCCAGCGCGGCGTCGAGGTCCACGCGGTCTTTGTCCGTGAGGGCCGGCATCGGGACGATGACGCCCGGAATATTGAACCCCTTGTTGTTGGAAAGTTTCGATCCGGCGATGATTTCGCCGATCAGGTAATCCTTGCCCTTTTCGATGATCTTCGCGCGCACCTTGCCGTCGTCGAGCAGGATCTCGTCGCCCGGCTTCATCGCGGCGATCACTTCGGGGTGCGGCAGATACACGCGGTTCTCGTCGCCCGGCGTCGAATCAAGATCAAATTTGATCTTTTGTCCGGCGCGCACTTCTATGCGGTCGTCCTTGAATTTTCCGATACGGTTCTTGGGCCCCTGCAAATCGGCCAGCATCCCGATCGGACGGCCGAATTCCTTTTCCAGCTCGCGCGCGGTCTCAAGATTCCTGCGGTGCGCCTCATGGGTGCCGTGGGAGAAGTTCATGCGGAACACGTCCACCCCGGCTTCGAACAACTTTCTCATCATTTCCGGATTTCCGGAAGCGGGGCCCAGCGTGGCGACGATCTTGGTCTGGCGGGTACGGTGGATGGACGGCATGACGAACTTTGACTCCTTAATTATGTGTGCGACCTTGTTATGAGCCAGGACGACCGGTTTGTCCATGCGGACCGCCCACAGAACCCGCAAATGCGGTGGTTAATTTCCGGCGCCGGCTAACTCTTGACATTTACATAATATATAGCCATTCTCTTGCATAAAGGAGAAGTGTCATGGCGTCTGCGGCGAAATGGTTAAGATCGTTCACTCTGGTGACGGGTCTCTTCTCGGGCGCGGCATACCGGCAACGCCGACCTTCGACGGCCAGCCTGTTCAGAAAATGACGAATGATGCGCTTTCAGAATTGCTGGGGCTGATGAATGCGAAAAAACTGTTTCCAAAGGCCATGTTGCGGACGCCCTGCTTTCCCGACGGGCCAAATCTTTACTGACCGGCTGGCGGCCTTCTGTCCGATTCGCGGCTGATTCGGCGAATCTTTTCGTATCACGAACATCCCCGGCAGCGCCGTTGCACGATATACAGATAGCTGATATACGAACGGCGCTGCCTGAACGGGCAGTGATCGGAAAAATAAAATACACAAGGGGAAACAATGGCCGATTATGCGAACGCCAGCGTTGTGATTGAAACGGTACCGCCGTCGGAGATGGGGGCCGCGATTGCAGCTGATGCGGCCAAGAAAGCCAAATTCGGTACCATCCATCTTCTCATTCGCGGCTTTCTATGTACGCCGTTTCTGGCCTACGGAGCCTGTGTGACCTTCGCGATGGTCGCGGCAGGCATACCCCTCGCCGTGGCCGGGCTTGTCTTCCCGGCTGGCTACGTCACGCTGAGCTTCCTCGGGCTGGAGATGGCGACCGGCAGCTTCGCGACGATGCCCATCGGCATGTACGCCAAGACGATTACGCCGTTCCAGTTGGTTCGCAACTGGACATGGACTATGGGGGGCAACCTTCTGGGAGGCATATTCTTCGGCTTGCTGCTGTGGTTCTCATTGACCAAGGGCGGAGCCATCGAGCCGGACGGCATGCTCAAAGTAATCATCAAGACCGCCGAAAGCAAGGTAAGCTATATCCATTACGGCGCCATCGGCTGGTGCGCCGCCATCGGCAAGGGCGTACTTTGTAACTGGCTGGTGAGCCTTGGGTCCGTTATGTCCAAAGCCACCCGCAGCACCGTGGGCCGGGTGGTGCTGATGTGGATCCCGATCGGGATGTTCTTTGCGCTGGGCTTCGAGCACACCGTGGTCAATATGTGGCTATTCCCGACCGCGATCCTCTCGGGTGCCAATGTGAGCATCTACGAGTGGTGGGTGTGGAATCAGATCCCGGTCACAATCGGCAATATCCTGGGTGCGATGGTACTCAACGGCACGCTGTGGTACTTCACGCATACACTGCAAAAGGACTAGGGCCTTCCGCTCCTGATAGAATCAGAAGCGGAACCCTATTTTATGTTTTAACGCGTATTCTTTACTTTTCTTCATGCGAACCGATCCACTTCGCTCGAAAAACGCTATAGGACGATAGCCGAATGCAC
>DASTUM010000030.1:0-4281 GCA_035759665.1 Micavibrio sp.
AGCAGCAAGGCGTCGTCGCGTTCGCGCTGTAAAACGGAATCGTCGGTCAGGACGGGCTGGGCGATGATATCGAGAAGCGTCACTTCGCCGTTCTCAATGACAGGGTTGATCCAGAATCCCGGCACCTGCGCGTTGCCCGGAAAGGTCGGCAGCGATTGAATCGTAACCGGCTTCTGGCGTTTTACGGACACGGTGAGCGAATGCACGATATGCTCCGCATTCTCGTTGTCGAGGAGCGAGCGCATCGTCTGGCCGAGAACTTCGCTTTCGCTGCGTCCGAAAAACTCGCAGGCTTTTTGATTGAGATCGACGACTTTAAAACGGCCATCGACATGCCGCACGATGATGCGCGGCACGGGCATATGGTCGAACAACAGTTTGTGGTCCATGCCCTTTAGCATCCGGCCCCTCGTGAAAACTTTCTTCTTATAATACTATGCGGCGGCGGTTAATATAAAATTAACCAGCTAAGACACCATTACGCTTTAAGAAACAATATATTAGTAAGTGCCGAACAACCTGTCGCCGGCGTCGCCCAGCCCCGGCAAAATAAAGGCGTTTTCGTTGAGCTTTTCGTCGAGGGACGCCGTGAAAATCCGCACCCCGCCATAGCGTTTTTCCAGCACCCTCACCCCTTCCGGCGCGGCGACGAGGCACATAAGCACGATGTCCGCCGGCGCGACTCCGTGCCGGGCAAGCAGGTCGAAGGCATGTTCGCTCGAATAGCCGGTGGCGAGCATGGGGTCCGTTACGATGAACGTGTTCCCTTCGGGTTGCGGCAGGCGGACGAGATATTCCACGGGCCGGTGCGTCGTTTCGTCGCGGTAGAGGCCGATATGGCCGATCTGGCAATCGGGAATCAGTTCGACAAGCCCTTCGGCCATGCCCAGTCCCGCGCGCAGGATCGGCACCACGACAGGCAAAGGCCCGTCGAGAACTGGCGCGTCGGTTTTTTGCATCGGCGTCCTGATCGTCTGGCGGGTCAGCGGCAGATGGCGCGTGACCTCATACCCAAGAAGGAGAGAAATTTCTTTCAGGAGCCTGCGGAATTCGCCTGTGCCGCACGTTTCATCGCGCATTCGCGTGAGTTTATGCTGTACCAGGGGATGTTCGACGATATGAAGGTTTTTGAAACCGGGGTGTTTTTTCATGAGTAAACTATACTCATTTCCCCTTTTCCATGGAAAGCATATATCTCTGGATCGGGCTCATCTCGTTGTACTGCAGGACGGCGCCCTTTTCATCGACGTTCACAAGGTCTTTCTTCATGTTCGCCAGAAGCTGATCGACGCTGTCGCCCGGTATCGGCTCGCACAGGACGGATGAAACCGAAACCTCTTCCATCGGATCGTCCGGCGTCGGGATATGGGCAGTGGTGATGGCGCGGTTCAGGCGTGTCATCGCGGCCTGCGATCCGACCAGGTCGGCATGTTTGAGCGAAAGCAGGTAATATTCATCGCCCAGATAATAGGCGTCGTCGAACGAACGCAGGCATTCCTTCACCTGGTTGGCGATTTTGGTGATGACATCGCGGTAAGGCTTTTCTTCCTTTTTCCATTCGGGGCGGAAATTGTTGATCTTGACGAGCGCGAGCGAAAGCGGATTCCCGCGGCGCGCGCGGCGTTCCAGTTCGCGGGCAACATCGTCTTTCATCAATTTGTGAGAGCGCAGCCCCGTTCTTTCGTCGAACCCGCTGTTTTCCGTGGCGAGGTCGAGTTCGAGGCGGCGCATATACTGGATGAATTCTTCGTAATAGCCCGAAAATTCGTTGTATTCCGACAAGGGCGGATTTTCCCGCGCGGCATATTTCGTGATGAACACTTTGGCGGTGTCGATCATCCCTTGATAGATGCGGAGGCCGCGCTCCTGCGTGTTCTCGGGAATGTCGGATGTTTTAAGCCATTCCGTAAAAATGCTGGGCGGCGATTCCTTGAAAGGAATACCTTGAAAATAAGACCTCACGATCTTGCTGTACCAGACGATATATTCGTCGAGCACAGGCATGATGGCGTCGAGGCCGATTTGCGATTTGTATTCCAGCGGCATGAAATTGAACCATTTTTTGACCAAACCATAGTATACAGGATTGGTTACAAATTGGTTAATTTCAACCGAAACGATCAGTCCGGCAGATATTCTTTCTCAAGGGCATCCAGCGTTCCCGCGGCAATCGCGGCCCGGACGTCCCGCATCAGGCGGTTTATCACAGCCACGTTGTGCTGGCTGAGTATCTGGAAGGCCAGCAATTCCCCCGTTTTCAGGAGATGGTGGATATAGGCCTTGGAGAAATCGCGCGACACCGGCAGATCGAGCGTTTCATCGAGCGGCGTGGGATCTTCGCGGTATTTGGCGTTGAACAGGTTGATCTTCTCCCCCGGCGCGCCTTTCATCAGGGCTACGCCGTGACGGGCGATTCGGGTCGGCATGACACAATCGAACGTGTCTATGCCGTAGCGGACAGATTTGAATACGTCCTTGATCCGGCCTATGCCGAGGAAGTGGATGGGGCGATCGGGATGATTGTGCGGCTGGGTAAATTCGAGGATGCCGTACATTTCTTCGTCGGAGCCGCCAAGGCAGCCGCCGATCGCCGTGCCCAAGAACGGGCGCGAGCGAACGTAATCGGCGCTCGTCTTGCGCAAATCTTCATAAACGCCGCCCTGCACCACGCCGTAGAGCGCCTGCTTGCCGTCATGCATCGTATTGAACGCATGAAGAGAGCGGTCGCCCCAGCGCATCGACATCTCCATCGACTTCGCTGTGTAGTCTTTCGTCACCTGATAGGCCGTGCATTCATCCATCTGCACGATCAGGTCGGCGCCGAGCTTCCGTTGAATATCCATCGAGATTTCGGGATTAAGACAAAGTTTTTGCCCGTTGAGATAGGAGCGGAAGAACGCTCCGTCCTCGTTGATCTTGAGAAGGTTCTCCCGCTGGTTGCGATTGCGGCCTTTGATTTCATCGGCGCATGAACCGTTGCCCATCGAGAAAACCTGGAAGCCACCGGAATCGGTGAGCATCGGGCCGTCCCACCCCGTGAATTTATGCAGGCCGCCCATTTTGGCAATGATATCCGCACCCGGCTGGATCATCAGGTGGTAGGTGTTGGCGAGAATGATATCCGTCTTCGCCTCTTTCATCTGATAGGGCGAGAGGTTTTTGATCGAGGCCTTCGTGCCGCAGAAAATATAGTTCGGCGTTTCTATCGTGCCGTGCGGCGTCGTCAGTTTGCCGAGGCGCGCGCCGCTGTTCGGGTCTTGATAGGTTATTTCGAATTTGTGGTTGGGATATTCGATCTTCTCATCGAAGGTCGGAGCGAGCACGGGGGGCGGCAGTTTTCTTTTGCGTCTGTCTTTCGTCATGATTTTGCTTTCGACTATAACCGTACTGCCCTACGGCCTGTTGCTTATATGAATACCCCCGCTTTCGCGGGGGATTCAAAATTCTTTATCGCGGCAAAAATGTTTAGGCTTTTTTCGCGGCGGCTTTTTCGATCAGAGCCTTGTACGGGCGCAGGGCCGGGTCGAGTTTCGTCTTCGCCGTGTCCTGGATGAAGGCATCGAAACCGCCTTTGTGGTCCAGCGTGCGAAGGCCCGACGGCGTAACGCGGATCGCGATCTTACGCTTCAGGATTTCCGAGTAAACGGTCGTGTCCTGAATGTTCACTTCGAACGTACGCTTGGTTTTGTTTTCGGCGTGGGAACGGTTGTTGCCAACGGTTCTTTTCTTGCCTGTGATCATGCATGTGCGGCTCATGGCGCTCTTCCTTGGTCTTAAAATCTTAAAATCGAGCCGGACAATAGGCGAATCCGGTCCTTTAAGTCAAGGCATTCCTTAAGGAAAAAGCCTGTGGCCGTCAATCATTATGGCGACCAGCAACGTGGCAGCAAACAGAAGGTGCGCCATTACAAGGATATAGAGCGCGCGGTGCAGATGTTTGGCGTCCAGCTGGGCCGTGGCGCCCTCCGGCCCCGCCCAGTCGCGGCGGATGGCCGACCCGTCGATATCCTGCGTCGCCCCGCCCAGCGAAACCCTGAGCGCCCAGGCCATGGCCGTGACCGCAGCGCCCCCCTGATGATAGTGCGAACGGCCCTTCGTGAAGTGCAAAAGCCCTATAAAAGAGCGGGTCATGCCCGCCGTGGGTGTCAAAAGCCCCGCCAGCGAGATCAAAATCCCTGAAAATACATTCGGAACGAAGCCCATCAGCTTTTCAAGAGCCAAAGCCGTGTTTCCGAAGCCTTTTGTGAAGCCTTCCTTGCCGAAACGCCAGCTCAGGGCCGC
>DASTUM010000031.1:0-2523 GCA_035759665.1 Micavibrio sp.
TTCTTCGTAATGGCGGTGTCGATCCCCCGCAGCATATCGTTCGCGCCGAGCGCAACAAGGACGAGATCCGGCCTTTGTTCCCCTTCTATGGCCCGGTCGAGGCGGGCCAGCCCGCCTGCCGTCGTATCGCCCGAAATGCCCGCATTGTCGATTCTAACGTCGAGGCCCTCCCTTATCAGGGATTCCTGCAATTTGCTGGCGAAATCCTCGCCGGATTGCAGGCCGTAGCCTGCCGTCAGGCTGTCCCCAAGCGCGACGATGCGTTTGGTCTGGGCCAGGGCGGGATTGGAAGCTATGGCCAGCAGGGCAAATAACAGGAATAATCTCATTCTCATTGCTTTTTCAAAATTTTATGTCGTTTCAGCAATATAAGCCAAAAAAGCGGCAAAACCAGTTTTTCATGGGTTTTACATTCATCGACCGGCCCGTTGCCCAGCGTCTGCGGACTGATGTATAACCCCTTCATGGCCGATTTTATTCAATCACTGGAACAAAGTTTGACAGACGGCAGTTTCGTCAAGCTCTCGCTTGGCGACTACAAGGGGCCTAAGGCCGATTTGAAAAAGGTCACGGTGCGTCCCGTTGTCATCAAGCGCGAGAGCAAGCTGTCTTTCACTTATAGTTACAAAACACGCGATATCGTAAAGAATTTTGGGACGGGAGAAGGGATCGAGAAGATATCCGGATATCTCAATAAGGAATTCGGGGCCGCTATGTTGTTTACGACAGAATTCAATCTTTCTTATCCTTCCCTTAGAAAAGAAAAGGCGACAATAAAGGACGTTCCGCCCAAGGCGCACGACCGGGCCAAGAACCGCCATGTCGAGACTAAAGGAAAATCCTATCTGCAGGCATTGAAGATTACCGATGCGAAGGGCGAGGTTTTTAAAAACGCGCAGGACAAATACCGCCAGATCGATAAATACGTCGAAATCGTCGCAGGACTTTTAAAAGACGCGCCCAAAGGCGGGATCAGGAACATTGTCGATATGGGAGCCGGAAAAGGCTACCTGACATTTGCGCTCTATGATTATTTGCAGGGGCAGGGTATGGACGCCAAAGTCACCGGCGTAGAATATCGTAAGGATCTGGTCAATCTTTGCAATGATATCGCCAGGCAGTCCGGCTTTGAGAACCTGTCTTTCGTGCAGGGAAGCATCGGGGATTACGATGCGTCGAAGGCCGATATGATGATCGCCCTGCATGCCTGCGATACGGCGACGGACGACGCCATTGCCAAGGGCATTGCGGCAGGTGCCGCGCTTATTGTCGTTGCGCCTTGCTGCCACAAGCAAATCCGGACGGAGATGGAAAAGAGCAAAAAAGAGAACGACCTGGGCTTTTTGCTGCGCCACGGCACGTTCATGGAGAGGCAGGCGGAAATGGTCACGGACGGGCTGCGCTCCCTGATCCTCGAATATTTCGGCTATACGACCAAGGTCTTTGAATTCATTTCAGATGCGCATACGCCCAAGAACATCATGATCGTAGCGCGCCGCAATGCCAGGGCGGAAAAGAAATCCCCGGCTATTGCGGAAAGAATTGCGGCGGTGAAAGCCTATTTCGGCATAAGCCGTCATCATCTGGAAGAGAAAACCGCTTCCCTGTGAAACGCGCGCGGGCGATCCGCGCGCGAAGTACCGGACGCTGCCCGATTATTTGATCAGGGCCCGCGCCGATACCGTCAGGGCCAGATCGGTTTCACCGGCTTCCGCCACAGGCGCAGGTATCGCGGCATCCATGCTGGCGGCTTCCGCGCGCATCATCACGGCTTTGTTGTACATCGGCATTACCGGGCCTCCCATATCGACATTGACATCGACGAGGTCTACATTTTGTTTGCCGAGCGTGCTGGCGACGACCTTGGCTTTGGCGGTAAGCTTTTTCAGCGCCTCCACCATCAGTTCGTCTCGTACCTTGTCGGCGACTTCCGGCGACACCGTATAAGACAGGTTGTTCATGGCGAAACCGAGTTCCTGAATTTTGCCGACCGTATCGAGAAGTTTGGTCGCGTCCTTGGATTCGATATCGATGGTTTGCGAGCCGCGCCAGACGGGAATCATCTCCTGCTGGCCCGTTTCTTTGTTCAGGATTTTTCCGGGCTTGTCGTATTTATAGACGGAGTAGGAGCCGGTCGATACCTTGAAGGCGCTTTCCGCCTTGGCGATTTCAAGGGCTTTTTTCATCGATTCGTTGATTT
This sequence comes from Micavibrio sp., assembly GCA_035759665.1. Classification (GTDB taxonomy): domain Bacteria; phylum Pseudomonadota; class Alphaproteobacteria; order Micavibrionales; family Micavibrionaceae; genus Micavibrio_A. The sequence goes on from DASTUM010000031.1 coordinate 2,201, forward strand.
TCTTCTGGATTTCGGTGGGCGTTCCTTCGTCGAGTTCAATGCGTAGCGATGCCATGAGCAAATCTTGCGGCACGGAGCGCTTTTCCGTTGCGGAGAAGTTGATAATCGTCGATCCCTCCGGCGGCAGGGCGAGGCCGTTGTCTTGCGCCAGAGCAGGTGCGGCGGAGAAGGGAAGGCTCAGCATACTGACGGCGAGAAGGGTACGAAGGCATCGCATGGAAATCTCCTTAAATAATGATCCGTTTATGAGAAACTATAATTTCAAGGCGTTTTAAGGGCAAGCCGCTCTTCGGTTTTCGTGCATACGCGCCAGCTCCAGAGAT
>DASTUM010000032.1:0-3094 GCA_035759665.1 Micavibrio sp.
CATTATTTGCTAAAGAAAAGGCTATAAAAATATCATTTTGAAGTCTATAAAATAATTCCATATATTCTAAAGACCCAATCACATTTTATACGATTTTACATGCAAATCATCACGCCCGCCCAATGCCGCGCCGCCCGCGCCCTCCTCAACTGGAGCCAGCCAGACCTCGCCGAACGTTGCGATATCCACGTCCAGACCCTCTCGAACTTCGAAAAAGAATCCAGCACGCCGAGCAAGACGACGCTGGAGAAAATCGGCACCCTCCTGATTCAGGAAGGCATTGTTTTCCTGGATGATGATGGGGTTCGAAAAAGACAACAGACATTCCAACGTTATGAAGGCCCGCAAGGCTTTCGCGCTTTTATGAATGATATCTATGAAACGGCAAAAAAAGTTGGCGGGCACGTATGTCTTTTAAACGCCAACCCGGATTTATGGATCAAATGGCTTGGCGAGCAGTGGTACTATGAAAACCACGTTCCGCGTATGGAAAAGCTTCTGGGAAAAATGAACGTTCGCATTACGATTCAAAAGGGCAATTATAATTTTATTGGCAGAGATTTTTGTGAATACCGCTGGTTACCTGATCATATATGGAATGATAATTCTTTTTACTCATATGGTGATAAAATAGGATTTATGAACTTCACAGAAAACAATGTTGAAATTATAGTATTGAAAGAGAGAAAATTCGCAGAAACATTTCGGTTTCTTTTCAATCTTGTCTGGGATCAATACAGCATCATTCCCGATGTTGATGATTACAAACCCAGAAAACAAAAAATTTGACCGCGCAAATCAAGGACGATTATCCGCAATAAAAACGCCCCGCACAAACGGGGCATTTTTGTTTTCTCAAAGGAAAAAGCAATTACGCGGCCTGCGTTACAAGGCTGTTTCCGGCCATCGCGGCTTCGCCCCTCAGGACGGCAGAAGCGGCCGCCATGACCGAGGCAATACGCACCGCGGTCTGAGTTTTCGCGGAATCGATGCCGTGGCCGCGCAACTGCGCTTCATGCGCATCGACGCAGTATTTACATCCGTTCATCGCGGATACGGCAAGGCTCCAGAGTTCGAAATCGCCTTTGTCTACGCCAGGGTTGCCAATCACGTTCATGCGCAACTTGGCCGGCATGGTCTTATATTCGGGGTTGGCGCTCATACCGACGAATTTATAATAAACATTGTTCATCGCCATGATCGAAGCGGCGGCCTTCGCGGCATTCATCGCTTCGGCCGACAGATGCTTCGCGGCTTCCACGGCGGCGTTGGCAATCACCATTTCATTCCCGCCGGCCAATGCACAGGAAACGATCGTGCCCCAGAATTGCTGGGCCGTAAGCGTTTCCTCGTTGGTAAGAGCGGAAATATTGAGCTTGATGTCCTTGGCGTAATCGGGCATCGCGTTTTTTATGTTGTCGAGCGACATGATGAGTCCTTTTCTATTCTAAACCGTCATTGCGAGGCGAAGCCGAAGCAATCCATGGATTGCCGCGTCGCTACGCTCCTCGCAAAGACGGCAGAGGGTTACGCCGCGATCTTCAGTTTTGCGGCTTCCGCTGCGGCGTTGATCGTCTCGCCGCCGACAGGGCGGTTGCAAGCGCACAGCTCATCGGATTGCAGCCCGTCGAGAATACGCAGGATCTCTTTCGGGTTGCGCCCGACATTAAGATTGTTCACAGTGACCTGCTGGATCACATTGTGCGGATCGACGATAAAGGTCGCGCGATAAGCAACGCCGTTCACCTTGTCGCGAATGCCGAGGCCATCGACGAGAGAGCCATTGCAATCCGCAAAACTCCATTGGTCGAGCCTGTTCAGATCCTTGTGCTCGCGGCGCCAGGCCAGCTTGCAGAATTCATTATCCGTGGAACCGCCGAGAACGATGCAGTCGCGATCCTTGAACTCATCGTTCAGCTTGGCGAATTCGACGATTTCCGTCGGGCAGACGAACGTAAAGTCCTTTGGATAGAAGAAAAAGACTTTCCACTTGCCCTGGAAACTGTCCTGATCGATCGCTTCGAACGCCGACTGGCCGTTTTCTTCGTGGGCCATGAAACCGGGCTTGACGCCTGTGATAGAGAAATTGGGCAGCTTGTCGCCGATACCGAGCATGGGGATAGTCCTTTCTGATGTAAAGATATGGGTATTTGTCATCCTGAGCGCAGCGAAGAATCTTCGTGTTTGCCCGTTCAAGATTCTTCGCTTCGCTCAGAATGACAGGAAAACCATAGCGATGCCGCGTTGCCAAATCCAATGGGTTCTGCCTTTCTTTTTAATCGGAAATACCGATTGAAATACTGTTAAAAGAATGATAAATCCGATCAATGGAAAATCTCCCGACCCTGCGGCAACTGCAATATCTGCAGGCTCTGGCCGAACATCGCAACTTTCACGCGGCTGCCGAAGCCTGCAACGTCACCCAATCGACCCTGAGCGGCGGTGTGCGCGATATGGAAGACATCCTGCGCGCGCCCGTCATCGACCGCACCAAACGCCGGATCGTGCGTTTCACCCCGCTCGGCGAGGAACTGATCGAAAAATCCAGACCGATGATCGCGCAGATGGAAGACATCACCTACCGCGCCCGCCGCGCCAGCGCGCCGCTGTCATGGCCGTTGCGCATGGGCGTCATTCCGACCGTCGCGCCCTACACCCTGCCGAAAATCCTCAAGCCTCTGCAGGAAAGGCTTCCTGCACTCGAACTTTACGTGCACGAACTGCGCTCCCACCAGATCGTCGAAAAGCTGCATGACGGCACGCTCGATTTCGCGCTGATGGCCTTCCCGTACGATACAAAAGGTCTCGCCGAGCAGACCCTGTTTGAAGAGGAATTCTTTTGCGCCGCCCCGCCCGGCTACTTCCCGAAGAATGCGAAAATCCATCTGCGCGATTTGCGCGGTGAAAAACTCCTTCTGCTCGAAGACGGGCATTGTCTGCGCGACCACGCGCTCGACGCCTGCCGCCTGGAATCGGTGAAGGAAATGAAAACCCTTTCCGCCGCCAGCCTCTCGACGCTGATCCAGCTTGTGCATACCGGCTACGGCATAACCCTGCTCCCCGCCATGGTCGCCAATGACAATCCGATGCTGCC
>DASTUM010000033.1:0-2167 GCA_035759665.1 Micavibrio sp.
TGACCAGAATGTTCGGCTCGTAATCTTCAACCAGCAAAATCGTCTTTTTCGCAGAATCCGCCGCGCGTACCTTGCCGTCCCCGCCCGCGCCGCCTTCAACCATGCCGCCATCGCCCGCAATCTTCAAAGGCACGATGACGGTAAAGCACGAACCGCTCCCCGGCGCGCTCTTCACAGAAATAGTTCCGCCCATCATTTCGACCAGTTGCTTGCAGATCGTCAGGCCGAGGCCCGATCCGCCGTATTTGCGCGCGACGCTGTTGTCCGCCTGCACGAAGCGCTCGAAAATCCTGCCGATCTTGTCGGCGTCGATCCCGGGGCCGGAATCGATAACGTCGATGCGGACATGCAGTTCATCGCTTTTGTGCGAAGACTGTTCAAGGCTGTCCACCTCGATGCGGACATATCCCTCGCTGGTGAATTTTACCGCGTTGCTGGTGAGGTTCATGAGAACCTGGCGCAGGCGCACGGGGTCGCTCATGAAATTGCGCGGCCCTTTGATTCTATAATCGTATTCCAGCGCGATATTCTTGTTCTGCGCCGCGATCCTGTTGATGCTGATAACCTCCGCAACGATTTCCTCAAGGCAGATAGGCACGTTTTCCAGCGAAAAAGATGCATCCTCGATCTTCGAAACGTCGAGAAGGTCGTTCATCAGATCGAGGATCTGGTGCGCGCTGACCGTCAGGGTATTGAGCAGCTCACGCTGTTTTTCCGGCGTATGCTGCCCGCTGTTCAAAATCTGGGCGATTCCCAGAACCGCGTTCATGGGCGTGCGGATTTCATGGCTCATATTGGCAAGGAACTCTTCCTTGCTCCTGCTGGACGCTTCGGCGCGCTCCTTGGCCTTGATAAGGTTTTTCGTCTGGACGTGCACCAGCTCCTGAAGGTTGTTCCTGTGCTGTTGCAATTCCTCCTCGATCTGGCGCTGCTGTGTTACATCGCGGATAATGCCGACCAGCGCTTTACGCCCGTCCGGCAACGTGAGCGGCATCTTGCGCGTCACGATCACGATGTCCTTCCCGTCGCGCGTACGCAGGCGCTCTTCGGCATCGTGGAGTTTTCCGCCCGTAAAAACCTGGTTGTCGCCCTCCCAGAACTGATCCGCCTGCTCCTTCGGGAACAGATCGTAATCCGATTTGCCGCGAATATTCTCTTCGGGCCCCACGAGATTCCAGAACGCGACATTCCCTTCGATCCAGCAATGCTTGTCGTCCTTCACGAAAATCGGGTCGGGAACCGTGTCGATCATCTTGCGCAGGAAGCTGCGGGATTCTATCAGCGCCGCTTGCTGCTTTTTCTGCTCGGTGACGTCGTGCATGGAAACGACCGCCCCGAATTTCCTGCCCTGCTTGTCCATCAGCGACTGCCCGCTCGCCAGAAGCGTGCGCGGTTCCTGTCCCGGCACGGCGACGACCATTTCCACATTCTCCACGCGCCCGTCCCGCAACGCGCGCATCAACGGAATATCCTCCGTTTTCATCAGCGTTTTTCCGTCGGCATAGTAAAGATGATAGAAGGACGCCCACTCTTCGGGCGGAATCGCCTTGGTTTCTTCCAGATGCAGATCTTCGCTGGAACGGTTGAACAGATTCAATATGCCGTTTTCGTCACAAGCCACGACGGAATCGCAGATACTGTCCAGAATGGCTTTCAAAAATGCTCTTTGCTGCTGCAAAGCCTGGGTGCGGTCGTGAACGCGCATCTCCAGCTCTTCATTCGTTTTTTTGAGCAGCCTTTCGATGCGTTTCTTTTCCGTGATATCCCGCGCGACCTTCGACGCGCCGATGACAACGCCGCTATTGTCGCGGATCGGGGATATGGTGATGGACAATTCGATCATGCGGCCGTCTTTGGCGCGGCGAATGGTTTCGAAATGCTCGATCCCCTGCCCGGATCTTATTTTCTTGATGATATGCGCCTCTTCCCAAAGGCGGTCTTCAGGAATGATCAAGCTGATATTCCGGCCGATCGCCTCGCTGGCCGTATAGCCGAAGATATTTTCCGCGCCAGCGTTCCACGAAGTAATCGTGCCATCCAGATTTTTGCTGATGATGGCATCGCTCGATGATTTGACGATGGCGGCTAAATAGGCCTGCGCAATTTCCGAAGAATCAGGACTATAGCCCGTCACTATTTTCGGCCCGGTCAAAAAGCCTCACTTAGA
>DASTUM010000034.1:0-3166 GCA_035759665.1 Micavibrio sp.
CGCGACGCCAGTTACTGGGGCAAGGATCTGCCTATCAACAGGGGGCGGTTCAATTTCGATCGCATCGTGTTCGATTATTATAAGGACAGCAACGTGGCGCTCGAAGCGTTTCTGGCCGGGCAATATGATTACCGCCTCGAAAACACGGAAAAGCTTTGGCACACCGCCTATAACGCACCCGCCGTCAAGGACGGGCGGATCGTCAAAGAGGAAGTGAAGCACGGACGTCCCGCCGGGATGCAGGGATTCCTTTATAATATCCGCCGGCCCGCCTTCGCGGACAAGGCCGTGCGCAAGGCGCTTGCCTATGCGTTCGATTTCGAATGGTCGAACAAACAGTTCGCCTATGGCAGTTACAAGCGCACCGACAGTTATTTCGAGAACTCGGACCTCGCCGCGCCCGAAGGCCCGCCCGTGGGAGCGGAGCTGAAAATTCTGGAACAATATCGCGGCAGGATTCCGGATGAGGTATTCACCACGCGCTACGCCCCGCCGAAAAACGACGGCACGGGCAATATGCGCGCGAACCTGCGCACTGCCGCGCAAATCCTCGACGAGGCCGGATGGAAGCTCGGCAAGGACGGAATCCGCGCCAACGCCAAGGGTGACAAGCTGAAATTCGAGATCATCGATTCCAGCCCGATGTTTGAACGCTGGGTTCTGCCCTTCATCGCCAATTTGAAAAAGATCGGCGTCGCGGCGAATTACCGCGTTCTCGACCCCGCGCAATACCAGAACCGCCTGAACGATTTCGATTACGACATGACCACGGGCGTGATCGCGCAGTCGGATTCACCGGGCAACGAACAGCGTGATTTCTGGAGCACGGAAAAAGCCAGCATGAAAGGATCGCGCAATTATATCGGAATTGCCGATCCTGTTATCGACGACCTGATCGAAAAACTGATCCGCGCGAAGACGCGGGACGAACTGGTGGCCTATACCCATGCGCTCGACCGCGTTCTGCTCGCAGGATACTACGTCATCCCGCACTGGCATTCGAACAAGTTCAATCTGGCATACTGGAAGAAACTGAAACACCCCGAAAAGCTTTCACCCCTCACGCCGGGCGTTTCGGACACATGGTGGACGGACACGAAATAAGAAAAGGCCGGGAATACCCGGCCTTTTTCCTTCTTTGAAAACCCCCTATTCGGCGGCGTCCGCTACCTCGTCGTAGGCTTTTTCATTGATGTTTTCGGCGGCCTCGGTGAGTTTTTCGTCCGTGGCTTTTTCTTCTTCGAGGATTTCGCCAAGAAGTTCTTTCGCTTCGTCAAAACCCAGTTTTTCCGCAAGCGCGCAGACCGAACCGTAACCGGCGATCTCGTAATGCTCGACTTTCTGGGCCGCGATGATAAGGGCGCAGTCCCGCAGCGGGCCTTCTTCAAACTCGCTGATAACGTCCTTGCCTTCCTTGATCAGGCCTTTCATCGCTTCGCAGGTGATTTTTTCAGGCTCCATCTCAATAGATTCAAAAACCTGCTGGATTTTTTCAAGCTGTCCTTCGGTTTCCTGCTGGTGCGTTTCAAAACCTTCTTTCAAGGTTGGATCGGAGGCGGCCTCGGCCATTTCCTGGAGCGCCTTCGTCAGTTGCGTTTCAGCGTTCATGAGGTCTGACAATTCGTGACAGAACAGATCTTCAAATGTGGTTATTTTCGACATAGTCTTTCTCCTGTTTCTCAAAATTCGGGGGGTTTCCCAGCCAACGCAAGTCTAAAAGAACAGTTCCGCCGCTTGCCGAATTCGGCTAAGATCGGCCCTATGAAAACAGCCATTATCATCCCCGCCCGCTATGCCTCCACCCGCTTTCCTGGAAAGCCGCTCGTTAAAATCGGCGGCGAGACAATGCTCGCGCGCGTGGCGGCTGTCGCGCAGGAGGCCGCGCAAAAAATAAAGAACGTCACCATCGCCGTCGCCACCGAAGACGGGCGGATCGAAGAACATTGCGGGCAGATCGGCATTCCGTGCGTGATGACATCCAGCCAATGCAGGACAGGCTCCGACCGCGTTCTTGAAGCGGCGACACAGCTCGCCGGCGATTTCGATTTCGTCGTCGGCCTTCAGGGCGACGCCCCTTTCACGCCCGTCGAAGCGCCGGTCAGGATGCTGGAAACCTATATGGGCGATCCGAATATCGAGGTCGTGACGCCGATCGTTCAACTCAGATGGAGCGAGCTCGACGCGCTGCGCGAAAGCAAGAAGGTTACGCCGTTCAGCGGCACAACCTGCGTGACAGACGTCAAAGGCAGGGCGCTGTGGTTTTCGAAAAACATCCTTCCCGCGATCCGCAAGGAAGACGCGCTGCGCAGGAGCGAATTTTCGCCTGTGTTCCAGCATATCGGGCTGTACGGTTTCCGCTTTGACGTTCTGAAGAAATTCGTGACGTTACCCGAAGGAAAATATGAGGAGCTCGAAGGGCTGGAACAGCTCCGCCTGCTGGAAAACGGCATTTCGGTGCAGACCGTGACGCTCAATGTCGATGCGGGCATGGCGCAGGCCGGAATCGATTCTCCCGAAGATGTGGAGCGGGCGGAAAGACTTCTAGCTGCAGCCCGCCGTTAGTTTTTTCAATAAAGGAACGCCACCACGCACGCGAACTAAGGCGCCCTGTCCCATGCCGGGGCGAAGTCGGGATTGACCTGCCGACCGTCAGGCGAAGCCAGCGCTTCGATTTTCCGCATGTCGTCGGCGCCGAGTTCGAAATCAAAAATATCGATATTGCTTTTGATGTTTTCCGGCGTCGCGGATTTCGGTATGGCGATGACGCCGTCCTGCTGCACCAGCCAGCGAAGGCAAACCTGCCCCGCGCTCTTGCCGTATTTCAGGCCGATTTTTTTCAACGTGGTGTCTTTGACGGCTTTGCCGCGCGCGATGGGAGAATAAGCCGTGAGTGCCATCCCGTTGCGGCGGATGAAATCGAGGACGGGTTTTTGCGAGAGGTAGGGATGGTATTCGACCTGGTTGTTGCAGACCTTTCCGCCGGAGAATTTCAGCGCCTCTTCCATCTGCGCGACGGTGAAGTTGGAAACGCCGATCAGTCTGGCTTTGCCCGCGGCCTGGGCCTCCATCACGCCTTCGACGAGCCTGGCTACCGGCGTTTCGGGGAACGGCCAGTGGACGAGCAGAAGATCGACGTAATCGGTTTTTAGTTTCTTTAAGGATTCAT
>DASTUM010000035.1:0-11935 GCA_035759665.1 Micavibrio sp.
ATATAGAGTTAAAATTTTCTAATGATTTTAAGTACTTTTATGGTTAACAAAAGTGCAAAAAGTTACTTTAACAATGTCTTAAGGTTTTTCCTGTGATATAAAAAGACTGCCAGATAGGAAAAACTGGATGTTTAGCGAGCAGAATGCCCCGCAACCGCCTTTAACCTATTCCGGTGACTGTCGTCAAACCCTAGGGAATCTTAAAGGAGAAATCATGAGATTTAATTCATTAAAAACTTTCGCCGCCGTGGCCGTTATCGCCGTGGCTGCCATATCCGGCCAGGCCAGCGCCCAGGTCGATAACCAAACAATTAACGTTACGCTGGCAACCGACTCCGGCATCGACGTTCTAAAGACGGCAGATATCGACTTCGGCTCATGGTTTGTCGTGGTTAGAGGCGGTGAAACGCCGACGCTGACCCTAACGCCGGGCGGCGGTGTAACCGCCGTTGCCGCTGGCGTAACCACCTCCACCTTGACGGAACTGACAGCTGGCACGGGCCCGGGACAGATAACGGTTGAAGTTCCGGCCGCAACGGTTATGACCATGACTCGCAGCGGAACCACGCCGTTTACGGATACCGGGATTGACCTGACCGCCGTGACCTATGACACGGCCACGGAAACCGGCAATATCGACGCCGACTCTGACACCGGTGCCGTCACGATTCTTGCAGGCTCCACGCCTGAAAACGTCGATCTCGGCGCCGAACTTACCTTCACGGGAACGCCGGACGATGCGAACAGCCCTCACACGGCATCGTTCGTCCTAACGCTTGCTTACTAATTTAAAAGAATAAAAAAGAGGCATCCATCCGGATGCCTCTTTTTTTTGTACGAAACCGTTACTGTATCGATATCGTCTTTTCGGTCAGGACTTCTTGCTCCCGCCCCTTGATCGCGTTTTCCAGGACAAGATGGATTTGCCCCTCGGCCAGGCTGTTCGCAGACAACGGAACGTTAAAAACGCGTGTCCGGATTTCAGGGAAAATATTCGCATTCGCGATTTCCCCGATCTTGACCTGCTCACCGCCTTTGACGTGATATATATAAAGATGCCCGATTACGCCGTACGGCCCTTCGGTGCGGGACAGTTCCACATTGGCTTCAAGTTTACCGGCCTTGTTGACCTGCGTCGTTACGGAGCCTATTTCAGCGCGGACATTGCTCTCACCGACGCGGTAAATTATTGGAATACTATATCCAACCCTGATGCCCACGCCGACAGCGGTCTTATGCGGCCCCCCCACGGACTCCGCGGCAGTCTTTGTCTGCTTTTTTTTCAAGGCTTCCGCTCCGCCCATGACGAATTCCATATGCGCCCTGTAATCACCGGGTGCGGGAGGCTCGCCTTTCAAACGCAGGGCAATACGAATTTTCTGCCGGATTTTGGGTTCCAGCGTCACTTTCCTGGGCGTAAAAACAGAGTTTTTTGACAGATCGAAATCCGTCAGCGATGCATCCGCCGTCTTATAGCCCATCTTACCTTCGACCATCTGCATGAAGCGCCAGTTCATATCATAGGTAACAGGCTTGTCGCCCGTATTGATAAGATTGATGTCTGCATATCTATTGCGGCCTTCGATCACAATGATCGTGGGCGTGATGGCGAGATCAGCCCGTGCGGCCTCCGGAACACCGGAAAGCACAGCAAGAAAAAGAAAAAAAGCAAATTTAAAAAGCGGAAGGCGGTTCATTTGTATCTCCTTTGAAGGCGGACACTGTCACAAAGTTAGAGATGGATTTCAACCGTAAGAACGCCTGTGTAAAGCCCATCCCCATAATTATTGCCGTCGCCCGACGTGCGTGCACGAGCGCCAAACTCGATCGTTACTTCGCCGCCGGTTGACGTCGGCGGATAGATCACCTGGAAATCATCCATCAGGAAAGTGCTGCTGCCGTAATCCAAAGGCTCGGCGATGGAAACCGTTACATCGTTGATCTGTACGCCGTCCGTAAACCCGTCAAACGTGTAAATGCCTGCTTGCGGAGGTTCGAGCATGATGAGTTCGGAGGAATTGCTATACGAGCCGTCAGGGGCAAGCGAAATAAAATAATTGGCGTCGTTTGCCGTAATCACCCATTTGCCTAAAAACAGGGGCTGGATTTCCACATGCGCAAAAACCGGGCTGGCCTGAATCAAAACAAGGACCGCCAGAAAGCATTGAATCGCCCCTGTGGCAATACGGAAAAAGCGGCGCTGCGACATGCGACGACCATAGCTTGATGCCCCGTGCTCGGCAAGAGTACATGCGCTGACATGAGCCGCTTCAGCAGGAAATGGCGGACGAAGCAAAATCGAGTAACCCTTGGAAAAATTATTCCTTTTTCAGGATATGAATAGTTGCCAAGCGATTCCGTCAAACGTATCCTTGATCGCAGGGCATATTCGCTCTTGAGCAACTACCAACGCAGGATCACACCCAGAATGTCCAGATCCTGGACACCGATGCCGTATTTCTGCGGCGGACGAGCATTTTTTAAACGAATTTCACGGGGCAGTTTAGGACTGCTCTGCGCCTTCTTGCTGTCTTCTTGCGGCGAATCATCCCCGCACGGTTACAGTGGCGGACCATCCTCTTCCACGTCCGACACCTTGAAACCGATATCCGCCCCTCCCCGCGCCGATGACGCGCCTCCCCTTCCCGGAACGACCGGCGCACCGAAAAGCGCGGACGGGCTTCCCATATTGCAGGCCAAGGGCAACAACACCCAGCTTTTCTCCCAGAAGCTTTCCAGCGAAGTCTCGCGCCTCGACCGCCTAGAAAACGCCGTGCAGGAGCTTCGAAACGATTTCGACGCCATGGCGCCGGCGATTGTACGCCTCGTTTCCATTGAAAAAGACATACAAAACCTTATTTCGCAGCTCGAAGTCCTGACGGGCGACAGCCCCGCCGCGCCCGTAGACCCGATAGATTCCGCAATGCTCGACGACGAGCGCTCCATTACCCCGCTGGAAGCGCCCGTTCCACTGCCGCCCGATCCCAAAGACGTAGTGGTCGAGCCGTTCCCCGTTCCCGCGCACCCGCAGCAAGCGCCCTCCGCTCAAGAGCCTGCTGCGGCATCCTCCCCTCCCGCCGTCCCTGCGGCGGAAGAAAGTACTGCGCCTCCGCCCGCCGCCGCGAAAGAACCGGTCGCACCGCAACCGGTGGCGGCAGGCGGCGACGGCCCGGCCGTCACGGCCATGCGCATCGGCGAACATCCGGGCAAGATCCGGATCGTTCTCGATATGCGCGGGAAAACGGCTTTTACGGCCGACCTGGACAACAAGGAAAAAATCCTTGTTGTCGAACTACCCAAGGCGGCGTGGAACGCAGAGAGCCAGAAAAGCTTTTCAGAAAACCCGCTGCTCTCCTCCTACCGCACCGAAGCCGCTCCGGACGGCGGCACCATGCTCATCCTCCAGCTCAAGAGCGCATCGAGCATCGGTTACAAGGCGTCCATCGACAATCCCGGCGGCGGAAGCCGTATCGTCATCGACTTAACGCGGTAGGGAACGCGGCATGCCGCGCCGCATATAGAAAAAGGCGGCGATGCGTGGTTCAATCAACCTTGCTTTATGCATATTTCAAGCATAGGGTATGACCAAAATTACCGCGGCAAAAAGGTGTAATTATCTCCATCATGGCAAAATCTTTTACGTCCGAAACGCTCAAGCACCTTCCTGCAAAATCTCCTGCGCTGCTCAAAGATTTCGCGCAAAAATTTCTGGAGAAGATTCCCGAAGACGATCTGAAGCAGATCAGCGCGCCCGTTCTGGCAAAAACCATTGAAAGCCACTGGGATCTTTTCCAATCGAAGAAAAAAGGCAAGCCGTCCATCCGCATCTACACTCCGGCCAAGGACAAGGACGGCTGGGGCACGGGCCGCACCTTCATCGACATCGTGCAGGACGATATGGCGTTCCTGATCGATTCCATCGTCGCCGAAATCGTCCGCCACGGGCAGCTCATCCATATGCTGGTGCATCCGACTCTCTATGTTAATTACGGCAAGGATAAGAACATTAAATCCTTCCATGCGCATCATGAGGAGGGCCGCGCCCGTTATTCCATGACGCATGTCGAACTTCGCGGCACGGTCAACGACGCACAAGCCGAAGAACTGAGAATGGGCCTGCTGCAGGTCATGGAGGATGTGCGAAACGCCACACGCGACTGGGAACCGATGAAGGAAATGTTGCGCAACGCCCAGCGCCAGCTCAGCAACGCCCCCGCGAAATTCGACGACTTCCTGATCGAGGAATACCAGGCGTTTCTCGAATATCTATACGACAACAACTTTACGCTGCTCGGCTATCGCGAATATAAATTCGTCGAGAAAAAAGGCAAGCTGATATCGGAAACCGTGCCTGACCGCAGCCTCGGCCTGCTGCGCGACGAGTATGTGCCGGTCTACTTAAACGACGCGCGCGAATGTCTTTCGGAACCGCAGCAGGAACTCCGCCGCGGCCAGCCGCCGCTGACAATCGCCAAGGTCAACCGCCGCTCTACCGTGCACCGCCGCGTACCTATGGACGCCATCGCGGTCAAATTGTTCGCCAAAGACGGTAAGGTCACCGGCGAAATGCTGTTCGTCGGCCTGTTCACTTCGGTGACCTATTCTCGCAGCGTCAGCGACATCCCCTTCCTGCGTGTCAAAGTGCAGAACGTCATCAACCGCTCGGAGTTTATTCCCGGCAGCCATGACCGCCGCGCCTTGCGCCATATCCTCGAAAAATATCCACGCGACGAAGTTTTGCAGATTTCGGAAGGCCTTCTCTTCGAACACGCGATCAGCATTCTGCGCCTGCAGGAGCGCCCGCGCATCGCGCTTTATATGCGCACCGATCCGTTCGGCCGCTATATTTCCTGCCTTGTTTACGTTCCGCGCGACCGGTATGAAACGCGCCTGCGCCTCAAGCTTCAGAGCGTCCTGGAAAACGAACTCGGCGGCCAATGCACGAATTATCAGGTCACGCAGGACGATTCACCCCTCGCGCGCGTTATTTACCTGATCGATACCAACCATCTTAAGGCTGTGCCGAAGTACGACGCGGCTTCTATCGAGAAAAAACTCGAGGATGCCGGCCGCCTTTGGGCGGAACGGCTCCGCGATGCGATGGAGAGTTTAACCGGCGACCGCGCCTGGATAGGCAGGATTACGCAAAAATACGGTTTCGCCTTCCCCGTATCGTATCATGAAGAGTATGAGCCAAAACAAGCAATTCACGATATCCGCAAGATCGAAAAGGTTCTGGAGACGGATCATATCGCGCTCGATCTTTACCGTCCGCACGACTGCCCGCAGAACCAGATCCGGCTGAAGGTTTTCAGCCCCGGCAAGCCGATGACCCTTTCGGACGTGCTGCCGATGCTCGAAAAGATGGGGCTCCGTATCATCGCCGAGCTTCCGTTCGAGGTTAAGCCTGCAAACGGCAAATACCCGGTCTGGATTCACGACTTTTTAATGGAAAGCAACGGCAATGGCGCGTTGCTCGCCGCCGGCGATATCAAGGGCGTGTTCGAGGAAGCCTTCGATAAAATCTGGAGCCGCCAGATGGAAAATGACGGGCTGAACAAGCTCGTCGTCAACGCTAAGATGAACTGGCGCGAAATTACGATTCTCCGGACATATCTGCGCTATCTGCGCCAGGTCGGGCTGCATTACAGCCGTGAATATATCGAGAAGACGCTGGCCGAAAATCCGAAAATCGCCTCGTCGATCGTCAAGCTGTTCCTCAGCCTGTTCGATCCGGCCATCAAAAAGGGCGACAACGAGGTTTACGCGGCGGGATACGCCGTCGAAATCGATCATGCACTGGAAAGCGTGGATTCTCTGGAACAGGACCGCATTCTGCGCTCCATGACCGCGGTGGTCAACGCGACCGTGCGCACGAATTTTTTCCAGACGGACAAGGACGGCAAGCCTAAACCATATATCTCCATCAAGCTCGATTCGAAAAAGATCGACGACCTACCGGAACCCCGTCCGTTCCGCGAAATATGGATTTACTCGCCGCGCGTCGAGGGCATTCATCTGCGCATGGACATGATTTCCCGCGGCGGCATCCGCTGGTCGGATCGCGCGGAGGATTTCCGCACGGAAGTCCTGGGCCTGATGAAGGCGCAGCAGGTGAAAAACTCCGTCATCGTGCCGATGGGCGCGAAGGGCGGATTCGTCGTAAAGCAGCCTCCCAAGGAAGGCGGACGCCCCGCTTTCCTCGCCGAGGGTATAGAATGCTATAAAATCTTCATCCGCGGCCTGCTCGACATTACGGACAATCAGGACGGGGCCAAAATTATGCCTCCTAAAAATGTCGTGCGCCGCGATTCCGACGATCCGTATCTCGTTGTCGCAGCGGACAAGGGCACGGCAACTTTTTCCGACATTGCCAACGCGCTGTCCATAGAATACGGCCACTGGCTAGGCGATGCGTTCGCGTCGGGCGGATCGGCCGGCTACGACCACAAGAAAATGGGTATTACCGCGCGCGGCGCGTGGGAATCGGTCAAGCGTCATTTCCGCGAGCTGAATCATGACACACAGACGCAGGATTTCGACGTCATCGGCGTCGGCGATATGGGCGGCGACGTGTTTGGCAACGGCATGATTTTATCCGAACATATCCGCCTGATCGGCGCGTTCAACCACCTGCATATTGTCTGCGACCCCGATCCGGACGCGCAGAAATCCTTCGCGGAAAGAAAGCGGCTCTTCGAAAACGTCAAGGGATGGGACGATTACAATCAGAAGCTTCTCTCGAAGGGCGGCAGAATATACAGCCGTTCGGAAAAGAGCCTGCAACTGACGCCCGAAATCATGAAACGATTCGACATCGAGCGCGACCGCGTGACGCCGAGCGAACTGATTCAGGCCTTGCTGCGCGCCCGTACCGACCTTTTATGGGTCGGCGGCATCGGCACCTATATCAAGGCGACGGAGGAAACGCACGCCGAAGTCGGCGACAAGTCGAACGACGCGCTCCGCATCAACGGCAACGAAGTGCGGGCCAAGGTCATCGGCGAAGGAGCGAACCTTGCCGTCACGCAAAAAGGCCGCATCGAATACGCCCTGAATGGCGGGCGCCTCAACGCGGACTTCATCGACAATTCCGGCGGCGTGGATTCCTCCGACCACGAGGTCAACATCAAGATTCTGATGACCGCCATTATGCGCAACAAAGCCAACAACATGGATATCAGGAAGCGCGACAGGCTTCTCGCCTCCATGACCGACGAAGTGGCGCGCCTCGTCCTGCGCAACAACTATCAGCAATCGCAGGGCATAAGCCTGATGGAGCTTCAGGCCGCCGAGACATTATCGGAACAGGCCGCTTTGATCTCCGAACTGGAACGCAGAACCGGCCTGAATCGCGCCCTTGAAAACCTTCCGGGCGACGAGGAAATCCAGCGCCGCCTGCGTCAGGGACACGGTCTTACCCGCCCCGAGCTCGCAATTTTACAGGCGCACGCCAAAATCGCTTATACGTGGGAACTTCTGGAGTCCGACATCCCCAGCAGCAAGGCTATGGAAGGGCGCCTGATGCGCTACTTCCCGGCAAAGCTTGCGCAAACCTACCCGAAAGAAATTCTGGGCCACCAGCTTAAGCGCCAGATCATCTGCACAACGCTCGCCAGTTCGCTCATCAACCGCATGGGCCCGACTTTCGTGCGCGAGCGCATGGCGAAAAGCCCGGCGACGCCCGCCGATGTGGCCAAAGCCTATATCATCGTGCGCGAATCCTTCGGCCTGCGCGAGCTCTGGGCGAACATCGAAGCGCTCGACAGCAAGGTTCCCGCCATCGTCCAGCTCAAGGCTTTCCGCGAGATCGCGATTACGACCGAACGCGCCGTGGCGTGGCTGCTCGCCCGTAGCCAGAAACTCGATATCAACAAGGATATCGCCGCTTTCCAGAGCGGCGTAACCAAACTGCGCGAGAATTACGAATCCTTCGTGACACCCGGCCTGCTCGGCCTGATCCGGCAAACGGCCAAGGCAGACATGACCGACGGCCTTCCCGAAAAACTATCGAACGACATCGCGATCATGCCGCTTCTGGCCTCGGCCTGCGACATTATCCGCATCGCTGCCGTGGAAAAGGCCGATCTTCTTACCATCGGGAAAATCTATTTCGAGGTGGGCGAACATTTCCATCTCGACTGGATGAGGACACATGCCGATTACCTGCCCGCCAACGATTACTGGTCGACAGAGGCGCGCGATTCCATTGTCGAAAACCTCTACGCGGCGCAAGCCGGCCTGACGGTGAAAATCCTCAAGGATATGGGCAGCAGGAAAAACGGCAAGGGCAGCCTGCTCTCGCTATGGCTTGCCGAATACGGAAGCGTCGCCAGCGCGATGGACTCGCTCTTCGCCGACATCCGCAAGGCGGGGTCGGTCGACCTGCCGATGCTGATCATCGCCGAACAGAAACTGCGCAGTTTATACGGCGATTAGTTGATCGCGTAGTGGTTGCGGTAATCTGAATCCGTCAGCGAAGAGACTGCATATTGCACGTGGTGCAAAGGCCCATCTTTATTGTCCTGCCAATCTTGCAGAAACGAGCGAAGCCGCGGATAAGGCACCAGCGTCGTAAACGCCTTGTTAATTTCCGCCATACCCGGATTGCTTTGCTCTTGCTTCGTAGGGATTAATATCTGTGGCACCTGAACACCGGCCGTACTTTCAATCGCACTGCCATCCGCCAGCTTTCTTTGCGCGGCTAGTTGCGCCTCTTTTTGCATCAAAGTCACTCTTTCACGGCGATCGTGTATTTTAAGCACGCCGCCCGAAGCTTGCATGATGCCCGCGAAAATCTCTTTCAGACCTTCATCCAGATCGGCGCAATCATCTTCCTGATAGACGAATTGTTGCAAGATTCCAGAATGATGCAGCTTCGTCGGCTCTTCCCCGATGATCTTGCTTTGAAGCTTAAGAGGCTCCTGCCCCGCTTCCAAAGGCCTAAAATAGTAAACATTGACTGTGACGCGCTGGGTTCCAGCGAGAAACTCTTCTACCAAAGAACGCATTGTAATCTCCGCAATAAACAAACTCTAATATGCATTGAAAGCATATCTGCGGCGCAGATCAAGCATTTTTATAATGTGGCAACCATAAAAGAGAGGAAAAACAGCAGTCCCGCGTCGCGGTTGGATTTGAACCAGCGCAGGGAACTGGCGGGACTGTCGGGATTCCAGAGCAGAACCTGAAGCAGCATATGCAGCCCCGGCAAAACGAGAAGGCCCAGCGAAATCACCTGCGCCCCCGCCACGAACGCCGAAAGGGCGATCAGCGACCATGCGGCGGCATAGAAAATCCCGACCCATTTCTTGCTGCGCTCACCGAACAAAAGCGCCGTTGATTTGATGCCTACCATCTGGTCGTCTTCGCGGTCCTGATGCGCGTAAATCGTATCGTAGCCGAGCGTCCAGAAGAACGCGCCCGCATACATCAAAAGCGCAGCAAAACCGATATCGTATTGCACCGCCGCCCATCCCATAGGTACGCCGAAATTGAAGGTCAGGCCGAGGAACGCCTGCGGCCACCAGGTGATGCGTTTCATATACGGATAGGCAATCACGAAGATCATCGAGGCGAAACCGATCCAGATTGTCAGCGCCGATGTCTGGACAAGGATTAAAAGCCCGAGAAAGAGCAGGATGAAAAGGAAGGACGCCGCCTGCCAGATTTTAACCTGACCCGAGGCAAGGGGCCGAGCCCGCGTCCGCTCCACCTGCGCGTCGAGGTCGCGATCCCACAGATCGTTGATGATGCACCCCGCCCCGCGCATGATGACGGCCCCGAAAAAGAACAGGGCCAGCATGTAAAAATCCCAGCCCGCCATCTTCGAAATCCCGCCGGACGCCAGCGCGATAGCCCACCAGCCGGGCAGCAGCAAAAGCCACCAGCCGATCGGTCTGTCGAGCCGCATCAAAAGCGCGTAAGGCCGCGCCGCGGGCGGCAGCCTTTCGACGAGATCGAAGCGTATATCCGTAAAACCCATGCCTTATTAAACGCCGGAACGATATCACCGCCAAGCGCGTTTTCGCTTCGACGCACAAAAGGCTTGGCGAATGGGGCCGGCTCGCGTTAAAAGAACGCACCATGCCGGACTTGACGAAAACAACGCGCGTTTACACAGATCAGCCCCTGGGCGAAGGTATCAGCCTTTCGCTAGAAGGCGATGTGCATCATTATCTTCGCAACGTCATGCGCGTGGCAGCAGGACAAGCGGTGCGTATATTCAACGGGCGGGACGGTGAATTCGTGGCGCGCCTCGAAAAGATCGACAAGCGCCAGATCGAAACCACCCTTGAAAACAGGATCCGCGAGCAAAAACACCCCGCGCACAAGCTCCATCTGCTCTTCGCGCCGATTAAAAAAGAGCGCATGGACTGGATCATCGAAAAGGCCGTGGAGCTGGGCGCCACCGATCTTCATCCCGTCCTCACACAAAACACGGATATGCGCAAGATCAACGCAGAGCGCATCGAGGCGCAGATCATCGAAGCCGCGGAACAATGCGAGCGCATGGATATTCCCGCCCTTCACGAAATCGAAGACCTGCGCGACAAGCTGGAGCGCTGGCCCGGCGAAATTCCGCTTCTGGCGGCGATTGAGCGCATGGGCATTGAGTCCGTGCCGCGCGGTGTCGATTATGATTGCGGCCTTCTGGTCGGCCCTTCGGGCGGCTTTACGGCGGAAGAGAAGCAGGAACTCGTCTCGCACGGATATGTCCGGCCGGTTTCTCTGGGCAAGAACATCCTGCGCACGGAGACGGCCGCCGCCGCGGCTCTGGCGATCATTACGCTTTAAAACCCAGCCTACACAGCATTCCGCCCATGGTAGAAAGTTTTGTGTAAAGCGTTGCGATCATAACGTCATTCCTTGCTGTTCAAAGCCCCGAAAGGCTTGCATTTTTCCCTTTTCTTGCCCTGTTATTCGGCGTAAAAGCATGGCAATATCGAACGGTTCTTACAAACCGCCTTCAATAACCCTAGCGATTAGCAAAAATTGACAATGAAGATGTCCATGCACCGTATTCTGGCAACCCTCGTCGCATTCGCCGCAACGACCCTTCCCGCCTTCGCATTCGAACCCAAGCCCGGCGATATCGGGTTTCAGGACGCTGCTACTCCGAACATGGTCCGCCTGCACGATTTCCACGACCATCTGCTGCTGTATATCACCGCCGGCATCGTCGTTATGGTCTTCGCCCTGCTGGCATGGGTCGCCCTGCGCTATAATGCCAAAACCAACCCGGTGCCGAGCAAAACATCCCACAATGTGCTGATCGAAGTGATCTGGACGATTATCCCGATCCTGATCCTCATCGGGATCGCCGTCCCGTCATACAAGCTGCTGTTCTATCTCGATCGTACGGCGGAGCCGGACATGACGCTTAAAGCGACGGGTTCGCAATGGTACTGGACATACACCTACCCCGATCATGAGGATCTCGAAATCGAAGCCCGCATGATTCCGGAAAACGAGATGGATGAATTTATCCCGGATGGCAAGGGCCGCCGCATGCTGGAAACGTACAATCCTGTCGTCGTCCCCATCGAGAAAAACATTCAGGTCATCACAACGGCCACGGATGTGATTCACGCTTGGACAATCCCGGCTTTCGGGGCGAAAAAAGACGCCGTGCCGGGACGTACGAACGAGACATGGTTCCGCGTGACCGTACCGGGCATATATTATGGCCAATGTTCTGAAATCTGCGGCAAGGATCACGCCGCCATGCCGATTTCGGTGTACGCCGTCACGCAGGGAGAATATGACAATTGGATATCCTGCGTTTCCAAAGACGAGGCCAGTGCCGATTATCCGTCCCGCGCCTGCGTACGAAAGCTGGGCCTCGACAAGTACAGAGACAAACAAAAAGGCCACGCCGTAACGTCGGCCAAAAACGAAACCACCACAGGAGCTGCTGACGAATGAACGCCCA